>NZ_JAWOTS010000012.1:0-124767 GCF_033338975.1 Vibrio sp. Vb0349 | reverse complement strand
GCGACACTAGCTCAGTTGGTAGAGCGCAACCTTGCCAAGGTTGAGGTCACGAGTTCGAACCTCGTGTGTCGCTCCAGATTTAAGGCCTAACATGAAAATGTTAGGCCTTTTTCGTATTTTTTTGAAAATCTCAAACTTCTTTTCTGTCACAGACTTCGTTAAGTAGCGAACCCTTTGTCTCATTGACTCAAGTGATTGTTAATTCTGCCATTGCAAAACATCTTAGCTATTCCTACTAGTCTATGTTTAAACCATTACTTGTGGTGAATAACTACTCTTACTCCAGGCAAAGCTGTGACGAGAATGCTATCTTTTTAAATGTTCCGGATATAGAAAGGAATGTTTTACGATTAAGCAGCACAACCTTAAACCTCTGTTGGATGAGGTGATGATATCTCAAGAATATTTGTTTAAATAACAGCTGTTTGAGAGAAGCAGAAAAGCATAGCTCATGAATATGAACATGCGAGTTACGATGGGGTATGTTTTGTTGTGATTTACATCACTGTTACTAATATGAAAAATCGTTGCCAGAAGATTTTATTTTGTGATAAATTCGCGCGCAATCTCGGAGCGTAATTAACAACGTTTGATCTCTGGGGGATACGCGTAGTGACCATTCAAGCTGATTGTGACACTGCGTAGGGTAGGTATCGGCAAAGCCTTTTGTCGATAGACGGGATACTAATGCTGTAAACGCGGCATATTAATGGGAAACCCAACATTGAAACCTTTGAATAAACACACACTAATCAGCTTCATACTGCCGAAATGTCCTGTTTTACAAAACGGGTGCATTACAGAACCTTGATTAATCCCTTTTACATATAAAGCCGCGAGTATCGTGGCGGATGATCTGTATTTGTCATTTATGCACTGACAAATGCGGAGGGGTATTTACACCTCCTGTAATTTCATTCTAATGATTATTAATACAGGATACAGAATTATTATAATTCAAGGGATTATGTAGTATGAGCACTGCCTTTGAAGTCGATAGCAATATCGCAAACATTTTTTCGTCTCAGGTTCCTATCGTTGAGGGAACGTATGACTTAACGCCAGATCAAGTATTGATTGATCAGGCTGAGCATGAATCTGAAGTACGTTCTTATCCACGTCGTTTGCCGATCGCAATTAAACAAGCCTTTGGGTGCTTGGTTGAAGATACGCGTGGACAGATCTTTCTAGACTGCCTTGCGGGGGCAGGCACTCTAGCTTTGGGGTATAACCATCCTGAAATAAACCAAGCTCTGAAAGAGCAATTAGATTCAGGACTGCCATATCAGACGCTAGATATTGCAACATCAGCAAAAACGACGTTTATTCAATCTGTTAAGTCTTTTCTTCCTCAAGAGTTAAGCGAGAACAGCGTTATCCAATTTTGTGGCCCGTCTGGAGCTGATGCGGTTGAAGCTGCTATCAAGCTCGCGAAACAGACTACCGGTCGCAACACTATGTTTGCCTTCCGTGGCGCATACCATGGTATGACTAATGGTACGATGGGGATGATGGGTAACTTAGGCACGAAAGCTCGTCGAACTGGTTTGATGTCGGATGTGCACTTTATGCCTTTCCCATACAACCTGCGTTGTCCTTTTGGGCTTGGCGGTGATGAAGGTGCTAAAGCAAGTATCCGCTATATCGATCGTCTTTTAAACGATGATGAGTCAGGCATTATGAAGCCTGCCGCGATTATCGTGGAGCCAGTGCAAGGTGAGGGTGGTGTTGTTCCTGCGCCAGCATTCTGGCTACGAGAGTTACGTCGTATTTGTGATGAACACGGTATCTTACTGATCTTCGATGAGATCCAGTGTGGTGTTGGTAAAACTGGCTACAATTTCGCGTTCGAAGAGTCGGGCATTGTTCCAGATATTCTGTGTTTATCAAAAGCAATTGGTGGTGGTTTACCAATGTCGCTATTGGTTATCAACAAGCAACATGATACATGGAAGCCGGGCGAGCACACAGGTACATTTCGTGGTAACCAGCTAGCTATGGTCTCTGGTGCGAAAGCATTAGAAATTATCCAGCGTGATAACCTTGTTGAGCATGCCAATGTTGCGGGTCAGTACCTGCGCTACGGCCTTGAAAGTATTCAAAAGCGTGTGAACTGTATCGCAGAGGTTCGTGGCAAAGGTTTGATGCTAGGCGTGGAGATTAAAACTCCAAACGGTGAGCTCAATAAATTTGGTGAACCTCAAGCGGATAGTGAACTCACACTTTCTATTCAACGCGCAGCACTCGAGCGTGGCTTGATCGTTGAGAAAGGTGGACGCGAAGGCGCAGTAATTCGTTTCCTTCCTCCTCTTATCATCTCGTTTGAGCAAATCGACTTTGCTTTACGTGTATTTGAAGACGCGATTTTAGCCGCTGGCGGTAGTCACATCGAAACTCAGCCACAAGATGAATGGAAGAAGCATTTCATCCACACTGGAGAGATGGGCAGCAATGAATTTGCTTCGGTGATGAATCACACTACTACGGCAATGAAGTCAGTGTTTGAACAAGTGACTGCACCGTATTCAGGTATGGATCCAAAAGCATTGGAAGCAGCGATTCACGACGTTGATCTTGATAATGGAAATGCGCCTCTTAAATCCGTTATCGACGATGCTGCTGATCTGGTCGCGAAAAACGCAATTTTTACTCAACATCCAGATTGTATTGCTCACCTGCATACTCCACCGTTGATGCCAGCGATTGCGGCAGAGGCAATGATTGCGGCTTTGAACCAGTCGATGGACTCATGGGATCAAGCTTCATCAGCGACTTATGTTGAACAGAAAGTTGTGAACTGGCTATGCGATAAATATGAGTTAGGTGAAAAAGCGGACGGTATCTTCACGAGCGGCGGCACGCAAAGTAACCAAATGGGTTTGATGCTTGCGCGAGATTGGATTGCTGACAAACTCAGTGCACACTCAATTCAAAAGCTTGGCCTTCCTGAATACGCAGACAAGCTACGTATTGTATGTTCGAAAAAATCCCACTTCACGGTTCAAAAATCAGCGTCTTGGATGGGATTGGGTGAAAAAGCGGTCATGACCGTCGATGCTAATGCCGATGGAACGATGGATGTCACTAAGTTAGACGAAGTTCTCAATCAGGCCAAAGCAGAAGGTTTGATCCCATTTGCCATTGTTGGCACCGCGGGTACAACGGATCACGGTGCTATTGATGACTTAGACTTTATCGCCGATATCGCAGCGAAACATGACATGTGGATGCACGTCGACGGTGCATACGGTGGAGCTCTGATTCTAAGTAGCCAAAAAGCGCGTCTGAAAGGTTGTGAGCGTGCACATTCCATCAGCGTAGACTTCCATAAGCTGTTTTACCAAACCATCAGTTGTGGTGCGCTATTGGTAAATGACAAGTCTAACTTTAAATTCCTGCTTCACCATGCAGACTATTTGAACCGCGAACACGACGAACTACCGAACTTGGTGGATAAGTCTATTGCGACAACTAAGCGTTTTGATGCGCTCAAAGTGTTTATGACGATGCAAAGCGTAGGGCCAAAAGCCCTAGGCGATATGTATGATCATTTGCTTGAACAGACGCTTGAAGTGGCGGACATGATTCGAGATAACAAACACTTTGAGTTGTTGGCTGAACCATCACTATCTACGGTTCTGTTCCGCGCGACACATGAATCAGCGGATCTTGATGAACTGAACAAAACGTTGCGCTTAGAAGCGTTAACACGCGGTATCGCGGTATTGGGTGAAACCATTGTCGACGATAAAACTGCATTGAAATTTACGATTTTGAACCCGTGTCTGACGACGGCGGACTTTGAATCTTTGCTCTCAAAAATCAATACGCTAGCGGCAGAGCTAGTTTAACAAAGGTAACGGAAAACTATGGCAATTCTACAGATTGGTGCAGGCGGCGTTGGCTGGGTAGTTGCACATAAAGCAGCACAAAACAACGACGTTCTGGGTGATATCACAATCGCATCACGTACCGTAGGTAAGTGTGAGAAAATCATCGAATCGATTCAGAAGAAAAACAATCTGAAAGATTCAACTAAGAAATTAGAAGCGCGAGCGGTAAACGCGGACGACGTAGATTCTTTAGTTGCTTTAATTAAAGAAGTACAACCTGACTTAGTGATCAACGCAGGTCCTCCTTGGGTGAACATGTCTATTATGGAAGCATGTTACCAAGCTAAAGTGTCATACCTTGATACATCTGTTGCGGTTGATTTGTGCTCTGAAGGCCAACAAGTACCTCAAGCTTACGATTGGCAGTGGGGTTACCGTGAGAAGTTTGAAGAAGCGGGCATTACAGGTATTCTTGGTGCTGGTTTCGATCCGGGCGTAGTATCGGTGTTTGCCGCATACGCAGTGAAGCATCTGTTCGATGAAATCGATACTATCGACGTAATGGATGTAAACGCAGGCGACCACGGTAAGAAGTTCGCAACTAACTTTGATCCAGAAACGAACATGCTTGAGATTCAAGGCGATTCGTTCTACTGGGAAAACGGCGAGTGGAAACAAGTACCTTGTCACTCACGTATGCTTGAGTTTGAATTCCCGAATTGTGGTTCACACAAAGTGTACTCAATGGCGCACGACGAAGTTCGATCTATGCAAGAGTTCATCCCGGCGAAACGCATCGAATTCTGGATGGGCTTTGGTGACCGTTACCTAAACTACTTCAATGTGATGCGCGACATCGGTCTACTCAGCCCAGATCCACTAACGCTTCACGACGGTACGGTTGTTCAACCTTTGCACGTGCTAAAAGCACTACTACCAGATCCAACATCACTCGCACCAGGCTACACTGGCCTAACGTGTATCGGTACTTGGGTTCAAGGTAAGAAAGATGGTAAAGAGCGCAGTGTATTTATTTACAACAACGCTGATCACGAAGTCGCATACGAAGATGTTGAACACCAAGCTATCTCATACACCACTGGCGTACCAGCGATCACTGCGGCTTTGCAGTTCTTCCGTGGCAAGTGGGCAGACAAAGGCGTGTTCAACATGGAACAACTAGATCCAGACCCATTCCTAGAAACCATGCCATCTATTGGTCTAGATTGGCATGTTCAAGAACTGGAGCCAGGACAACCTGTTATCCATAAATTGAAGTAAGAATTTAGCGACTCTTATTTGTACGTTTAAGCCGATGCACTTGCGTCGGCTTTGTTCGATTTTATAGTGCCTTTGCTAAGGCGAAGGGACGTAAGGTATCAAAATGCAACAAAACGAACTAAAAACGCCATACTTCATGATCAATGAAGACAAGCTGATTGAGAACCTAGAGAAAGCAAAACAGCTAAAAGACATCTCTGGTGTGAAGCTTGTATTAGCACTGAAGTGCTTCTCAACATGGGGTGTATTCGACATCATCAAGCCTTACCTAGACGGAACAACAAGTTCTGGCCCGTTTGAAGTGAAGCTTGGCTACGAAACGTTTGGTGGTGAGACACACGCATACAGCGTGGGTTACAGCGAAGATGACGTTCGCGATGTGGCGGACATCTCTGACAAGATGATCTTTAACTCTCAGTCACAGCTAGCGGCTTATCGTCATATTGTCGAAGGTAAAGCATCGATTGGCTTGCGCCTGAACCCAGGTGTGAGCTATGCAGGGCAAGACTTAGCAAACCCAGCGCGTCAATTCTCTCGTCTTGGTGTTCAGGCTGATCACATCAAACCGGAAATTTTTGATGGTATTGATGGCGTAATGTTCCACATGAACTGTGAGAACAAAGACGTGGATGCGTTTATCGGTTTACTCGATGCTATTTCAGCTCAGTTTGGCGAGTACCTAGATAAGCTGGACTGGGTAAGCATGGGTGGCGGCGTGTTCTTCACATGGCCGGGTTATGACATCGAAAAGCTTGGCCTAGCGCTGAAAGCGTTTGCTGAAAAACACGGCGTGCAAATGTACCTAGAACCGGGCGAAGCGATCATTACCAAGACGACTGACCTAGTGGTCACTGTGGTTGATATCGTTGAGAACGTAAAGAAGACGGCGATTGTCGATTCAGCCACAGAAGCTCACCGCTTAGATACGTTGATCTACAATGAGCCAGCGTCAATTCTTGAAGCATCTGAAAATGGTGAACACGAGTATGTGATCGGCTCGTGCTCTTGTTTGGCTGGAGACCAGTTCTGCGTGGCGAACTTCGAACAGCCTCTAGAGATAGGACAGCGTCTGCATATTCTAGATAGTGCCGGTTACACCATGGTGAAACTGAACTGGTTTAACGGTCTACGTATGCCGTCGGTCTACTGTGAACGCTCGAATGGTGACATTCAAAAACTGAATGAATTTGACTACTCTGATTTCAAACGTTCACTGTCTCAGTGGTCAGTGATATAAAACGTATTGAGTATTAGAACGACAAAGAGCAGCTGAATTGCTGCTCTTTTTATTGGGGAAGCGTTAAAGGTATGCAGTTAGCTTTCTACAATTACACGAGTGTCTTCACTCAGAGATTCTAACTCATTGGCTATGTCTTCAATTTCTAGCTCGCTAGGTAGTTTTATCGCCATTTTAGCGCTGAATAAGCTAGAGCTTACCCCTCCGCCTCCTGCAATGAATACACGCTGACAATCCATATCTAAAATTGAGATACCTTGATTATCGAGAACGTGAGTAATTTCATTCACAATACCCGCTCTATCGTTGGCATCTAAACGAAGTTGGAAGATAGTGTCTTCACGATATGAGTGAGGCTCAGAGTCGACGAACCTAACAACAAGAGTCTGACAAGAAGAGAACGCTTGTTTAACGATGTCGGCATTTTCTCTTGGAAGCTCTACTTTGATGACACCTGCAACTTGGTCTTCGATAAAGTTTACTTTGCTGATCAGCCATTTCCCGCCGTTTTCGTGTGTGATTGCAGCGAGCTCTTTAATCGTGGCGGGTGACGCTTGTCCGACAAAATTAACAATAAATACGGTGTTCATAATGTCCCCTCCTGGAATCAAGGTTTGGACGCAGTACGAATAAACGTGCTACTTAAGTTATTGGAATAAATCCTTTTATTTAGTGTAGGTGCTAAGGGCGGGTAATGTTTGATGAAAGTCAATTTTTAACACTAATTCGTGATGCAAATAATTAAAACAATGTTCAGAGCACAAAAAAGCAGCCATCGTAAGGCTGCTTTTTACCGAGTATCAACTTAGGATTAGAAGGTTACTTTTAACTCGACACCATAAAATTGACTGTCGTAGTTTGCGCCTGCGTCCATGGCGAATTTTGCAACATCTTGGTTTCCAAACCAAGGTGATGAATTGAATTGTAGTTCTGCACTACCGCCCCATGCATCAGTTACCCAATAATGAATATGTCCAACAGGGTTTAAGAAGAAGAGCGAAACATCACCTGCGGTTTCAGAACCCATAACTTCGCCGCCGTTTGCAATAATGTCTTGCTCAGCCGTTAACATCATTTCACCAACAACAGCACCAAAGAATGGTGTGATAAAAATATCCTGCCAAGATGGTACTTCTGCGAACGCCTCCACGCCATACTCCCAAAAGAACGTCGACATAGTTGCGGAGTACAAAAACGACTGAAATTCATTATAGCCAGCGTGACGTGCTGCCGTGTAGTAAACGCCGCCAAAATATGGGTGCATGATGTAGTTGAGGACATGTTCATCGCGATCCCAAACGGGGCCGTCAGAGACATTATCTTTCCACTTTTGCCCCAACTTACTCATGTCTCGGTCTTCTTCGTCCCATTTGGTGATACTTTCTGGAAGAAAAGTCATCATGCCTACGGTCGCGATACTGAGACCTAGAATGGTGTAGGTTTGACCCATCAGATAATCCCAGTCTTTATCTTGAGGGATGATGAGATGTTTAGGCTGAAGCCCTGCGTCAAGGTTTAGCGAATCATCATTATTCTGTTCATACATAACACCGCGATTTTGAGCCTCGAAGGTGTACAGAGTCGTCGTTTCGCAGTAACCTGACAAGCAATCAGGTGTGTAAGAAAACTCTGTATGACGGTTTAGGTCATAGCGACTTGCGTGCGCAAGCGCTGACGAAGCCAAGCAAAGGCCTGTTAGAGTCGTCTTGAACATGGATGATTTTGACACAAAGGTCTCCGAGTTAATGGTGTATGTTCGGGCTCGTAATTATCCCTCAAAACATCAATCATTTAAACACTTGACCCTTATTTAGTCCCAACAAACCTCGGCGAGATTTGTCCAAATAAAAAGAAAAATAAGCGCTATAACGAAAATAGGATTGTGCTTACGTTCAGGAGTCAGTTGTGAAAATAGCAATGCTTAGTACTGGTGAGGAAGTCCTCCACGGTGATATTGTTGATACTAATGCGGCATGGTTGTCTAGCCTGTTTTATCAACATGGATTTGGCTTAACAAAGCGCTCTACGGTTGGTGATAGCCTATCGAGTTTGGTTGAAGAGTTTTTAATGCTCAGCTTTAACAACGATGTGGTTATTGTTAATGGTGGTTTAGGCCCTACAACGGATGACATGAGTGCTGCCGCCGCCGCGAGAGCCGCCGATTGTAAACTGGTGCTATTCAAAGAGTGGTTGCAGCATCTAGAAAGTTTGTATGCTCGACGTGGCATCCCTATGCCGGACAGTAATTTAAAGCAAGCAATGCTGCCAGAAACGGCAGAGATATTGGACAACCCGATAGGCACTGCTTGCGGTTTCAAAATGCTGATTAATGATGCCATTTTTTATTTCACACCGGGTGTACCAAGTGAATTTAAGCTCATGGCAGAGACGCAAATTCTTCCCGATCTGAGAAGAGTGTTTCCCGATGTTCAAGGTTCATGTTGTAGTCGAATCTACACGTTTGGTCTATCTGAATCCGGTATTTCAGATAAGCTAGATCAGCTAAAACTTCCTCAAGACTATGAGCTAGGGTATCGCTCTTACTTGCCTTTTATTGAAGTGAAACTTTTTGGTCCTTCAGATCAGATTGAACAGCGTTTGAAACTAGTACAGATAATTAATAAACACCTTGAGAGTAATACCGTTAGTATTGATTTACCTATGGTTGAAAATGTCGGCCAGTTGTTGGTCGATAAAGGACTAACAGTGTCGACCTCCGAAAAAAGTAGCGGAGGATACTTAACGTACTGGCTAAACGGTGATGAAAACGCTGAAAAACAACTAGGGCATGGTTGGATACTACCGAGCCTGACTCAAGCGATGGCCAACAGCGGAGATCCATTAGCAGAAACGTTTGCTCTGGCTGGTGCTACGCGAGAGAAGTGTGGGACGGATTTATCACTCGTCACTGGCCATATTGAAGAGGGCGTTTTTTCCGTCGCTTTATCGACACCGTCAGGCGAGTGGGGAGCGTTATATAAACTCTCGAAAAAGTATCAGCGCAGTGATCAAGTTAAAGTGATCAGCACGGCAGCACTAGACTTGTTGCGTCGCTACCTAGAACGTAAACCGATGTTTGCGCATTATGCATTTTTAGAGAAAGTTAAAGAGATGCACCTCCCGAGCAGTGCTTTATAACCAAAGCTCTATACAGTAGTCTGAGAGACAATACACAGAGACAAAAAAGCCAAGGTGATTACCTTGGCTTTTGCATTTTATACCGTCGAGTCAACGTTATGCGCGCTGCTTTTCTTTCATCGCGTAGTTAACGCCGCTAAGTGACAAATCTGATTTTGCTTTACAGATACAAGGTAATATTTCATCACTTTGTGTGTAAGCCATGGCAAAACCAACATACTCCACTTCACCAGACTCCAATTTGCAGCGACAGGCGCCGCAGTGCCCATCACGGCAGTTGTATTCTGGTAATAGGCCAGCTTGCTCCATTGTTTCCAAAATCGTATTGGAAGGGTTGGATTCAATGCTGATCAGTTTGTTGATTTTGAGTGTTGCCATTACAGCTCGAATCCTTCGAAGTCATCTGCGCGAACTTCATTGTCAATTTGACCCACAAGGTAAGAAGAGATTTCTGCTTCTTGAGGCGCAACTTGAACGTTATCTGAAGACAACCAAGCGTTAATCCATGGAATTGGGTTGGTTGTTGCTTCTGGATACGCTGCTGGTAGACCTACCGCTTGCATACGAATATTTGTGATGTATTCAACGTATTGGCTTAGGATGTCTTTGTTTAGACCGATCATAGAGCCATCTTTGAATAGATACTCTGCCCACTCTTTTTCTTGCTCAGCCGCTTCTTTGAATAGGTCAAAACAGTCCTGTTTTGCCTCTTCTGCGATTTGCATGAAAGTGAAGTCATCTTGACCGTTACGTAGCAGGTTGATCATGTGCTGCGTGCCGTTTAAGTGAAGTGCTTCGTCACGAGCGATCAGCTTGATGATTTTCGCGTTACCTTCCATTAGTTCGCGTTCTGCGAAAGCGAAAGAACATGCGAAACTTACGTAAAAACGAATAGCTTCTAATGCGTTAACAGACATCAGACAGATGTACAGCTTCTTCTTAAGATCGTACAGACTAACCTTAACCGTTTCACCGTTAAGGACATGCTCACCTTCACCGTAGCGATGGTAATCATTCGTCGCTTGAATCAAATCGTCGTAGTAGTGCGCGATGTCTTTTGCACGCTTCAGAATGTGCTCGTTCTCAACGATATCATCAAACACTACAGCAGGGTCGTTCACGATGTTACGAATAATGTGTGTGTAAGAACGAGAGTGAATCGTTTCAGAGAAAGACCAAGTCTCAATCCAAGTCTCTAGTTCTGGCAGAGACACAAGCGGCAGCAGTGCCACGTTAGGGCTACGACCTTGAATAGAGTCAAGAAGCGTTTGGTACTTCAAGTTAGAGATGAAGATGTGCTTCTCGTGATCTGGCAGTTTGTTGTAATCGATACGGTCGCTAGATACGTCTACTTCTTCTGGACGCCAGAAGAAAGAAAGTTGTTTCTCGATAAGTTTTTCGAAAATCTCAAACTTTTGTTGGTCGTAACGTGCAACGTTTACTGATTGACCTAGGAACATTGGTTCCTTCAATTGGTCATTCTTTTTTTGGTTAAAAGTACTGTAAGCCATAATGCCTCAATTCCTTTTAAACCTCCCCGTAAGGGGGAGGTTATCGATAGTCTGTCTTTACGGGTTCGCTAGGTACGGGAAGATTAAATCTTACAACCGCCGCCAGCACAATCGTCATCTTGTGGTTGAACAGCGTCTTTCTGTTCATCTTTCGCGCCATCACGAGTGTTGTGGTAGTAAAGCGTTTTCACACCAAACTTATACGCTGTTAGCAGGTCTTGAAGTAGTTTCTTCATTGGAACCTTGCCAGTCTCGTAACGTGACGGGTCGTAGTTAGTATTAGCAGAGATAGCTTGGTCAACAAACTTCTGCATAATACCCACAAGGTGTAGATAACCGTCGTTCGAACCGATATTCCAAAGCAGTTCATAGCTGTCTTTAAGTTCTGTGAACTCTGGTACAACTTGCTTCAGGATACCGTCTTTCGAAGCTTTTACTGAAACGTAACCACGTGGTGGCTCAATACCGTTAGTTGCGTTTGAAATCTGAGAAGAAGTCTCAGAAGGCATTAGCGCAGTCAGTGTTGAGTTACGTAGGCCGTGCTCCATAATTTCTTTACGTAGGCTGTCCCAGTCGTAGTGCAGCGCTTCGTCACAAATTAGGTCGATATCTTTCTTATACGTATCAATCGGCAGTAAGCCTTTCGCGTAGTTCGTCTCGTCGAATGAAGGACACTTACCTTGTTCTTTCGCCAGTGCTACAGATGCTTTCAATAGGTAGTACTGCATTGCTTCGAACGTACGGTGAGTTAGGCCGTTCGCGCTACCGTCAGAGTATTTCACGCCATTCTTCGCTAAGTAGTAAGCAAAGTTAATCACACCAACACCTAGCGTACGACGGTTCATAGTCGATTTGTATGCCGCTGGTAGAGGGTAATCTTGGTAATCAAGCAGTGCATCTAACGCACGAACAACAAGATCGGATAGCTCTTCGAAATCATCTAGAGACTTGATAGCACCTAAGTTGAATGCAGAAAGCGTACACAGTGCGATCTCGCCTGAGTCATCTTCAACGTTAGTTAATGGTTTCGTTGGCAGTGCGATTTCTAAACATAGGTTCGACTGACGAACTGGAGCGACTTCAGAATCAAATGGGCTGTGAGTATTACAGTGGTCCACGTTCTGGATGTAGATACGACCCGTTGATGCACGCTCTTGCATTAGCAGAGTGAACATTTCAATCGCTTTAACCGTTTCTTTCTTGATTGAAGGATCGTTCTCGTACTTCACGTATAGACGCTCAAACTCTTCTTGGTTTTCGAAGAATGCGTCGTACAGACCAGGTACATCAGATGGTGAGAATAGCGTAATATTGCCGCCTTCAACTAAACGTTGGTACATCAGTTTGTTTAACTGAACACCGTAGTCCATGTGACGAACACGGTTTTCTTCAACACCACGGTTGTTCTTAAGTACCATTAGTGAGCGTGCTTCACCGTGCCACATTGGGTAGAACACAGTAGCTGCGCCACCACGTACACCACCTTGTGAACAACATTTTACTGCTGTTTGGAAGTACTTGTAGAACGGAATACAACCAGTGTGGAATGCTTCACCACCGCGAATTTCTGAGCCTAATGCACGGATACGACCTGCGTTGATACCAATACCAGCGCGCTGAGATACGTAACGAACAATTGAGCTTGCTGTTGCGTTAATAGAATCAAGACTGTCGCCACACTCGATCAGAACACATGAGCTGAACTGGCGAGTAGGGGTACGCACGCCAGACATAATTGGCGTAGGTAGAGAAATCTTAAATGTCGATGTCGCATCGTAGAAACGTTTGATGTAATCAAGACGCGTCGCTTTTGGATATTTCGCAAATAAGCACGCTGCTACAAGGATGTATAAGAACTGAGCACTTTCGTAAATTTGGCCCGTAACACGGTTCTGTACGAAGTACTTACCCTCTAGCTGCTTAACTGCCGCGTATGAGAAGTTTAGGTCGCGTTTATGGTCGAGGTACGCATCAAGTTCGTCGAGTTCTGCTTTTGTGTAGTCTTCTAGAATATGTTGATCGTACTTACCCATATCGACGAGGCGAGACACGTGATCATAAAGCGTTGGTGGCTCGTATTGGCCATACGCTTTTTTACGCAGATGGAATACCGCTAGGCGAGCAGCTAGGTATTGGTAATCCGGAGTCTCTTCAGAGATCAGGTCTGCCGCAGACTTGATGATTGTCTCGTGAATATCTGTCGTTGTGATGCCGTCGTAAAACTGGATGTGAGCGCGAAGTTCTACTTGAGAAACCGAAACATTATCTAGACCTTCTGCAGCCCAAGTGATAACGCGGTGGATTTTATCCAGATCGATACTTTCTTTACGGCCATCACGCTTGGTGACGGTAAGTTGTTGGTTCATTCTGCTTTATTTCCCTAAGAAAACTGATAAAAGCCGTATTTTTGTTTGTTTATGTGCAATATGAGTAAAGCTTGCGGCGGCTTTGTGATCAAAGTCTATCTATATATTGTCGCTTAAACACAACATATAGGGGTTCATTTGTTTGCGGGTTACAAGATAGTGCTATTACACTGATTTATCAAGGTACAGATCGGGGATGACTTGTGGATAACTGACAAAATGAAAAAAATCAGTAAGTGAACACTAACCGATGAGAAAAGGGCAGACTTGAATGGTTAAAAGTACGGTTTCGAGATCGGTTTAGAAATAACCGCATGCAAAAATATTTTCCTTGATCTTTGGCCGTTTTTATCTACGAAAAATGGCTTGGTCAAAATGGAATCTAGAGCACGAATTTTAGCCATAAAAAGACAAAAAAAGCGGCAACTTTGTGCTACCGCTTCCGATTCATTTTCTTTAAAAAATGTCAATCACAAAACTCATTTTTTAACTTAATAGCGTTCAGTATTTTTTAGTATGAACGATGTAGTTTACATCTACATTACGACCGAGTTTGTAGCTATCATTTAGAGGGTTGTAATGAAGCCCAGTAATGCCCATTTCCGTCAGGTCAGTTTGGTCTATCATCTTCATCATTTCGGCTGGCTTGATAAACTTATCGTGCTCATGAGTGCCTTCAGGAACAATCTTAAGAAGCTTCTCAGCACCGACAATAGCAAATAAGTACGACTTAATGTTTCGGTTCAAAGTTGAGAAAAACACGTGACCACCGGGTTTGACTAGCGCAGCACAAGAGCGGATAACGGAGAGAGGATCTGGAACGTGTTCAAGCATCTCCATACAAGTCACGACATCGTAAGTTCCTGCGTTTTCTATAGCGTGGTCTTCTATTGTGCTCTGAATGTAGGTCAGTTGAGTGCCTGTTTCTAATGCATGTAGTCGCGCGACTTCTAATGGTTCTTTACCCATATCAAGCCCCGTCACAATAGCGCCTTCTTTTGCCATGCTTTCAGCAAGAATGCCACCACCACAGCCGACATCAAGTGCGCGCTTGCCAAACAAGCCATTTGCTTTTTCAAGTACATAGTTCAAACGAAGTGGGTTAATTTGATGAAGTGGCTTAAACTCGCCTTCTAAATCCCACCATCGAGAAGCCATGTCCTCGAATTTCTTAATTTCACTTGGGTCGACGTTTTGTGCTTTAGTCATAATTGGTTTTATTGCATTCAATCAGAGTCCTTTAGAGGGCGCCAGTATACTCCAACGTTTTACACCCAAACAACCTCGATGTGCTTAGTTAAGGGACAATGACAGAGTTCACTGGCGCGGCAATCGAGACAGGTGCCTGCAATTTTGAAAGCGCTAGCTATTGTTTTTGGTTCATCCTTGAACTGGTGCCAGTGACAATAACTCTAAAACCTGCATTTTCGCGTTGTGTAGTTAAAGGAATTTACATCGCTTTTCCGCGTAAAGAGTCCGATTTTGCTCAATATTGACCGAAATATAACCACTAATCAGAAAGATATGGGATGAGTGTGCAAATTCTCGACATTTGATTCATAACCAAGCTCACAACCTGATAAAAGGAGAGGGAAAGTGATGCCGAAGTGATGAATTGTGTGTTATATTTTTGCACCTTACACGTATCGTAATTACGATCAGATAATAGAGGGATAATGGCTCTATGAGCGATTTAGCTAAAGAGATCACGCCCGTAAACATTGAAGATGAGCTTAGAGGTTCATACCTAGACTATGCGATGTCAGTCATCGTGGGTCGTGCTCTTCCAGATGTGCGTGATGGCCTAAAACCAGTACACCGCCGCGTTTTATTCGCGATGAACGTACTAGGCAACGATTGGAACAAACCATATAAAAAATCAGCCCGTGTTGTCGGCGACGTAATCGGTAAATATCACCCACATGGTGATAGTGCTGTGTACGACACAATCGTACGTATGGCTCAGCCGTTCTCGCTTCGTTACATGCTGGTCGATGGTCAAGGTAACTTTGGCTCGATCGATGGCGACTCTGCTGCGGCAATGCGTTACACCGAAGTTCGAATGGCAAAAATTGCCCATGAACTATTGGCTGACCTAGATAAAGAAACCGTAGACTACGTACCAAACTACGACGGTACTGAGCAGATCCCAGCGGTTCTTCCAACTAAAATTCCAAACCTATTGGTTAACGGTGCTTCTGGTATCGCAGTAGGTATGGCAACCAACATCCCGCCTCATAACCTTGGCGAAGTGATTGATGGCTGTCTTGCATACATCAATAATGAAGAAATCACTATTGATGAACTAATGGATTACATTCCTGGTCCTGATTTCCCAACGGCGGCGCTTATCAGCGGTCGTAAAGGCATTGTAGACGCGTACAAAACAGGTCGTGGCAAAATCTACATGCGTTCGAAAGCGGACATCGAAGTGGAGAAGAATGGTAAAGAGACCATTATCGTCACTGAAATTCCTTACCAGGTGAACAAAGCTCGCTTGATCGAAAAGATCGCTGAGCTAGTTAAAGATAAGAAAGTAGAAGGCATCAGTGCATTGCGCGACGAGTCAGATAAAGACGGTATGCGCATTGTTATTGAGTGTAAGCGCGATGCTGTGGGCGAAGTAGTTCTAAACAACCTTTACGCTCAGACTCAGCTGCAAACCACTTTCGGTATCAACATGGTGGCCCTAAACAATGGCCAGCCACAGCTATTCAACCTAAAAGATATGTTGAAGTGCTTCGTTGATCACCGTCGTGAAGTTGTGACACGTCGTACTATCTTCGAACTGCGTAAAGCGCGTGAACGTGCTCATATCCTTGAAGGTTTAGCTCTAGCGCTTGCTAACATTGATGAAATCATTGAGCTTATCCGTAAGGCACCTACACCGGCTGAAGCAAAAGCGGGTCTTATCGCTCGTGGTTGGGATTTAGGCAACGTTTCAGCAATGCTAGAGCGTGCTGGTACAGATGCTGCGCGCCCTGAATGGCTAGAGCCTGAATACGGTATTCGTGATGGTCAGTACTTCCTGACTGAGCAACAAGCACAAGCTATCCTAGATCTACGTTTACATAAACTAACAGGTCTAGAACACGAGAAGATTCTTGGCGAATACAAAACACTTCTAGAAGAAATCGCTGAACTCATGCATATCCTTGCGAGCACTGAGCGTTTGATGGAAGTTATCCGTGAGGAACTTGAAGCGGTTCGTGACGGCTTTGGTGACGCTCGTCGTACAGAAATCACAGCTGCGAGCCATGATATTGACATGGAAGAGCTGATCGCACGTGAAGACGTTGTGGTTACTCTATCTCACGGTGGTTACGTTAAGTACCAAGTACTGAGCGACTACGAGTCACAGCGCCGTGGTGGTAAAGGTAAGAGTGCGACTAAGATGAAAGATGAAGACCATATCGAGCGTCTTCTAGTGGCGAATACCCACGATAACATCTTGTGTTTCTCTACTCGTGGTAAAACATACCGCCTGAAAGTTTACCAATTGCCTCTAGCGAGCCGTACTGCGCGTGGTAAGCCAATTGTGAACATCCTTCCACTCGAAGAAGGTGAGCGCATTACCGCGATTCTGCGTGTTGATGAATTCTCTGAAGACAAATTCATCTTCATGGCAACAGGTGACGGTACGGTTAAGAAAACGCCGTTGAACCAGTTTGCAAACGTACGTTCAAACGGCCTAATCGCTGTGAACCTACGTGAAGACGATTCGTTAATCGGTGTGGATATCACTAACGGCGAAAACGAAATCATGCTGTTCTCTAAAGCGGGTAAAGTGGTTCGCTTTAAAGAAGCAGAAGAGATTCCAGTACTTGATGAAAATGGTAAACCAGTTCTTGATGAGAATGGTCAGCCAGAGATCAAGTTTAAAGGTGTTCGTCCTATGGGTCGTACCGCCTCTGGTGTTCGTGGTATGAAACTGGCTGAAAATGACCAAGTTGTATCACTTATTGTTCCTTCGCACGAAGGCGACATCCTAACGGTTACAGAAAACGGTTATGGTAAACGTACAGCACTTAGCGAGTACCCGACAAAAGGTCGTGGCACTCAAGGTGTAGTTTCTATCAAAGTTTCTGAGCGAAATGGCCCGGTAGTTGGTGCTATCCAGGTTGTTGAAGGTGATGAAATGATGATGATCACCGACGCTGGCACGTTAGTACGTACTCGTGTGGGTGAAGTTAGCCAGGTTGGTCGTAACACACAAGGTGTAACGCTTATCCGTACTGCGGAAGATGAATCAGTTGTTGGTTTGCAACGTATTGAAGAAGTTGATGATGAAGAGCTGCCTGCTGATGAAGATGCAGAAGCGTTAGAGTCAACAGGCGAAAATACGCAGCAAGACGCTTCAGAAGCTCCAGCTGCTGATGATGCAGAGGAAGGTAACGAAGAGTAATCTTACATCGTTATCTTGATATGAAAAGCCGAGCCTTAGTTGCTCGGCTTTTTTGTATCTGTATCAACGCATTTAAAGTAAGAACTGCGTACACTGACGTTATCTTTGTTTACAGGACGTGTTATGTCTGTTTGGTTTTTCGCTGCCATCACTCTGATGGGGTTGTTTATCGTACTCTTATCACTGAGTGCATCAAAAGTGAAACCTGCTCAATGGTTTGGCTTTTGCCTGTTAGTACTTGTCGTGACGAGTGCCAGTTTCTTATTGCTGCATCAAACACCGCCTAAACGAATACAAGCGGAAATGTCACGAATGATGACTGCTCGTGACATCATGAAAGAGATTCAAGACCAGTTGCGTGAAGATCCGAACAACGCTGAATTGTGGTTCCAACTCGGGCAGGGCTACCTGCTAGAGGGGGAATTTGACGGCGCGCTGATTTGTTTTGATTACGCGATCCAACTGACTGAGCCAGTCAATGCCACGCAACTTGCTGCGAAAGCGACGACCTTGTACTACATTCACCAGCAATCAATGACGCAAGAAGTCAGTTTGCTTCTAGAACAAGCTCTACAGATAGAACCGCATAATGAAGCGGCTTTGTCTTTGATCGCAAATGATCATTTTCTGTCATTCCGATTTCAGGAAGCGATTGATGCCTGGGTACTATTATTAGATTCTAATGATCCAAATTTAGATAGGGTGCAAATCATTAACTCTATTAACAAAGCAAAAGAGCTATTGTAAGCGTACAATTTAACAAGCAATAGAGAGAAAGGTGGGCAACGAATGAAAAATAAAGCACTAAGCATATTGGTTTTGCTGTGCGGCTCTGTGCTGGCGGGTTGTAGCTCTTCCGATCATTCTGGCTCTTCCTCTATGGTTTATTATTCATCGGGTTATTACGATCCGTGGTGGTACGATCATGACGACTACTGGATTTATTACTATCCGGGCTGTTGCGATAACGACGATGAATACAAAGAGAAACTGGAAGAGTGGTGGAATGGTTTAGATGAAGACCAACAGCAATCCATCAAAGACAAAGTCGAAGATTGGAAAGACGATGATATGTCCGCCAATATCGATAACATGAAACGCCAACTCGACGATCATTGGCAATCATTGCCTGACGAGCAAAAGCAAGAGATTAAAACCAAATGGGAGAATCGTCCGGAACGTATTGAGCCAGCGACTTTACAAGACAAAGCGGTAAAAGAAAAGGTTCAACAAAGAAAAGCATTACCGGAAACGAAGATCCAGCGTCCAGTTGCTCGTCCAAATGTGCAGATACCTAAAGCACGTCCAAATATTCAGCCTAGACCGAGGCTTCCTCGTCGCTAGTACGTTCGATTTTGTCTCTCGATAGAATCGGGGATGAAGAAATAAAGATAACAAAGAAACAAATAAACAAAAAAAAGGGGCGTTCAGTACGCCCTTTGTTGTATCTATAAACTAACCTCTGCAAGTTAGACTAATATGTGGCTTCGCGTTCAGCTGCTGCTTTATCCCATTCTGGTGCCACCGTTTCTAGGAAGTGTTTCTTGTCTGCGTTCATCTTATCCATATCCATGCCCAGTGCTTGCTGTGCTTTCGCTTTGGTCGAGATATCTGGAATTTGAACAGGGTCAGTAATGCCTTTGGTTGCCAGTAAGCGAACCAACTTGGTACGGGCGTCAGCAGCGCGGTCAACTGCAGTACCAAGTACTTCTAATGCTACCTCAGGAGCATGCATGTGGACACCGTGAGAAGCAATCGCGTAGTCCCAACGCCATTGTGCGTGGCGAATATCTTGTAGGATAGGTTCCATCTCTGCTTCTGTTGCACCTGCTTTCCACGCTGCGCCTGCTTCAAAGTGTGCCGCTACGATTTGCTTCTCAGCGGTTAGCTTCATGTTCAATACTTGCGCTTTGCGAGTCGAGACGATGCCTTGTAGCTGCTCTTTAGGTTGGGTATGGCATTGCGCACAGGTGTCTTCAAAACGATCAAATGGGTTACCCACTTTGTGGTCTGTGTAGACTGTACCGTCTTCTTTGGTCACTTTAGGCATGTGGCAGTCCACACACACCACTTTGTTTTTACCATGAATACCCGCTCTCCAAGTTTCGAAACCTGGGTGTTGTGCTTTTAGCATCGGCGCTTTAGATACGGCATGCGTCCAATCTTTGAAATTCAACGCGTCATAGTATTTCTCCATGTCATTAACGGTGGTGCCCATGTCCCATGGGAACTTAACCGCTTTAGTCGGGCCGGTGAAGTAGTATTCAACGTGACATTGAGCGCAGACCGATGCTTGCTTATCTAGGCGAGATTGTTCATCAAAGTTTTTACCAATAGTATCAAAAGCACGCTCGACGTATGGGCGAGTCAGTGCTAGCGCAGGTTCGCCTTTCTTGAAGGCTTCAGAGCCTGTGTTGTGGCAATCGGAACAACCGATAGGGTTGACGATTTCTGAGCCTAAGCGTGCCCATTTACCTTCGAAATAACCGTCTTCACCACGTTCATCAATCACGCGAGCAACGTCAGGGCTTTTACAGCTCCAACAGGCCATTGGCATAGGCCCGGACTTCTCGTCGGTTGGTGCGCCGGTACGTAAGGTTTGACGAACATCATCAAGTGCGTAAAAGTGACCGCGCGCTTTGTTGTAGTCTTTTGCGAAGCCGTAGCCAGCCCATAAGATCACCATGTTTGGGTCTTCACTTAGAGCATCTTCAATGTGCTCACTTTCGGATGTTGCTTTCCAAGAATGGTATTGATCAGGGTGGTTCTGTTCAAAGACATCGTTACGAGGATCGATAAAATCCTTCTCTTCTGCCGCTAACGGAGCGTCAACCAAAAATAATTGGCTGGCGAATAAGGTCGCAACCGCAATAGGTGCGCTCATCCAGTGTTTTATGCTCACAGTGTTATCTCCATATTCGTTTTTATTAGCAGCGTTGTGAGGAGCTATTCCAAATAAGAACTGGAGATCTACGATTAATAATATTGCTTAATTGGATAGATGAAATAGTGAGTGAATCTTGTCTTGTTTTAGATCAATTTACACCAGTGATCTCAGTCATGTTTGAATTTATATACCTCCAAAGTGGTAGTTGTTAAGTCATTGTTCTGCAATGCTTTGAGTTTTTAACCTTTTTAAAAATAGGGTGATTTAGTTCGCTTTTTGAGCAGGCGTTTCTACCCCTTATGAATAATAGAGGTATTATAAATATAGGTTTAGCGTTGTGGCTTTCCGAAATAAGAATTGATGTCATTTGAAGATCTAAAAAATATCTTCAGAGGAAATTAATTGTCGCTCAAATAAATAATTGAGAATAGTTATCAATTATTATCGAGCTAAGGAAAGAACAATATGGGCAATATAAAATTGACCATAGAGACAATGCTGAAACTTCTCTTCATCTTTGCCATCTATGGTTTCTCCATCGCCGCCCATGCGACTTCTTCAGAGCCGATTGAAGGTGCTCAAGCTGAGCGTCATCAAGTCGAGTTGATCCGTGACCGAGACTACAAGTGTCTTCAATGTCACAAGGACGCCAAAGAGACTCTGAATCTATCGCATGATTCGCAAGCGTTATTGAGTCAAGGTAAGCAACTCAATTGCACTAACTGCCATAGCAACATCGGCCCTGATCACCGTGAAGGCGCGCCTGATGTGATTAAGTTTTCTGCCGCGCAATCGAAAGAGGTACACGACAAAGTGTTCCTTGATCCAAGCATGATTCTTAAAGCCAACAGCCAATGTGTGGATTGCCATGCACCGACACAACTGAGAGAGAGCCACTGGACGCACGATGTGCACGCCAAAAACCTCACTTGTTCAAATTGCCACGATGTACACGCAGCGAAAACCAAAGCGTTGTCGTACGACAGAAAACAACTGATCAAGCAGTGTGTGGATTGTCACTCTGAATTTGCCGTCGAACCTGAACTTGCCAAAGAAGAGGAGAGATAGCATGAAATGTTCGAGAAGAAACTTTTTAGCCGGCAGCGGCGCGTTGATTTTAACTACAGGCGTTGCAGGCACTTCCGTTGTTAGCTCCTCTCTTTATGCCAGCAACAGTGAACAAGCGAAACGTATGGGTATGGTTCATGATGAAAATGCCTGCATTGGCTGTACCGCTTGTACCGATGCTTGTCGCGAAGTAAATAAAGTCCCTGAAGGCGTAACGCGACTTAAAATTCATCGCAGTGAACCGATTGGCGAATTTCCAGATGTGGAATACCAGTTTACTCGCGAATCCTGTCAGCACTGTGATAACCCACCATGTGTGTACGTTTGTCCAACAGGCGCTGCATACAAAGATGAAGCGACCGGCATCGTGGATGTGCACAAAGAGAAATGTGTCGGATGTGGTTATTGCCTTGCCGCTTGCCCTTACCAAGTGCGCTTCTTTAATCCAGTCGATCACTCTGCGGATAAATGTAACTTCTGCCGTGATACCAACCTAGCGCAAGGTAAACAGCCAGCTTGCGTGGAATCTTGCCCAACAAAAGCACTCATCTTTGGTGATTTGAATGACCCAACTAGCGAGGTGAGCAAAGCTATCGAAAGCCATGTTGTCTATCGCGATAAATCGCATTTAGGTACGCAACCTAAACTGTACAAAATTCCGCATAGCAAAGGGGAGGTGTCATCATGAACGGCTTCGAAAGTGCATTCCACTTTGACTCGTTAGTCTGGGATTGGATCATCGCGATTTACTTATTCCTTGCTGGGATGTCAGCAGGTGCGGTGATGATTTCTATCTATTTAAAACGCAAAGTGATTGAAGGTGATCCCGCAAACAACGGCATCATGAAAGCTATGGCTTGGCTTGCGCCATTTGGCATCATTGCTGGGTTGGCAATTTTGATTTTCCATTTAACCAAGCCTTTAGAGTTTTGGAAGATCATGATCTACTACAACCCAACGTCTGTGATGTCGATGGGCGTGATCTTGTTCCAAGTGTACATGCTGGTGCTGTTTGTTTGGATCGGCGTTATCTTCCGCCATCAAATCATCAGCTTTTGTGAGGGTAAGTTACCGAGCAAACTGTTGGATTTTGCCGATGGCATTTTGATTAAGGCGGGGAAAGCCAACAACGCAATTGAATTGTTCTTGGGCTTCTTAGCCATCGTGCTTGCAGCGTACACTGGCTTTCTATTGTCTGCATTGAAGACTTACCCAATGCTAAACAATCCAGTACTGCCAATCTTGTTCCTGTTCTCTAGTTTGTCCTCGGGTGCAGCGGCATGCTTGATGTTCGGCATCTTGGTGTTTAAAGAGTCGACCAGCAGCCCAAGTGTGTCTTGGGTGCACGGATTTGAACGCCCTGTAGTGTTGTTTGAGTTGTTTGTCTTAGTGACATTCTTTACTGGACTGATCTTCAGCGGTGGTCAGAACGAAGTCGCGGCTTGGAATGCTATTTCGAGTGGATTCTGGGCTCAATGGTTCTGGGTTGGGGTAGTGTTCATCGGCATGATTACGCCTTTGACTCTCAATTGGTTAACGCCTTCAGAAGTGCGCCATAAAGGCAGTTACGTTTTTGTGGTCACGACGTTGAGCTTGGTCGGCGTACTTATGCTGCGTACTTTCATTCTATATGCCGGTCAAATGACCATAGTGTAAGGGGGAGAAATGGAGGCTGAGCTAGGGTTCTTCTTACTGATATTGGTGGCTGTAACATCGACTTGTGCATCGCTTCTGCATTGGCTACGTCGTGCTATGGGTAAGAAGGCGACATTGCCGCATCAAGTCGCGATGTCCCACATCATTAGCTTAGCTTCCATCATTTGTTTAGCACTTCTGATCGTCTGCTTCGTGCAAGACAACTTCGCGTTGGAATATGTTGTTACGCATTCCAACAGTCAACTTCCCGTGGCGTTCAAAATTGCTGCCGCTTGGGGTGGGCACCAAGGCTCCATGTTGTTTTGGGTCGTCACCCTGAGTTTATGGGCGTCGTTTATTGCATTTAAGTCACCGCTCAATGCCCAATATACTTGTGACTGTTTAGGAATCATGAACGTTCTTATTGCGACATTTGCTTGGTTCACGTTAATGACCTCTAACCCGTTCGAGTATGCCCAAGTATTGGCGTCGGAAGGACGAGATCTAAACCCAATGTTGCAAGATGTTGGGCTTATCATTCATCCACCATTGCTTTATCTCGGTTATGTTGGTTACGCAGCAATATTAGCTTTTGCATTAGCGGCGCTATTGGGTAAACAACCGATGAGCGATTGGTATGTGGTCGCTCGTAGCGTAGCGTTTTTTGCATGGGGAACGCTCACGTTGGGCATCTTGGTGGGGTCATGGTGGGCGTACAATGAGTTAGGATGGGGCGGCTGGTGGTTTTGGGACCCTGTTGAGAACGCTTCTTTGCTTCCTTGGCTTACCGGTACTGCTTTGTTGCACAGCGGTGTTGTCGCAACACGTAACAGAGGCGCAATTTGGAGCACCTATGCATTGGCGTTTGCTACGTTCAGCCTAAGCATTTTAGGGACATTCGTGGTGCGCTCTGGCGTGCTGACTTCAGTGCACGCTTTTGCGGTGGACCCAACTAAAGGTTTGGTGCTGCTTGGTGTATTGAGCTTGCTTGTCATCATCACTTTTGGCGTATTGATTTTGCGAGGAGAACAACTCCCTCGCTTCAAACTTCAATCTCTAGCGAGTCGAGCTTACACTGCCTATATCGCCAAAGGTCTGCTGGTTATTGCGACTGCCATCGTTTTTCTTGGCACTTTTTATCCGATGGTTTATCAACTGCTCGGCTTAGGGAACATTTCTGTTGGCGCACCTTACTTTAATAGTCTGATCTTCCCATTAAGCATACTGGCTCTGATTGCCTTAGCTTTCATGCCGCTGCTGAAATGGACAAAAGGCACAGTGCCGAGTGTAAGCGCTGATATTGCGATCAGTATTGCGTTATCTCTTGTCTCTGGGATCGGGTTTATCTTCTTAGTGCACGCACTGCATTTCGAAGTATTGCTAACCATAATATTGGCTACTTGGGTGATTGTGGCACATCTCGTTATGCTGTTTCGTTGTTCCAATAAGCGCAAACTCATGCCAATCGTGATGGCACATATCGGTTTTGCGCTGGCGGTGAGTGGAGCTGTATTCAACAGTCACTACTCATATGAACACAATTTACGTGTCGAACCCGGCAGTTCTCAACAAAGGGCGGGGATCACTATCGATTATCATGGTATCGAATGGCTGGTGGGGCCAAACTACACCGCTGAACAAGGACAGATCACCTTGCACTTGGAAGATGGCCGCATGTTCAATTTCAACCCGCAAAAGCGCCATTACCCTGTGCGAGTGATGAATATGACCGAGCCTGCGATTCGTTCACTATGGCATGGCGATTATTACGTGACATTGGGTGACAAAGTCGACACTCATGCTTATGCGATTAAAGTTCAGTACCGAGCAGGTATTTGGTGGATATGGTCTGGTGGGTTATTAGCTGTGTTTGGTGCGCTGTTAACCGGCCTAAAGAAAAAGAGAGAGGCTATCAATGCGATCGAGAAATACGCTTAAACTCGCAGGTCTCGTTTTGGCTGTTGCCGTGTTTACTGTAGTAACTGCGATGGCCTTGTCTGAGCGAGCACATGTTGAATTGTCCCCACAACGAAATTTAGAGACACCTAATTTTCGCTCTACTTCTCTGATCTCTGATGACATGGTTTCTGAGCAGCTGTTCAAAAGCGACGGATATAAATTATTGAATGTTTGGGCATCTTGGTGTGGGGTATGCAAGCGAGAGCATGAAAAGTTATTGCAGTTAGCAGAACTTGGTGTGCCTATTATTGGGCTGAATTATAGAGATCAAAAACAAGCCGCTCGTGAATATTTGAGCTCTAAACGAAATCCATATATTGAAGTAATTAGTGACCCTAATGGAAAGCTCGCTGTGGAGCTAGGTGTTATCGGAACGCCGGAAACTTACTTGATTGATCCAAATGGTCGTATATTGATCAAATATCGTGGAGAGCTAACGGCAGATAAATGGAACGATATATTTTCAGGATACTTGAATGTTTCGATTTAATAATCTTCTCCTCACTTTAATCCTATTTATACTATTTTCTCCTTTCACGATAAGTGCGGATTTAGAACAGAATGTTGATCTGTTTGAGTTTCATTCTGTTGAAGTGCAACAGCGTGCAACCTCGCTAGCCAAGACATTACGCTGCCCGCAGTGTCAAAACCAAAACCTTGTCGAGTCTAATGCACAGGCGGCCAAAGACCTGAGGTTGAAAGTGTATACGATGGCCAATGAAGGCAGCTCAGATCAAGAAATAAAGGACTATCTAGTTGCTCGTTATGGGAATATTGTTCTGTATCAACCACCATTAAATTATTCCACGGCGCTGTTGTGGATCTTTCCTGTGCTATTTTTGATCTTTTTTGTCTTATATTCGATCCGAATGGTGAAGCGTAATTAATGTGACCGTTATTCCACTATTAAAAATAAATTGTGCACTTAACAAGCAGAATGTTATCATTTTTCCGAATTTATGAAGTTTCCAGTATAAAGAAAATAAAAATTTTGA
Source organism: Vibrio sp. Vb0349 (assembly GCF_033338975.1). Taxonomy (NCBI): domain Bacteria; kingdom Pseudomonadati; phylum Pseudomonadota; class Gammaproteobacteria; order Vibrionales; family Vibrionaceae; genus Vibrio; species Vibrio sp. Vb0349. The sequence continues at coordinate 98,452 of NZ_JAWOTS010000012.1, read as the reverse complement.
GCTGGATAAGTAATAAAAGAACGAAATAGGTGCACGCAGTGGATTCAGTTATATTACAACTTAAAAAAGACTTCTATTCGCAGATTCGTGCATTGCAATCACCGAACCTGCCTCAAGTTACTTCAACGCTCGCCGTGTTGACCGACGAGGAAATCCAAGAACTCGAAGCAGTTTGGATTGAACTCGCCGTTTGGAAGCGCAGTCAGACCCATTAAAAGATAGACCAAACGACCTTCTTGAAACCCCAGACAAAATTTGTCTGGGGTTTTTTATTGTAGTTTTTTTAAATTGTTATAATATAACAATTGTTCAGTTGGAGAGTGGTTCTCTTTTGCTGTCTTGAGTGGATAACTGCCCTCAATTGTGATCTCTATATTGCAAAATGCGGTATCAGTCCCCATAGTTGAAGAGCAACGAGTAAATCCCATGAATGCAATAACGAAAACGCATCAAGCGCATCAAGCAATAAATCGAGTGAGTATAGATATGGCGGAAGTACGTGCCAGAGTAGATTTTAAAGTCGGGGCAAAAAGTAACATTGATGCCGAAATTCTGTCTTTCCATGGTCTGAAGACAGACAAAGAGCATGTTGCTATTATCTTTAAACAAGCGGACCAAACTCAGGACATGCCTTTAGTTCGTATGCACTCTGAGTGTTTGACAGGCGATGTGTTCCACTCTTCACGCTGTGACTGTGGTGAGCAACTAGAAGAGACGATCAATCGCATGGGCGAGTCCGGTGGTATCATCTTGTATCTCCGTCAGGAAGGTCGTGGTATTGGCTTGTACAATAAGATCGATGCATACCGCTTACAAAGCCAGGGCATGAACACGTACGAAGCTAACAACCATTTGGGCTTTGATGATGACCTGCGTGATTTCACAGAAGCAGCACAAATGCTAGAAGCTTTAGGCGTGAATAAGATCCGCCTCGTGACGAACAACCCTAAGAAAATTCGTGAGTTATCTGAGTACGGAATTGAAATTGGCGAGGTTGTCAATACCTCTGCACATATCAAAGATGGCAACGAAAATTATCTGAAGGCAAAAGTCTCTCACGGAAAACATGACCTAAAGGTTTAATCCTAAAGATAAAACTGACAATAAAGCCTGTGAAAAACCTCATTTTTATGAGGTTTTTTTGTATCTGGAGTTGCAAATAAATTGTAAATTTGTATTATTTCGAGACTAAAGTGCAAATAAGAATAATTAGCACTACCAATACGATAATTGAAAAGCTCAACAAGGATGCTTCAGATGAATGCAAAAAAAGTTTTAGTCCAATCTATTGCTGCATCACTCCTCATTGCCAGTGGTTCTACCGTTGCTGCCACAGTAACTAAACAACAAGTAGTCGAACATTACGCGGACGTTGCCCATGCTGTGTTTGCTGATTCAGTAACAACAGCGAAGGCGCTTGACGTAAAAATCGACGAATTTCTAAAATCACCATCAGCGAAAAAGCTTGAAGAAGTAAAACAAGCTTGGCTAGATTCTCGCGTGCCTTACCAACAGTCTGAAGTTTTCCGTTTTGGTAACGCGATTGTTGACGATTGGGAAGGTCAGTTAAACGCGTGGCCACTTGATGAAGGTCTGATCGACTACGTAGCAGCGGACTACCAATACGAATTGGGTAACGAAGGTGCGGCTGCGAACATCATCGCAAACACAAGTCTGCAGATTGGTGCTTCTAAACTGGACGTTTCAAAAATTACGCCAGAATTACTAGCAGATTTAAACGAAGTAGGTGGTTCTGAGGCAAACGTTGCATCAGGTTACCACGCGATTGAATTCTTGCTTTGGGGCCAAGACCTAAACGGCACTAACGCAGGCGCAGGTCAACGCGCTTACACTGATTTCGTTGTGGGTTCTGAGTGTACGAATGGCCATTGTGAGCGTCGTGGAGAGTACCTAAAAGCAGCCGCTGATCTACTGGTTCAAGACCTTGAGTGGATGGAAAAGCAGTGGTCTGCTGAAGTAAAAGGTAACTACCGTGAAGAGCTACTGAACGACTCAGCGGACAATGGTCTACGTAAGATGCTATTCGGCATGGGTTCTCTTTCTCTAGGTGAGCTAGCGGGTGAGCGCATGAAAGTGGCACTAGAAGCGAACTCAACTGAAGACGAGCACGATTGTTTCTCAGACAACACGCATAATTCTCACTACTACAACGAGCAAGGCATCTACAACGTTTACACAGGTACATACAAAGGTGTAAACGGCAAAGAGCTATCTGGTCCAAGTATTGCTGATCTTGTTGCTCAAAAAGATAAGAAAGCCGCGACCGACATTCAAAAGCAGTTTGATACAACACTTAGCCAAGTTGGTGAGCTAGTGACTTCTGCAGAGAAGAATAACCAGCATTTTGACCAACTTATTGCGGCGGGTAACGCACAAGGCAACGCGCTGGTAAACGACACCATCATGTCGTTGGTAGCGCAAACTGGTGCGATTGAGCGAGCGGCAAACATTGTCGGCATCGACAGCCTAAGCCCTGATACTGCTGACCACGAGTTTTAATAAGAAAACCATAATAAATAAGGGCTCTTTGTGAGCCCTTTTGCCGTTTGAGCTCGTTGTTATCACCCTTGTTGTCTATGTAGAGCAATGATATGAAGCCATACCTAATTTCTGCGCTAGCCGCGATCCTTTCTTCTTCTGCCATGGCTTACGATGTTAAGTCTGGTGGCAAAACCAGTGTTAAAAAAGATGGCGCGAATGCCTATTCTCTTCCTGCTGCCAACCTGCCGATGAGCAAACGCCTAGATTTTAGTGTGGGTAACAGCTTTTTCCGCAACCCTTGGGTACAAGCGCCAGCGTCAACAGACGCTCGTGATGGCCTAGGTCCGCTTTTTAACACCAATGGTTGTCAGAACTGTCACATCAAAGACGGTCGTGGTCATCCGCCAGAGAAAGATGATTTACATGCCGTGTCTATGTTAGTGCGCTTAAGCATTCCTGCGATGACGCCAGAACAAAAGAAAGCCTACATCAAAGACGGTGGCATACCTGAGCCGACTTATGGTGGTCAGCTTCAAGATTTCGCCCTGCAGGATCAAACGCCAGAAGGCAAAATCGAAATCACTTACACCGATGTCCCAGTGAAATTTAAAGACGGTACGACGGTGACGCTAAGAAAACCTCATTTGAACATTACCGATCTGGGTTACGGCGATATGCACCCTGATACCGAGTTCTCAGCACGCGTGGCACCGCCAATGATCGGCCTTGGTTTGTTAGAGAGTATTCCCGACGAAACGCTACTTGCTTGGGCTGATGAACAAGATGCCGACAAAGACGGTATCTCAGGCAAAGTCAATAAGGTGTGGGATATTGAGAAGGACGACTTCTCGATTGGTCGTTTTGGCTGGAAAGCAGGACAACCGACGCTAATGCAGCAAAATGCAGCAGCATTTAATGGCGATGTGGGTCTTACGAGCCATTTATTCCCAAATGAAAACTGTACCTCGAAACAAAGCATTTGTGACGACATGCCAAATGGCGGCAAACCAGAAGTGAGTGAAAATATTCTCGACTTCGTAGAGTTTTACAGCCAGCACTTAGCTGTACCTATTCGCCGTAATGTCAATGACCCTAACGTGAAACTTGGTCAGCAAATCTTTGCTGCGTCTGGCTGTGAAAGCTGCCACAAGACCAGTGTTAAAACGGCGAAACGACCAGAGTTACCAGCGCTTTCTGAGCAGCTTATCCACCCATACACCGACATGCTTTTGCATGACATGGGTGAAGGCTTAGCCGATAACCGTCCGGAATATCAAGCAAACGGCCGCGAGTGGCGAACAGCACCGCTATGGGGCATTGGTTATACCGAAGAAGTAAACGGACACACTTACTTTCTACATGATGGCCGCGCTCGTAACCTGATGGAAGCGGTGTTGTGGCACGGCGGCGAAGCTGAAACGGCGAAACAAAACGTCTTAGCACTGAACAAAAAAGAACGTGACGCATTGATTGCGTTTCTGAATTCTCTATAAGGAAGCAGCCATGAAAAAAACACTGTTAGTGAGTGCGATTGCCGCAACGTTAAGTTTGGTTGGTTGCCAATCGACCGTCGGTTCGAGCTCTGCCAAGCCTGAGAGTACAAGCCATATTTCTCAAAGCGTGTACGAGGTCGAGTTTCAATCAGCTCAGACGTTTTTAGCGCAAACCACAGAACTTGAACAACGCTTCGCAGATTACTGCGCATCAGAGTCGAAAGATGATGCACAAGTAAAACAGCAATGGCATCAAACGATGCTTGCGTGGATGGCATTACAAGGTCAAGAACGTGGCCCTGCTTCGGCGTTGGAGCAAAGCTGGAATGTTCAGTTTTGGCCAGATAAAAAGAACACCACTGGTCGCAAAATGTCTGTACTGACTAAATCTGATCAAGCTTGGAGTGCAGAAGATATTTCCACCCAAAGTGTCACCGTGCAAGGTTTAGGGGCATTGGAGTGGCTGCTTTACGATAAAGCGTCGACCTTATCTAGCAACAGCAATACTTGTGCGACAGGCGTAGCGATTGCAGAAAACCTTGATAATAAAGCGCAGATCATCGCGGATTCTTGGGCAGAGAACCCTTGGAAATCGCTGGAGATGACGGAATGGGAATCTGAGTACATTTCACTGCTTTCGAATCAGCTTGAATATAGCATGAAGAAGTTGAGCCGACCGCTAGCGAAGATTGGTAAGCCTCGCCCGTATTTCTCAGAATCGTGGCGTTCAGAGACCTCGCTTTCAAACCTAAAAGCCAACCTTCAAGGGATGGAAGCGTTGTACTTTGCTAACGGGAATGGTCTAGATGCGCTACTAAGAGAGCAAGGCCATGAAGATCTCGCAGACCGTGTCGTTCATCAGTTTGAAATGGCGTTAGAAACTTGGCCTGAAGATAAGAGCTTGTTTGCTGCACTTCAAACAAAAGAAGGCTATCGCATGGTGCTTGCTCAATACAATAAGCTAGAGCAATTGAAGTACCTGATTCACGAAGAAGTCGCGATCGAGCTTGGCGTGGTTATAGGATTTAATGCAACCGATGGTGACTGATCAAACCCGCCGAACCTTACTGAAAGCCGCTCTATTCGGGGCGGCTATACCTATGATGCCATTTGGTTGTGCTTCAACAAGCTCACGTGAACCTGCGTTGATCGGCTGTTCTATCATTGGTCGAGATAAATTCGCAGTGGTGGTGGCGGATGAGCATGGTATGCCGCTATCTTCATTGCCGATTCCTGGGCGTGGTCACGGTGTGGCAACAAACCAACAAGGCCACGCCGTAGTTTTTGGTCGTCGACCAGGTACTTTCTTCATGGTGTTTGATTATCGCTCAGAGCAGATGATCAAACTGCAACTAGCAAAGTCAAATCGTCATTTCTATGGGCATGGCGTTTACTCCCATGACGGCACATTACTATTTGCCACAGAAGGTGAGAGGGGGACAAGCCGTGGGATCATTGGTGTTTATGATGTACAGAAGCAATATCAAAAGATCGATGAGTTAACGGGTTTTGGTCTTGGTCCTCATGAAGTGATCATGATGCCTGATGGCGCATTAGCGATTGGCGTCGGTGGCGTACACACCAACGGCCGTGAACCTCTCAATCTTGATAGCATGAGACCTAGCCTGAGTTACCTTTCACAGGAAGGGGAGCTATTGGATCAAGTGTCTTTACCGGATCATAAGTTGAGTATTCGCCATTTAGCTCATGATGGTGCGGAAACCGTGCTTTGTGGTCAGCAATATCGTGGTGAGCCGGACGAGTATCCAGCCTTGATCGCCATGCACACGCGTGGTGGTGAAATGCAAGATCTTCAAGCTGAGCCTGAAGAGTGGGCGCGTTTCAATCACTACGTTGCGAGTATTGCAGCAACCGATGAATGGATCTTAGCCACTTCGCCTCCGGGCAGTTGTTATGGTATATGGTCTAAATCTACGGGCAAATTGGTCGAGCTAAGTGCGTTACCAGATGCCTCTGGTGTTGTGGTCTATGGCGATGAGTTCCGAGTCAGTTCTGGGGCGGGAAAAGTGGTTGAACAAAGGCCTGAAGAGTCAAAAAATACCTTCGCGAGCGGTGTGCAATGGGATAACCATTGGTCGAGAATTACCTAGAAAGATCATTGAGTAAGCACTTATTGAGAATTTTGTTGTCGTTTTCGGCATCAGATTCTTAATTTTAAACCTGCAAGCTGTGAGATATTTGCCATACTTTTTATTATGGCAAGTAGCGCAAGGATCATTTCAGTGTTTGCTAGGGTTTTAATCATGACGGCACTTCTGGTGCCGTTTTGCAGCTTTTCCACCGTCGTTTCTCTCGAAGCTTCAGCGCAAGTCGAGCAAGAGGGAGCGGTACAAAAGCTGTCTGTAGAAAAAATGATCCATTATCCAGAGGTGATTGATCAACTGTATCAAAGCACCAATTACCGTTTGAACTGGGAAAATGAAAGTGATATTGAGCAGTTTCTTTTTCAAGTAAATCTGGTTGCACTTGCGGATGTCACCGATGAATTCGAAAATCAACTTCACCGGATAAACCAAGTAAGGTGGCAGGGAGATAATCTCGACTTCGATTTAGTGATGACAGATTCACTCTTGATGTACCTTAGTTATCTTGAGCAACTCCCCGAAGAAGGGATTAATTGGCTATTTACAGACAAAGCCCATGTTACGTTACCCGCTCCTAGCATCGATACTTTATCGGTTTTGAGTAATGAGATTACGGTTGGCAAACTTGGTCAGTTTTTGGCAAGTCTCCGGTCTCCATTACAAACAGATGATGCTTTCTACTCCGCATATTCTTCGCTATCGGAACATTCTCAGTACCAATATCCTGCCTATCAACAAACTGGGCTAGCACGTGTTGGCGATATATTAGAAAACAGACCCCTATTGATTGAGCGAATGGAGATCGTAGGCGTAGATGTTTCTTACTTGGATTTAGTCACTGAAGAATATGACGAACAATTAGAGCTTGCGATAAAAGAGTTCCAGCGTATTCATGGTTTGAAAGAAGATGGCGTTATCGGCCCGAATACCATTCGATGGATCAACTTTTCTCCTCAAGAGCGATTGCATCTGCTGGCGTTGAATTCTGAGCGTTCAAGAATTTGGTCGAAAGAAAGGGATAATGTTGTCTTTGTTAACGTGCCTGGATACGAAGTCACGTATTGGCATGACGGTCAACCCTTGTTTGAGTCTAAAGTTGTGGTAGGGAGAGCATCAAGAAAAACGCCCATCATGTCGGTAGCACTGGATTCAGTTATTCTCAACCCAACTTGGAACGTGCCTTGGACTATCATGGTTAAAGACATTATTCCTAAAGTAAAAAGTAATCCGATGTATTTGATTAACCATAACATTCAAATCATTCGGTCTTGGACTTCGAACGAAATTATTGACCCTACAACCATCAATTGGGCAACGGTGAATCCGAGAACATTTCCTTATCGTATGCGACAGGCGTCGGGCTTACAAAATGCACTGGGATTGTACAAGTTCAATATGCCTAACCCACAAGCTATTTATTTGCATGACACGCCAAGTAAGAACTTGTTTGAACAGGACAGACGCGCATTCAGCTCAGGATGTGTTCGTGTAGAACATGCAGACCAGTTAGCAGAACTTCTGTTCAAAACTCAGGGGTTGGAAGAACGTTTAGCGAAAAAGCGAGAAAGTTCTCGTCGGTCTAACACGTCAGTTCCTTTGGGAGAGCGCATTCAAGTACACATCATTTATCAAACAGCATGGTTGGAAGAGGGAACGCTTTACTACCGTGATGATATCTATAAGTACGATCACCGCAGTTGAAATCTTTAAGGAAAATTTACAAAACGAAGAATTCTCTTTTCGTTCAATAATTAAACAATAATTACTGCGTCTGAAAATCAAGATGGAGTGTTTTATGCGTTTGACGTGACAAATGTGTTTGGTTAATGTCCACGACTTGTCTAGTTGTTGAGCACTGTATTTTGAAATGGTAAGTCGTAACTTTTCCCGCCGAGATTTCCTTAAAATGACCGCTGGTGGTGTGGTGTTGGCGTCTGCCCTGCCATCATTTTCTTGGGCTTCATTCCCTGACGAGCCACGTGCGCTGGCGATGAACAACCTTAATACTGGAGAGATCCTCGAAACATGCTATTTCGATGGAGAACGATACATTAATGATGAACTGCAAAGGCTGAATGAGTTTTGTCGAGACCATCGACGAAATGAGGTTCATCCCATGGATAGACGCTTGTTCGATCAAATAAGTCAAATTCAAAAGTTAATTGGTACAGAAGCAGAGGTGATCGTCATTTCAGGTTACCGTTCTCCTGCCACTAATGCCTCGCTGCGCAACGGGTCTTCTCGTGTAGCGAAAAAGAGCATGCACATGGAAGGGAAGGCCATTGATTTTCGTTTAGACGGTGTGAAGCTTTCAACAGTTCGTGATGCTGCATTAAGCCTAAAAGCCGGTGGCGTGGGTTATTATCCAGGCAGTAACTTTGTTCATATCGATACGGGTGCTGTTCGTTCTTGGTAGTGCCAGTTGAGACAAGGTTTCTAGTCTCAGAACGTCGTCGATTACTCACAGTTCAAAGCTTGAAGTCGCTAGGCCTTAGTGTCATAGTTGCGGCAGTTTTCACGCAAATTTATTCGGTATAGGTTATCTATGGCTCTGAAATACCAAGTTGTTCCAGTAACATCTTTCTCTCAAAACTGTTCTATTGTCTGGTGTGACGAAACCATGAAAGGCATTGTGGTTGACCCAGGCGGCGATGAAAAGCAGCTCGCTATGCTTATCAAAGAGCTGGGTGTTGACGTGGTAAACCTAGTGCTAACACACGGTCACTTGGACCACGTAGGTGGCACGGAGCCGCTGTCTGCACTGCTTGGCGGTACAGAGATTGTTGGCCCTCACAAGGCAGATAACTTCTGGTTGCAAGGTTTGGAAGGTCAGAGCCAAATGTTTGGTTTCCCGCTGACAGAAGCGTTTGAACCGCACCAATGGCTAAATGAGGGTGACACTGTCACTTTCGGTAATCAAGTGCTGAACGTATTCCATACACCTGGTCATACACCTGGTCACGTTGTGCTTTACAGCGAAGAAGCGCGTTTAGCGTTTGTGGGTGACGTTTTGTTTAACGGTAGCATTGGTCGAACTGACTTCCCACAAGGCGATTTCAATACGTTGATTAGCTCTATCAAAGAGAAATTGTGGCCTTTAGGCAATGATGTCACGTTTGTCCCTGGTCACGGCCCTCAATCGACTTTCGGTCACGAGCGTAAAACTAACCCGTTCGTTGCTGACGAGATGCCGCTTTACTAAAAGTGCGTGTACTAAGCATTATTCTGGCTCGGCGGCAGCTAAGTATCGCCGAGTCAGTCCCACAAAGTCCTCAGCCTCACGATCTAGATCACTTGCTGATATAAATAGATCGTAGCCATAAAAGCCTCTCTGATACTTCATCCGGTTGGCGAGCATCGCTAACAAACCTTTGTACTCAATCCCATCTCTGTTTATATACGGTTTAGGGTCAAGCACCATATCCTCAAACTTATCTTCACACTGATTTTGTTTCGCGCCTAAGTAAAGCAGTGCTCGCTGGCTGAGGAGAATTTCTGTCGCTATACGAGGGCAGATTGAATTTAAGTAGGGTGAGTAGTGTTTTAGACGAATACCGATCCAAGGTAGCGGTTGGTGCCACCCTTCCTGTTGGTAGCTACAAATACCGATTGACTCAATATTTCGCCATCGGACGACCCAACCTCCTTTAAAAAGGTGTTGCTGAAAGTGAGAAGCTGTCAGCGTAAAAGTGACTTGGCTTTTCTTAATCATCAAGATGGCGAAACCAACGATTGCAGACATCAAAATGACCGACAACATGGCTTGCTTCCATCCCGGAGAAATGGCAACCAAAAACAAAGTGATGAGTGCAACGAGCAACAAAAGTATTCTGTTGATAGGGGAGTTGGGTTTGAAATGTGAATTTGTTAGGTGCAGCGTTTCCATGCTTATAACCTCATCGAATACTTGTTCAAAAATGAGTGGGCAGCTTTATGTGCATTGACTTGCATTTAAAATAAAACAAACCTCTGTTTTTATACCCAGTATTCAATAAATCCGTTCATAAAATATCTGATTAAATAGTAGACGTTCTATGCTTTGAGCGCATTTTTCATCGCGTTTCGCCGCTAAAACCTACAAATTGCTTGTGAATTTTGGTATAAAACGCGCTTCAAATTTTCATCCCTGCTGAGATGCAGTGAACTGGAGAAATATTCAATGAGACTTGCTCATAAGCGTAAAGTGCAGATGAAACTGCAAAAACGCATTAAAGCGACAGTAGCAAACTTAGCTGCAGCACCTAAAGCAGTGAAGCCTGTTGCGGAAAAAGCAGTAGCACCTTCTGTTGCTGAAAAAGCTGTTGCGGAGAAAGTAGTAGCTGATAAAAAAGTAGCTGCAGTGAAAACAGTTGATGTTGCCCTTACTCCTAAGCAACAACAAGTATTAGACATCGTTATTGCGAATGCTGAAGGTATTAACCCTAAAGGCATCGGTCTAGCTGCAGGTCAAGAAGATACTAAAGCGGCATCATGGGCTACTGGCGCACTAAAGAAGCTTCTTGAAGAAAACCTAGTTCAAAAAGAGCAGTTAGCAGGTAACAAAGTTATCTACAAAGCAGTTTAATTACCGCTACCGTTCTAGATTGAATACCTCGGCCGATGCCGAGGTATTTTTTTATCTTGGTATTGGAAATAATGCATTAAGTACTGACTTTAACACTACCAATAAGTGGTTTGTCACATTTTCTTAAATACTATGTAAATTTTTTGGCAGAAAAATACGTACGTATTGTCTTTTATTTTTATTCATAGCTAAAAATATAATTTATTGATTTTGCTATTAACAGTCTTTTGTCATGACGATTATCCTACGTACTTGTACGTAATACCTTAGGCTAATACCTTATTGATGAATTACTCGCTTCCGTGTTCATGCCCATTTCGCATTAGACAACATTGTTACATCTTTTATACCGAATACAGCCAATCCTAATGAAATGGATGACAACAATAACCTTGGTGATAAAGGACGTGAACGATGAGTCTAATCCAAAAATCTTTAAAACGAGTGCTCAAAACAACCGCTGTCGCTGCCGCGATGGCACTCGCAGCGACTTCTGTAAACGCTGCTGAAAAAGTCTATCGTTTAAAGCTTGCTGAAACTTGGGGGCCTAATTTCCCAATTTTTGGTGATACCACAAAAAACATGGCCAAAATGGCGGAAGAGATGTCCAACGGACGTTTGCAAATCCGCATTGATTCCGCAAACAAGCATAAAGCGCCTTTTGGGGTGTTTGATATGGTTAAGTCGGGTCAGTATGACATGGGTCACTCAGCGTCTTATTACTGGAAGGGTAAGGTTCCAAACACACTTTACTTCACTTCTATGCCCTTCGGTATGTTGCCAACTGAGCAGTATGCATGGTTTTACTACGGCGGTGGTATGGAGCTGATGGAAAAAGTGTACTCTCCACATAACTTGATGTCTTTCCCTGGCGGTAATACCGATACTCAGATGGGCGGGTGGTTCCAAAAAGAGATCAAGTCCGTCGAGGACTTACAGGGTTTGAAAATGCGTATCCCAGGGTTTGCTGGTGAGATTTTGGCTGAGTTAGGTGCCAAGCCAACGAATATCGCCCCTGGTGAGCTATATACTTCTCTAGAGCGTCGCACAATTGATGCCTTGGAATGGGTTGGTCCATCTCTGGATCTACGTATGGGCTTCCACAAAATCGCGCCTTACTACTACACAGGTTGGCATGAGCCAGCGACTGAGCTTCAGTTCCTCGTTAACAAGCGCACCTGGAACCGTCTACCTGATGATCTAAAAGCGATTTTGCAAGTAGCCATGAAAACGGCCGCTTACGATATGTACACGCAATCGAAACACGAAAGCGGCAAAAACTGGGCATCTATTAAGTCTGAATACCCAAATGTTGAAGTAAAAGATTTCCCACCTGAAGTAGTAGCTGCGTTGCGAGAAGCAAACGATCGTTTGTTGAAAGAACATGCAGAAAAAGATGCTTTGGCGAAAGAGATTCAAGAGTCGCAAGCGAACTATATGAATCAAGTTCGACCATGGTCAGATATTTCGCACCGAGCGTACTTAAACAGTCAAGCTCAACAATAACGTTATGAAGCAGGCGATGCCGAGAGGTTTAGCCTGCTATCGAAGCCCAAGAAAACTTCATAATGAATGCTCCGCACCATAGCGGAGCGCATCTAAACGTTCCACGGAGTTCGGAATGAGAAGTCTTATTTATATTGAGCGATTATTTAACCGCTTTAGCGATTTTCTCGGATGGTTGTCCAGCATCCTGTTTATTTTGTTGTTAGCAAACGTTGTGTACGACGTTGTCATGCGTTACGTGTTTAATGATGTGTCTATCGCATTCCAAGAAATGGAATGGCATCTATTCTCTGCCGTGTTCTTGCTTGGTGTGCCTTACGCAATTAAGTCCGGTGGCCATGTTCGCGTCGACATTTTTTATGAACGCTTATCTTACAAAGCACAATCCATCATCGACATCATAGGCACACTATTTTTCTTATTCCCCTTTTGCCTACTGGTAGCTTGGTTTGGTGTTGATTTCGCTAAGGAAAGTTACGCGTTAGGTGAGACGTCTGGTGACCCAGGTGGCTTACCATATCGTTGGATTATCAAAGCGATGATTCCGCTGTCATTTTTCTTTATGGCGGTGAGTGGTATTGGATTGTTACTTCATTCAATCAACAAAATTGTCAACCCTCATCTCATCTATGCCGGTAATAACGGTAAGTCGTAAAAGGAAGTCATTATGATCGGTATAGTGATGTTTTTTGTTGCGCTCTTTGCGCTTCTATTGGGATTTCCCGTTGCCTTTACTTTTGGTGGTATCGCGCTGATTTTTGGTGTTTGGGCTGAAGGCATCGAGATGTTTGCTTTTATGCCATATCGAATTCAGTCCATTATGGAAAATACGGTGCTAATGGCCGTACCGCTGTTCGTTTTTATGGGGCTAGTGCTACAGAAAACGAAGCTTGCTGAACAGCTACTAGAATCAATGGGGCGTTTGTTCGGTGGCGTTCGCGGTGGTATCGCTATTTCTACCGTGTTAGTTGGCGCATTGCTTGCAGCTTCAACGGGTGTGGTAGGCGCATCAGTTGTTGCGATGGGCTTAATATCTCTTCCTGTGATGCTCAAGTACAATTACGACAAAGGTTTAGCGTGTGGGACTATTTGTGCGTCTGGCACGTTAGGCCAAATTATCCCACCTTCTATCGTGTTGATCTTGTTGGGTGATGTACTTGGCGTACCGGTAGGGGACCTATTTCAAGCTGCGATCTGGCCCGGTATTACACTTGTTGGCGCCTATGTGATCTACATTCTCATCTACGCGAAGTTGAACCCTCAAGCCGCACAGGCGATAGAGCGTGATGAGTCGATCAGTCGTAAACAAGAAGTGCTCACCGCACTGAAAGCTGTATTGCCACCTTTAGCATTGATCATCGTGGTATTGGGCTCCATCTTTGCAGGGATTGCAACACCAACAGAGTCAGCGGCACTGGGCGGTGCAGGTGCGATAATTTTATCGCTATTGTATAAACAGTTTAGTTGGTCGATGATTTATGATGCATCAAAAGAGACAGTTAAGGTAACCGCAATGGTCTTTGCGATCTTACTTGGTGCGACCGCCTTCTCAATGGCATTTACCTACACCGGTGGTGATTATTTAGTTGAAGAGTGGATGTTAGAACTGCCGGGTGAAAAGTGGGGATTCCTTATTATTACCATGGTGGTGATTCTGATTTTAGGTTTCTTTATCGACTTCGTTGAAATCTGTTTTATCATCGTGCCAATTATTGCGCCAGTCGCTGAATTGATGGGCATTAATATGACGTGGTTTGCGATTCTTATTGCGATGAACTTGCAGACGTCGTTCCTCACACCGCCATTTGGCTTTAGTTTGTTTTATCTAAAAGGTGTCGCTCCAGCAGGGGTTACTACGCGTGATATCTACAAAGGTGTGATGCCATTCATCGCGATTCAGATTGTTGTGTTGGCGTCTTTGCTGTTTTTCCCAGGTTTTTACGGTATGAGTTAATCACTCGATAATAAAGAGATTTTGTGAACTGAGAGTTTTTACCTTTTGAGACAAGTTGTTAAGCTGTTAATTATGTCTATGCAGACACAATCGATTAGTTTGTACTGCTAAGATAGTAAGCTGTAAAGGCAGCGTTTCATGGAGGGAAGGGATGCCTCTCAAAGCAAAGTTAATTCTGCTGACACTGATACCCGTGGTATTGGTGTCAGCGAGTATCAGCTGGATCTCTATCTATCAAACCAAGACCCTTGGCAAAAGGGAGGTAGAGATCTTTCATCAAAACCTGATCCAATCAAAAGAAGCGGCGCTGAAAGATACGGTCGACGTCGCTTTTGACTCCATTTCTTACATCTACAACGATCCGACATTAGAAGAGAGTGTTGCCAAAACGCGTGTGAAAGCGATTTTAAATCGTTTGAGTTATGGGTCTGACGGCTATTTTTTTGCTTATGATAAATATGGTACCAACCTTGTACACCCAGTTCTTCCAGAGCTTGTCGGGGAAAACTTACTCTATCTTGAAGACGAAAATGGCGATCGCTTAATCGAAGCTTTATTGTATCAAGCGCAATCAGGTGGCGGATTTCATCAGTACCTGTGGCAAAAGCCATCTACGGGTGAAGTCGTCCCTAAGCTTAGTTACGCTGCATGGCTCGATAAGTGGGAATGGATGATAGGGACTGGGCTGTATATTGAGGATGTCAGCCGAGAAGTCGCCAATATGCGCGCGGCAGTGAACAAAAATATCGAAACGACATTTTTCTCAGTCGTCGTGATCTTAGCGGTGACCGTTGCTGTAATCATTGTTCTCACTTTGGCGATCAATCTGCACGAGCATCGCCTCGCTGATAAGAACCTGAAAGAATTGGCACATAAAACCGTGATGTTCCAAGAAGATGAGAAAAAGCATTTAGCGCGAGAACTGCACGATGGAATCAATCAGTTGTTAGTCTCCAGTAAATGTCATTTAGACTTAATGAGTCATAGACTGGAAGACGAAAAACTCAAATCCCACTTAGATAAATCACAACGATCGCTCGTCACCGCGATAAATGAGGTGCGGCATATTTCTCATCAGCTCCGTCCAAGCGCCCTCGATGATATCGGTTTAGAAGCAGCACTGACGACCTTGCTACAGGATTTTCATTCCCATTCCGGGATTGATATCGAGAGCAATTTCGATACTCAGCAGCACAAACTGACTTCGGAAGTCGCAACGACGCTATATCGCGTCGCTCAGGAGTCTTTGAATAACATTGAAAAACATGCGCGAGCGAAAAAAGTAACGGTTACTTTGCAAAAAATGGGCAATATGCTGCAATTACTCATACGTGACGATGGGGTTGGATTTGTGGTTAACCATGCAGTGCACCAACAAGGGATTGGGTTAAGGAACATGCAAGAGCGTGTAGAGTTCATCGGTGGTGAATTTGAGCTAATGAGTGAGCTTGGCTTGGGAACAGAGATTACTGTGCTGCTTAATTTGGATGAAATAGTTTATGGATAAACCGATTAGTGTAGTGATTGTCGATGATCATCAAGTGGTATTGGATGGCTTCATGGCTCGTTTGGAGTTAGAGTCTGACATCGAAGTGGTGGGTACAGCAAGTAATGGCTTGGAAGCGATAGAGGTCGCAAAACACTTGCAACCGGACGTCATATTGATGGATATCAGCATGCCAATAATGAACGGTATTGAAGCGACTGGTGTAATTAAAGAAGCTCGCCCAGAGAGCAAAATACTTATGTTGACCATGCACGATAATCGCGAGTACATCATGAAGGTCATGCAAGCTGGTGCCGTAGGATATATGCTCAAGGAAATCTCGGCCGAGAAAATGGTGCAAGCAATAAAAACGGTGAACCAAGGCTCGACGTATTTCTGTGAATCCGTCACACAAACACTCTTTACCCAAGAAGTGGTGCCTGCCACGCAAAAAACGAATCCTCTCAGCCGCAGGGAAGAAGCGGTACTTAAATTAGTTGCTCAAGGAAACAGCAGCAAAAAAATCGCCACTTTACTCAATATTAGTTATCGAACGGTAGAGACGCATCGCCATAACATTAAGCACAAGTTGGACTTACATTCGACGGCAGAGTTAGCAAAATATGCGTTTGAAACTGGCTTGACTGAGTAGGAGAGTAGTGCCCGCAAAAAGCGAGCACGTGGGAGCGAAACTAATCGGCTTTGGTAATGCTACCAAGCTCTAGCATTGGAGCAACATCGATGTCCTCTGCATTCATCATCGTCGAGATACGTTGAACGGAAGATAGTAGAAGGGATTGCTCCCATTCTTCCAATTTTTGGAATCGATTAATGAAGTGCTCTTGCAGCGGCGTTGGTGCTTGTTTTAAGGCTTCTTGGCCCTTGCTCGTAAGTACAGCATGCACTTTACGCTTGTCTTGAACACTGCGCTGACGCTCAACAAACTGGCCTCGTTCTAGTCTATCTAGAATGGTCGTTGCGGTCGCTTGGCTCATGTTAGTGTGGCTAGACAACTGTTTAATCGTCACGTTATCTAAGTCATTGATAGCGCGCATCAAAATCAACTGTGGAGCAGTCAATCCAGACTCTTTGCTCAGCTTTTTAGAATGTAAATCAATAGCGCGGATGATCTGACGAATCGAGACCAATACTTCTTCGTACTTTTCCAATTTATTCATCCAGTCTGTAGGGAACATTTATCGAGGCGACACTAACTTAAATGCGCCCTTATTTAAAGGGGGGAAATCAAAAATTACCCCTACAATTTTACGCCGTGTCCTCAATACCATTTTGTCGCGCCTTTTCGACAAAATAAGAAGAGCTAAAATTATTATAGCAATAAATGTTTGTGGTCTAACTATTGTAGTAGTGATTTGTTCTATCAAAGGCCGTAACCACACAGTGAAAAGTAAGTTATTGGATTTTTTAATATCAAAAAGATAGACAAAAACGTGTCAAATGATAGGATCTTGCGCCTTCACGGAATGCAAAACGTATCGTGTTCGAAAGATTTTTTTGTTTGGTACGTAAAAACACTACAAAAATAGAGAGGAACGATGACAAAGGGTATAGATAAGTACAGTATCGATAGTACCGACTATACGGTAGGTCAGGACAACGTTCAAAAATGGGGTTTTGATGTTCATAACCCAGTTTTTGGTATTAGTGCAGGTTTAATTGCGCTGTTTCTTGTCGCTGCATTAGTTCTAGATGCACATACCGCAAAGACGGCACTTGATGGGCTGAAGTGGAAAATTATTGGTTCATTCGATTGGTTGTTCATTATTGCAGGTAACATTTTCGTTATTTTCTGTTTGGCGCTTATCGTCTCACCAATGGGTAAGATTCGACTAGGTGGTAAAGACGCTGTTGCCGATTACTCGTTTATGTCATGGCTTGCAATGCTATTTGCAGCTGGTATGGGTATCGGTTTAATGTTCTGGAGTGTTGCAGAACCTGTCGCTTACTTCACCGGTTGGTATGAAACGCCACTTGGTGTTGAGGCAAATACACCAGAAGCCGCGAGATTGGCACTGGGTGCAACGATGTTCCACTGGGGCCTTCACCCATGGGCAATTTACGGTGTTGTAGCACTTTCTTTAGCATTCTTTGCCTACAACAAAGGTTTACCGCTATCTATGCGTTCGATCTTCTACCCACTTCTGGGTGATCGTGCATGGGGTTGGGCTGGCCACATTGTGGACATTCTGGCTGTGCTTGCGACTTTATTTGGTCTTGCTACATCCCTAGGTCTAGGTGCGCAGCAAGCAGCAAGTGGTATTCATCACGTATTTGGTGTTGAGCCAGGCCTGGGCCTACAAATCGTCGTTATTACCGTGGTGACTTTACTTGCTGTTGTTTCAGTCGTACGCGGCATCGATGGTGGTGTTAAAGTCATTAGTAACATCAACATGGTTGTGGCGTTCTTGCTACTGATTCTTGTTGGTCTTATCGGTTGGGCGGCGAGTTTAGGTTCGATTCCAACCACACTTATGGCATATGTAGAGAATATCATCCCACTAAGTAACCCGTTTGGTCGTACGGACGAAGCTTGGTTCCAAGGCTGGACAGTGTTCTACTGGGCTTGGTGGATTTCATGGTCGCCATTCGTAGGCATGTTCATCGCGCGTGTTTCTCGTGGCCGTACCGTTCGCGAGTTCATCACAGCAGTTCTACTGGTTCCAACTGCGGTTACCGTTGTTTGGATGTCTGTATTTGGTGGTCTGGCGATCGAGCAAGTTGTTGATAAAGTAGGTGAGCTGGGCACAAATGGCTTGACTGACGTATCACTTGCTATGTTCCAAATGTTTGATGTTCTTCCATTTGGTAGCATGCTTTCTATCATCGCTGTTGTGCTGGTACTTGTGTTCTTCATTACGTCTTCTGACTCTGGTTCACTTGTTATCGACAGTATCACGGCAGGTGGTAAAGTCGATGCACCTGTACTTCAACGTGTCTTCTGGGCATTCATGGAAGGTGCAATTGCGGTTGCTCTGCTATGGATTGGTGGCTCCGAGGCGGTTCAAGCTCTTCAGGCCGGTGCCATTTCTACAGCATTGCCATTTACCTTCATTCTGCTTGCAATGTGTGTGAGCTTATTGATGGGTATGCGAACTGAGCGTCAGTAATTCGGCATTTTATAAAACCGTCTGACTAACAATTAATCAAAAGGCCAGCAATTTGCTGGCTTTTTTTGTGCGGTTTTTATGACGCTTGAGACAAAAAAATGACACATGAAAGTTCATATTTTACAAAGAGTTAATGTGCTATTTTGTTTTTTAAAAATTAGTGAATAGTCGTAAAAAAGTGTGTAATATTCATGCACCTTAACTGTTCTCCCAACTCAAAAAACTATAAATATGAAATTATCATTAAAACAAAAGCTTATAGGCGCAAGCCTTTCTGCTGTTGTTGTGATGGCAACAGCACTTACTTGGTTGTCGGCTGGTCAATTATTTGATCAGACTCGTTCAGGTGTCTATTCACGTGCGCAAAGTCTTAGTACTACTGCGTCAGAGGGAATTTCTGATTGGGTCAATATCCGTAAAGATATTGCCACTGCGTTCAACGACTACTCGACCGAGCAAGACGTTGTTCCTTTCCTACAACAAGCTCGCAAGGCTGGTGGCTTCGATGACATCTTCCTTGGTACACCAAACGGTGATATGTACCGCTCTCATCCGGAGCGTAACCGTGCTGATTATGACCCTCGCACACGTCCTTGGTACAAGGATGCTGATGCCGCGGGTAAGCAAATCATCACAGCCGCATATCAAGACGCAATCACGAATGCACTACTTGTGACCATTGCTGAGCCAGTAATGAAAAATGGTCAGTTTGTTGGTGTTGTTGGTGCGGACGTACTGATCGATCAGCTTATCAGCGATGTGATTAACTTAGATGCAGGTGAAAACGCGCATGCGATGCTAATCGACATGAATGAAGGCACCTTCTTAGCGCATCCAGATAAAAGCTTGACGCTTAAGCCTATCACCAGTGTTCTAAAAGATTTTTCAGAAGAGGCAATTGAGCGCGCCGCCGATGAAGGTCGTATCGAAGATACGGTAATCAAAGGAAAAGAGAAGCTTTACTACTTCAATAAAGTTCCTGGTACGCATTGGATGTTTGCGATTGAAATGGATCGCGCAACAGAAGAAGCAGGTCATGCGGTATTGCTACGAGATCTATTGTTTACTGCTGTGGCGATCACGATTGTGGTTATTCTTGCAGTTTCTTGGCTAGTTGGTTTCTTGTTCCGTGACTTGAACCGCGTATCAAATGCACTGGAAGAAATTGCATCTGGCGAAGGTGACTTAACGCAACGCCTAGAACCACGCAGTGATGATGAAGTAGGTAAACTGGCGGAAAACTTCAACCGTTTTGTTGGCAACATGCACACAATGGTTACTAAGCTTAGCCACGTATCTTCTGCGCTTTCAGAGCAAGCTCGCACGACAGCACAGCAAGCTGAGGAGCGTAGTCAGCGTATCTCTTACCAGCAAGATGAAATCAACATGGTGGCGACGGCTGTGAACGAAATGGCAGCAGCGACACAAGAAATTGCAGGTAATGCTGATAGCACGGCAAGTAATTCAGAAGAAGCGGTTCAAGCTTGTTCACATGGTTCAAGCCAAGTAACTCAAACGCAAGGCTCTATTCAGAACTTAGCGCAAGAAGTTCAAGTTGCTACTGATGTGATTCAAGAGCTAGAAGCACACGGAAATAGCATCAATACGATTCTATCAACGATTCAAGGCATTGCAGAGCAAACGAACCTACTTGCACTGAACGCGGCGATCGAAGCGGCACGTGCAGGTGAGCAAGGCCGTGGTTTTGCTGTGGTTGCAGATGAAGTCCGCGTATTGAGCCAACGTACTCATGCTTCAACGCAAGAGATTCAAGAAACTATCGAGATGCTACAAGGCACAACAGCCAAAGCGGTCGGTATTATGGGTGACAGTCGTCGTCTAGCTGATACCAGTGTTGATGATGCCAATGCGGCTGCAGCGAGCTTGACGCAAATCCACACTGCTGTTGAGCGTATCAGTGATATGGCAACGCAGATTGCTTCAGCAGCAGAAGAGCAAGCATCGGTAACCACTGAGATCACTCGTAACACTGAAGGTATTCGTGACGTGTCTAACGAGTTGTCAGTCGAAGCTCATCAAGCAGCAGAACAAGCTGCTCACCTGTCTGAGCTATCACACGAACTTGAACAAGAGATTCAACGCTTTAAGCTGTAATCTTGTCTCAACCTAAGTAAAAAGGAGCCATCTGGCTCCTTTTTTGATCGCTATTAAGCGTGAAGTATACTACAGCCAGAACTCACTGATGGGTTGCTCTTCACTGTAATGATGGGCGATTTGCGCTTGCAGTAGCTCTGCGGTAGCAATTGCATCGGTTAATGCATGGTGAGGCGTATAGTCTGGCAGCCCATAACGGCGTCGAGATTGCGCTAGCCGAACCGATTCTGGTTTTTTCCCTTTTAAACGCTCCCAGAGAGAGCCGGAACGTTTCTGTTGAATGGTTTCTTCAAGGTGCAGCGTATCTAAAACAGGAAACTCAATACCTTCCCCTAAACGGCTTTTGAGCGCTTTATCCAGAAACTCTCTCTCGATACGACGGTAATGAACAACAATGATTTTCCCGCTTAAGCATGGTAGCAGCTCGCTTAAGATATCGCCTAAGTCAGGTGCATCGATCAATTCGCTGTGAGTAATACCGTGTATAATGACTGAATCTTCATCGAGTGCACGCTGTGGACGTACCTTCCAATGACGCGAGTTACGTAGGAAAATTCGCTTCAGGTTAAACGGCACCAAACCAATAGTAATGATGTCATGTTTTTCAGGATTCAAACCCGTCGTTTCGAAATCTAACGCCACGAACTCCACCTCAGATAACGGTGTTTCTGGAGCAGGCGGCTTGTTGCTATAAAACGCAATTAAATTCTCATCCTTCGCCATCTCCAGCTTTTGTTCAAACTTCGTTGGCCACTGAATGGTTGGCTTCTGAAAGAGCTTTTTAATCATGCTAAACCTCACTTAAAGCTCTTGTTCGCTTGGTAGCGGAACTTAAGGAAATTTTGACCATTGCTTAGGATCTGGAATGCATCCTTTAGGTTGCGACGTTCAAACTCAGAGAGGTTTTCCGGTTCGATATTGTTATCAGGCTCAATGCCTAGTTCCACATCCGTCGCTTGGTGACGAATACGTACCATGGAAATAAATTCTAACGCGTCTTTTAAGTCTTGTGCTCGACCTTTTGGCAAAATGCCAGCATCAATAATGTCGTCAAGACGCTCAAACGAGTTCTGTGCACGTGAACCAACCGCCAGAGAGTGAACGCGAATTAAGTCGACCAGAGGAGCAGTACCGCGACGTTTGAGGTTGATGGAGTTGTTGTGTCTGCCATCTTTTTCCATCACGAAGTCTTTAAAGAAGCCTAGAGGTGGTGTTCTGTTTAGTGCGTTACGAGCCAAACACGCTAAGAAGCGGTTGTTCTTTCGAGCGCGACGAACAATAAAGCTAGTTAACTGTTCTGCCCATTTTAAGCGGCCATAGACGCCATCCAAGTCGAAAAAGATGGAGGCGTTGAGTAGTGCTTTCGGGTTCGGGTTATCAATCCAGTCAGCAAAACACTCTTCCCACTCTGAACGAGTCATGCGCCATAGTGGGTTGGTTGCCATAATATCGCCTGTGCAATATTTGTAGCCACAGGCATCTAACCCATCGCTGACGTATTTTGCTAGGGCTTCGAAGTATTTACCATGTTTCTCTTCTTGATAGGTCTCATCTAGAATGATGGCGTTATCTTGGTCAGTCACCAACAGTTGCTCATCTCGTCCCATTGAGCCAAGTGCAAGGAAACAATAAGGAATTGGCGGTGGGCCAAGCTCTTCTTCTGCCATTTCTAGCAGACGCTGTTTGAAGCTTCGGCCAATGACCGACATCGCGCTACCCACCATGTGAGAGTTGGCATCTTCATTGACCAGACGCACGAAGCTGCTTTTCACTTCTTCGGCAACAACGGCTAAATCTTCGATAGTCTGTTGTTGGAAAATACTACTCACCAACAACAACGAATTCTGAGATTCATAACGAACAATGTCGGTTGTTTCGATAATACCGATTGGTAATTGGTTTTTTACCACTGGTAGGTGATGTACGTTGTAACGCAGCATCGTTAACATTGCTTCATAGATGTAAGCGTTGTGGTCAAGAGACATGACCTCCGTGGTCATCACACTGGACACATCGTCCTGTGGGGACAAACCTTCAGCTAACACACGGGTACACAAGTCACGGTCAGTAATGATACCAAGTACTGGGGACTGTGGATCGTCTTCGTCACGAACGAAATCTGGGTCGACGATAAGTAAAGCCGA
The DNA here is from genome assembly GCF_033338975.1 of Vibrio sp. Vb0349. NCBI lineage: Bacteria > Pseudomonadati > Pseudomonadota > Gammaproteobacteria > Vibrionales > Vibrionaceae > Vibrio > Vibrio sp. Vb0349. Next base: position 75,455 of record NZ_JAWOTS010000012.1, on the reverse strand, counting down.
TACGTTGTCATTCGCCATTTGCTGCGCGGCTTGCTGGATTGTCTGACCACGATCAATCGTATGAGCATCGCCAGTCAGCAAGGTTTTCACTTTCGACGTCGTCAGGTCATTGGCGTCTTTGTTTTCTGAAATGGCTTGGCGTAAACGAGCGCTATTTTCAACTTCAACAAAATCCGCAAAGGAATCAAAGTTATCGTAAATTTCTTGGAAAATGTCACCAGGAATACAGTAGAGCAGGGTATCCTCAATGGCTTTTACCGGAAAGCGGACTTTGTTATTGGTGAGCATGCCCATCTGGCCAAATAGGTCACCTTCGTCAAGGCGGTTATACAGCTCACCTTTGCGTCGATAAACTTCAACAACACCGCTTCGCACCACGTATAAATCTTGGATATAGTCTCCAAAATGGATGATGGGGGTATCTTCTCGGTAGTACGAGATTTCGACACTCTCTGTCACCTTGTTTAGTGTTTCTTCAGGGAGTTCATTGAACGGGGGATACTTGGCGAGAAAGTTGTAAATCTCGAGAAGTTCTGCATCCATCGAAGGCGCCTTTTAGTTCGCAAATAATAAAGTAATCTTAACTTAGTTTTAAAACAGAGTCTTATCTGAACCGCGATTTTCGTGCTCAGTCATAAGATTCTGACATATCGCACGATAAGGGAGCTTCATTTTTACTACTATATGGTCACCTCAATTGAAAAAGACGTCGTCGATATGTTTTCTTCGTGATGACTGATTAGATCTTTGGCTGTTTCAGATCGTTATCACGTCTTTAGATTAAGCTATTCTTCTTGAGCCAAGTAGCTCAGGCGATGGAATACAGTGTTTAGATAATTCTCATGAAAGGAAGTCGAATGGTGAGAAATTTATTGCTTGTTTCTTTAGCTGCTTTGCCGGCGATATCAAGCGCAGCGGTCATGGACCAAGCAGAAAAATTTGGGTACGAACACATTCATTTGGATGTTGGTGCCGGAACGACAAACGAAGAATGGTTAGATAACTCTAATGCGACCACAGTTGGACTCGGTGGTAACTATTTGTTTACTGAGAACTGGTTGTTTAATGTTGATTACTCAGCGCAGTTTTTCCATCCGGATGATTTTACTCTTCGCATTGACCGCCTTTTGTTTGGTGGTGGTTACCGTTATGGAGTTACAGAGCAATTCGATATCTACGGGCTATATGGAATAGGCGCAATCAAAGCGAAAGCGACGGACGACAAAACGGATAATAAGTTGTCTTCCGATAGCGAATTGATTCAAGCTGTAACTGTTGGGGTGAATTACTTGCTCAGTGAAAAGCTTATTGCGACAGCTGAAGTGGAGTTGAACAGTAGTGATATCGTTGATGAGAACAATTTTAAGATCGGTCTTAACTACCAATGGCATAAAGTCATCGGCACTGGTCTTTTTTATCAGTTTAGAGACACTGATTACAGCGGTGAAAGCTCAGATTACGTCAATGAAGTTGGGCTGAGTTTGAAGTTTGTCTACTAGATCGGACGGGTTCGTTTTTGGCGTTAAGTTAAAACAAAAAAGGTCAGCTTATGCTGACCTTTCCTTTTAATGAAGTATGCGACAGTCGATTATAAAACCGCTGCAATGCCTTTACACAGAGGGCCCATATTTGACTTCGTCATACCAGCAACACTGATTCGGCCAGAACCGACAATGTAAATACCGAACTCTTCTTTAAGGCGGTTAACTTGCTCTTTAGAAAGACCAGAGAAAGAGAACATACCATTTTGACGTTCGATGAAACTAAAGTCTGCGTCCACACCCTCTGCTTTTAGTGTCGCTACAAACAGTTCACGCATTTCTTGAATACGGTCACGCATTTCTGCTACTTCAGCTTCCCATTCCGCACGCATTTCGGCGTTGCCAAGAATGTGAGTCACGACAGCGCTGCCGTGTGCAGGTGGGTTAGAGTAGATAGAGCGAATAATGGCTTTAACTTGAGAAAATGCGGTTGTTGCGACTTCTTCTGACTCAGCTACTAACGTGAAGGCACCTACGCGTTCATTGTATAGGCCAAAGTTTTTCGAGAAAGAGCTCGCGACTAGGATTTCTTTGTTGTATTTAGCAAAAGTACGAAGACCTGCAGCATCTTCTTCCACACCTTTAGCAAAGCCTTGGTAGGCGAAGTCGAACAGAGGAAGCAATTTCTTCTCTGCGACAAGTTTCGCCAATGTTTCCCACTCTTCAGCCGTAGGATCGATCCCTGTAGGGTTGTGACAGCAGCCGTGTAGAAGCACGATGTCGCCTTCAGATGCAGATTGCAGATCATTTAGCATCGCATCGAAGTCTTTGTCTTTTGTTTCAGCATTGTAGTAGCTGTATTGTGCCGTTTCGATACCAGCAGCAGTAAATACGCCGTTGTGGTTCGCCCATGTTGGGTTGCTGATCCAGATCTTTACATCGCCTAGTTGACGTTTAATAAACTCGCCGGCAACACGTAGTGCACCAGTACCACCCGGAGCTTGAGCTGTTTTAGCGCGTTTTTCGTTTACAATTTCTGCATCAGAGCCGAAAAGCAGTTTTTGCACAGCAATGCCGTACTCTGCTGTGCCTTCGATGGTTAGGTAAGATTTGGTTTTTTCAGTTTCAACAAGTGCTGCTTCAGCTTTCTTTACTGTCGCAAGAACGGGAGTTTCGCCTTGCTCGTTTTTGTAAATACCTACGCCAAGGTTAATTTTGTCTGCGCGAGCATCTTTTTTAAACTCTTCAGTAAGGCCAAGAATAGGGTCAGCCGGAGCGGCAACTACTTTTTCAAACATAATCTTCATCCATGTTAATCGAAGGGGTGTGCTAACATTTATACCTTTCAGCAATATTGGTTACAACCGTTACTGAAAAGAAAACCTAAAAAAGTTGCGATTTGAAACAGAATTCTAACATAACTAAAGTTTTTGCCATGAAAACGTTTGGTAGGCACAGAGTTTGAAGGGCATTTATGCCATGGTTGGAGAAGTTTTGCACACATCCCAATCGTTTCAATTCAGTGCTTTGCGTTAACACGTTTATAATTGTCTAGTGAGGATTTGTTGAGACAAAAACGCCCCACCAAAGGTGGAGCGTTTACTGTTAGAGTATGGATATCGGTTGGGGTTATTTCTTCAGATTGATTTCCGACTCAACCGCATTGGTTTCGATGTCAGGGTTAGAAGAAAGTTTTTCAGTCGCCCAGTCGTTCATATGCTTTAAGATCGCTTTTAATGCGTGCTTTTCGGTTGGTACTTCTGTCTTTTCAACTTCAAGTTTTTGCTTCGGATGCGTACCCGTCGCATCTTCCGCAACGTGTAGCCAATCTGTGTGCCAGTAATAAGGTTGGCCGGAAGGAGAGCTCCAAGAATGTACGCCGTTGGATTCACCTTTGTATTTAATATCTTCTTCGTTGTATTTCGCCATTATTGTTTTCTCTCATAATCCATGAGTTGAGGTGTGCATCACCATTACTATTTAAATGTAACAGATGTAATGAAAATTAATGTGATAACAATCGACTTATTTTGCCCTTTGAACGCTATAGAAGATGCGTACTTCTCATTCAGAAGAATTTACTATTTAGCAGGTTTTAGCTTTATTTGTGTTTAAAGCATACAACGATGGATTCGCCTACCTAATGCTATTCTTGAACGGTGATAGAGCCTAAACTACTCGTCATTCAAGTGTTTGAGAATCGCCGCTCTTGCATGCTCTTCTGTCGCTGTTTCTCCATCAGGGACTTCAAGGTCAGCCTTTTTGTGTTCACCCAAAGCATCTTCAGCGATATGCAGCCAATCAGGATGCCAATAATAAGGGGTGGTACTGCCAGGATGGTCCCAACTATGTACACCTTTATGTTTTCCGCGATACGAGAGATCGTCCATTGTAAAAACTTTCATCGCTTCCTCCTGATTTAAAGACCGTAGCTCGAAGTGAGTTTAACGAACTCAGTCCAACGTAAAACCTTGGCTTTTAGATATTGCAAAGATGTGAGGCAATATGTGTGTAACAGTCAAAGTATGGGATATAAACGCTCACTTCGTGGCTGAAATATCTATTGATAAGCTTGATAAATTACGTTGCTAAATTGAATACTCCCATATCAGAATGCTGGCGCGAAGTATGCTATGGTGCGGCTGTAAGTGAAATGAGGGAAACATGAACCGATACCGTCAACTGGCTGAGCTGTTCAAAACGCAGATTCAGCAAAATACATGGAGAGCAGGGGAAAAGCTGCCATCAGTGCGTGTAACAAGCCGAAACCATTCTGTCAGCGCAGGTACGGTATTACAAGCTTATCAGCTGCTCGAAGCACAAGGTTGGGTCGCAGCGAAACCTCAGTCTGGATACTTTGTGACTGCGGAGTTGGACCGCTTCGAACCGAGTTCTCCAGCCACTTCCGTTTATCGCTCTAGCATCAACGATGAACTTTACGACTACCTCAAAAATCAGGCCTCACCGAATGCGGTGAAGTTTGGCTCCGCGTTTCCAGACCCAGCATTGTTCCCATTAGAAGCGCTAAACCGCAACCTAGCCAGCTCAGGCAGGAAGATGGGGGCAGAGACGTTATTGGATAACTTGCCGCCGGGCTGTGAGTCTCTACGCCGTTTGATTGCTCAACGGTACATCCAACAAGGTATGGTGTTTACCCATGATGATATTGTCGTTACTTCTGGCGCATTAGAAGCGTTGAATTTGAGCCTTCAGGCCGTGACCCAGCCTGGAGATACTGTTGTAGTTGAATCACCGACGTTTTATGGCGCACTTCAAGCGATTGAACGTTTAGGTCTAAAGGCGATAGAAATAACGGTGGATCCGTTAACTGGACATTCAGTGGATCAAATTGAAGCGACTTTTGCCGACAATGATGTTCGCGCATGTTGGTTAATGACTAACTTTCACAATCCAACAGGAACCTTATTAAGTGACGGGCAGAAGCAACGTATCGTCGAACTGGCTGATAAATACGATGTGTACTTGATCGAAGATGATGTGTATTCAGAGCTTTATTTTTCTGAAAAAAAGCCAAGCTCACTTAAAGCTTTTGATACACAAGAGCGCGTGTTGCATTGTGGATCATTTTCAAAAAGCCTTTGCCCTGGCTATAGGCTGGGCTGGGTGGTAAACAAACGCTTCAATGAGCAACTTCAAAAGCTGCAACTTATCTCGACGTTGTCAGGCAGTGCACCAATCCAGCAGGGTATCGCGCATTACTTACAAAACGATAGTTATGATAGCCATCTTAGAAAACTGCGAAAGAATCTTGAGCAGCGGCAATTGGCGTTTATTGAACTGGTTGATAAGTACTTTCCCCAATCGATTCGTTACACGCAACCGGAAGGCGGCTATTTTCTTTGGATAGAACTGCCGAAAACAAAGTGCGGAAAAGCGATTTATCAAAAGTTATTGGAAGCGAACATCACTGTAGCATTTGGTCAGTTGTTTTCTGTCGCTCCAAATTATGAGAACTACCTGAGGCTTAATACATCGTTACCTGTAAATGATGAATTAGAACAAGCCGTGAAGACGGTCGGAGAATTACTTCATTAGCCAACTGTTTACCTGTTTTTTGCTCAAACTGTATCAGTGGACGATACCGAAGCTGTGTTTCAATCATGGGCAGACAACCATTTAGGTTAGGAGCCGTAATGAAAAAGCAGTTGGTAAAGCATGAACTTAGGTTGATGGGTGTTGCTATTTTTAGCGCATTTTTGTTGGTGTTTGCACACTTGATATTGGCGAAATCTTTCTCTCATATGGTTTGGACGGAATACACTGCTGCCGTTATCCCATTTGTAATGTTTGGCTTGTGTGTGGTTGGAGTAAAATACGCAGCGCGAGCAGATGAGGATGACGACGAAGATAACAACTAGAGTGCATACACCGGTTGCTAGAAAATCATTCGTACAAAATAAAAGACCTCCACATGGGAGGTCTTTTTAATTCAATATCACTAAAAAGTGATTAGAAGTTCGCAGAGCGAGGAGTACGTGGGAATGGGATCACGTCACGAACGTTGCCCATACCAGTTACGTAAGATACTAGGCGCTCGAAGCCTAGACCGAAGCCTGCGTGTGGCACTGTACCGTATTTACGTAGGTCGCGGTACCAGCTCATATGTTCAGGATCGATACCCACTTCACGCATACGTGCATCTAGAATGTCTAGGCGCTCTTCACGCTGAGAACCACCGATGATTTCGCCGATGCCCGGTGCTAGAACGTCCATCGCTGCAACTGTTTTACCGTCATCGTTAGCACGCATGTAGAATGCTTTGATGTCTTTCGGGTAGTTCTTAACGATTACAGGTGCTTTGAAGTGTTCTTCAGCAAGGAAACGCTCGTGCTCAGAAGACATATCGATACCCCATTCAACTGGGAATTCGAACTCACGACCTGAATCAAGAAGGATCTGGATTGCGTCAGTGTAGTCAACCTGCGCGAAGTCAGAAGAAACGAACTGCTCTAGACGAGTGATTGCTTCTTTGTCGATGCGTTGAGCGAAGAACTCAAGGTCATCGCGACACTCTGCAAGCACTGCTTTAAACACGTACTTGAGCATGTCTTCAGCCAGTTTCGCTACATCATCCAGTTCTGCGAACGCAACTTCAGGCTCAACCATCCAGAACTCTGCTAGGTGGCGGCTTGTATTTGAGTTTTCAGCACGGAAAGTAGGGCCGAAAGTGTAAACTTTGCTTAGCGCACAAGCGTAAGCTTCTGCGTTTAGCTGACCAGATACGGTTAGGAACGTCTCTTTACCGAAGAAGTCTTCGTTGTAGTCCACTTTACCAGCGTCAGTGCGAGGAAGGTTTTCCATGTCTAGCGTAGATACACGGAACATTTCACCAGCGCCTTCAGCATCTGAAGCCGTGATCAACGGCGCAGATACCCAGAAGTAACCTTGCTCGTGGTAGAAGCGGTGGATTGCTTGAGATAGGCAGTTACGTACACGTGCTACTGCACCGATTACGTTTGTGCGCGGACGTAGGTGCGCAACTTCACGTAGGTACTCGATAGAGTGACGAGTTTTTGCCATTGGGTAAGTTTCAGCATCTTCAACCCAACCAACCACTTTAACGTCAGTGGCAGCAAGTTCGAAGTCTTGACCCTTTGCAGGAGATTCAACAATCTTACCAGTTACTTCAACAGAGCAGCCAGTCGTTAGCTTTAATACTTCGTCTTCGTAATTATTAAGATTATTTGGGACCACGGCCTGAATCGGGTCGAAACAAGAGCCGTCATATATGGCAAGGAAAGAGATTCCAGCTTTGGAATCACGACGTGAACGGATCCAGCCACGAACAGTCACTTCGCTGTCTACTGCTAGCTGACCTTTCAATACGTCTGATACAGGCGCGTAAGTCATGTTTTCAATATTCTCCATTGAGGTAAAAATTCAACTCAACGCTTACTTAAAGTACTTGTCTAATAACATTTTTGTTCAAAAAACAAGCTAAGCGCTGAGTTGGGTAGCATTTTACAGATTCAACGAGACATATTACCTGTCAATTCGCTCGCATCAACCTTTATATTCGTTTTGATGGGGAGAATCTCTCTATTTATTCACTCTTTTGTGCTCTGAAAGTGTGAATTGGTTTAGTAATTGCTCTAAACGTTCGGATAGATGCTCTAAATCAACACTAATATCACGCGTGTGCGATGCTGATTGCGATGTGTCGTTAGCATGCAGTGTGATCACATCTATTTTAGATTGAATATGCTGACTTACATCAGATGTGGTTTGCGTCTGGTTTTGGATATCTTCTGCATGCCTGAGAACTTGGCGCATCTCGTCAACAACGTTATGCATTGTGGCTGATAGTGCCTCGACATCGACAGAGCGTTGATGAGCAAACTGGCAGACGGTATCAACAGAAGTTAATGACTCTTCACTTCCTTGCTGGAATTGAGAAATGATATGTTCAATATTACCAGTGGCTTCAGCCGTCCTAGAAGCCAGGTTACGCACTTCTTCCGCGACGACCGCAAAACCGCGTCCTTGCTCTCCGGCACGGGCGGCTTCAATAGCAGCATTCAACGCGAGCAGGTTGGTTTGTTCTGCAATACCCTTAATAACCACAAGAATGGACGACACTTCTTCGGTTCTTTGGTTTAGAGAGCTGATTTTTTCCCGTACGGTATCAATGTTACTTACTAGTTGTTTGATGTCTTCACTTACATTGTGTGCTTGGCTTGCACTATGAGTGGCGACATCAACGGTGTGATTGACCAAAACAGTAGCATTATTAGTCGAGTCCTCAACCGCAGTTTGTTGCTGCAACATATCGGTGATATTAATTTGTACTTCGTTGGTCTCTAGCTGTTGGTTATTGGCCGCTTTATCTGTGGACTGCGCGACAGCAGTTAGTTTACTCGCGGAGTCGGCAAGTGAGTGAGAGGTGTCTTGCACACGTTCTAAGCTTTCGGAGACCGTATCCATGAATGAATTGATTGAAGTAGAAAGTTGGCCCACTTCATCCTGTTGGTGATGCATAAGTCGTTGAGATAGATCTTTGCTATGGCTCACATTCGACATGAATTTCGACGTTCTTTGAATTGGTCGTACAATGATTTTCTGAATCAAACTCATCGTTATGATGAAGCCCACAAATGCGATTACGGCCATTATTCCCATCGCAAACATTGCCTGTTTACTGATCATTGAATTGACGTGGTTCATGTTGTATTCCAAGCGAATCGCGCCCAACACTTCTCCTGCTGGTGCAACGTGGCAAGAAACGCAGTTGGTGCCACGGTAATTTTCGCTCGATTTCATTGGTAGTGCGACTACTAACCCTTTGCCCCAATCGGCTGAGATTGGTTCAATCACCAGTTCACCATTCAACGCTCGTTGATCAATATCATCGACAGGCTGCTGGTTTTGTTGCCCAGGTCCGTAAAGTTTGGTCACAGTATCAGCTCGCAACACGCGAACTGCTTCAATGCCTTCTTGGGTCAGGGCCTTTTGACGTAAGGTTTCTTTTTGCGACATGGTGCCCGTAAGCATCATCATATTTAGGCTATCGAAATAATTGCTAGCCTTATCATGGAGTTGTTCACTAAGAACATCATTGATTAAGGTTTTTTGTTGATGGTATTGGTAAGCCGTAGAGGCAGCTAGAACGCAGCTGAAGACAGCAATTAACGCCAGTAAGAGCTTAAAAGTGATAGTTGAGCGCATAAATTTATAAGTGTAATTGGAACGAACTGCACAATATTAATGTGCACAAATGCGCACTGCGAACAACGAAATGAATGATTGTGACCCCACACATGTTGGGGATATGTAATTGTGATGTGAGTGCTGTGTAATCAAATGTTTGGCGCGTGACAGAAATACGGCGCTTTGGTGTGAGTGATAGCAAAGAGGCCAGGAACCAGCGGAAGTTTTTGCTACGCTTGTATGGGGTAACGCTTGTCTCTTGGCAGCGAATTCCTTAGTATTGCCTGTCTTTTTAAAGCCTGAGAATCAAGATGAAAACAGAATTATACAAAGAGTTTATGTTCGAAGCAGCACACCATTTGCCACACGTACCAGAAGGTCACAAGTGTGGTCGTTTGCACGGACACTCTTTCCTTGTTCGTCTTTATGTAGAAGGTGAAGTTGATCCACATACAGGTTGGGTAGTGGATTTTGCAGAGATCAAAGCTGCATTTAAACCAATTTACAATCGCTTAGACCATTACTACCTAAACGACATTGAAGGGTTAGAGAACCCGACTAGCGAAGTATTAGCAAAATGGATTTGGCAGCAGCTTAAGCCAAGCTTACCACTGCTAAGTAAAGTAGAAATCAAAGAAACGTGCACAGCGGGTTGTATTTACAAAGGTGAATAAGTCACTTTCCATTGAGCATTAAACAAAGGCAAGCGAGAAGCTTGCCTTTGTTGTATCTGAATGCCCCAATTTTGATTATGCTTCGCCTGCTAGCTTAATGGGTGTCGTAGAATCCATTCTTTTTCATTATCACCCAATGTTGTTTCCTCTGTATTAATGAATCCGCACGCATCAAGAAAACTCATAGCGTATTGCTGACTTTGTGGAACAGTGGAGCAAAGAGAGGTGCTTTTAGGGTTAATGGTATACGCATAAAGGAACAGTTTACGCAATGCCTCACTCCCAACCCCTTGACGTTGGAAACGTTGATCAATCATCAAGTATTTAAGCTCCAGTTCGTATCGTTTAGCAAACGGCGCATGTTGGGAGAAACCTTTATCGATAACAAGATAGCCTACTAATAGGTCATCAGAATAAATCGTAAAGAACGCCTCTGACTTACTACGTTTTTGATAAGCCATTTCAAACGGTGTAAAAAATCCTTTTTGCTCTTCTTGCACATCCAATTGCATCAAACTTGAAAAATCTTTCAGTTTGGTGGGTTTAATCGCAATCATCGCTCAATCACAAATTGGCGGCATACCGTTATGCCACCACGAGTTTTTATAGAGTATTAAATCTATTTTAAGTAACTAACCGAGTGAAGAAAAGCTAGCAATGAAGAGGGTAATAATAACCTTGGTGAATGTATGCGCCCAATGTTGTGAGTAAGTGAGCACTGTCTGCCGTTTCTACGCCTTCAACAATGACCGTGCAGCGATACGTATTGCCCATAGCAATTAACTGACGCAAGGTTTCTATCTTTTTATCATCAGTTTTTAGGCCAATAACTAATTCTCGGTCGATTTTGAGATAGTCCGGATTCAGCTTGCTGATAAGCGCCACATTATTATTACCGGTGCCAAAGTCATCAATACTGATTTTACAATCCAGAGCTTTTAGTTTCGCGACATTGCCATAAATCTCAGAGGTATAGTACATCGATGCATTTTCTGTGATTTCGATTGTCAGCAAACGGCAATCCCGATTAGATAGCTCTCTATATAGGATTGAAAAGTTACGCCCTCGCAGCAAAGAAGGACAAACGTTAATGCTGATAGGGATGGGCAACGCTTTTTGTTTGGTGTAGATGGAATCAATCACCAGTAAGGTATGAGTTAGCAGCAATCCATTGCGGATCAGTGTTTCAATAAACCGTTGCGTATTTTTTACCTTAAACCGGGAGAGGGCTTCGTAGTGCACAATCTTTTGTGCCGAAGTGTTATAAATCGGTTCCAGTTTTATTTTGAATTGTCGAATTGCGCACAAGTAAGCCATAAAGGCTTGTAGGGAGCGGTGACGCAGTATAATGAGAAAAAGTAAGCTCAGTAGAATGATACTTTGAAACGGTCCAGAGATGTAATACACCTCTTTATAGCCACTATTCTTTACGTGATAATTGAAAAAGCGTTCATTGGTGTTACCAATCTCTAACGACGTTCCGGTATTCGTTGATAGCTTCATACCAGAAAGAAAAAAACGTGAAATATGATTTTCAACATTGTCGGATAAGTTAATGTTTTTAACACGAACCAAAACGGTTGCGTTATTTAAGTCAAATGATTGGGTGGTGTAATTGTTATTGTTACTCCACTCTTCAAAGGCTTTTTTGCTGACAGGGACAACGGTTTCTGGAGTGACTAAGCATCGAATATTGAAACGATCTAGCATCATGCTCGATTCCACCAACTTCACATTATCAAATAGTGACTTCAGTTCGCTTTCATTAGCAAAGCAACTCCTGCGGGAAAGGTTCTCTGCAATTTCGAAGGCGTTATCCAGATAATTATGTTTAACGATGCTGTTTATCGCGTAGTAACAGATAGCAAAGAAAATGATCGCAGTGATCAACACAACCCACATTGCTTCTGAATAGATCTTTTTATTACGCAGGCAAATACGAAGCGCTTTGCGAAGACTATTGGTTGTGTATTGATTGATCTTCTGTTGATGTTCGATGCCATTCTGATGGTTGTTTTGCATAGTAAAAGGGATGAAGTATCCGGTCCGGTGAATGTTTTCGATAATGTTTTTGTTAGTGGTTAAATGTTCTTCCGTGAGCTTGCGAAATTTCTTTCTTAGAGCGGCCACCGCGTTTTTAAAGCCATTTTCAGGCAGTGTCATTTTGTATTGTTGAGTGATTTTGCTTTCTATTAACCGCTGACTAATCGGCGTATTTAAACTGCCGTATGTGGCGATAGTTGACAGAATGGCGTACTCATTTGGGTTGACAGGAATGGAGTGGTGGAGTGACTGATTGAGCTCTAGAGATATTTCGTTTTCGGACAAGCAAACGCAGATTTGGTTTCCAATTTCAAACCTAATCATGTGTTGATGTGCTCCAAGTTTAATTTTTGGCTACGTTATCAATAAAGCTAGGGAAGAGATGTGATTTTTTACTGAGATATCCATAATATTTGGATATATTCAACGTTTTAGGTTTTTTTTACTTGTCCTGATAACGTATTCTCCTAGGTTTTTTTGGGTATAAAAAAACCCGAGCATAAACTCGGGTTTTGATTGGTATTCAGAAAGTCGTATTAGCAAATCACTTTGATTGCTAGACCACCTTGAGATGTTTCGCGGTATTTCGCGTTCATGTCTTTACCTGTTTCTAGCATGGTTTCGATAACCTTATCTAGAGAAACAGTTGGAGCTGAAGAGCGACGTAGTGCCATGCGAGTAGAGTTGATTGCTTTTACTGCCGCAATACCGTTACGCTCAATACATGGAACCTGAACCTGACCTGCAACTGGGTCACACGTTAGACCTAAGTTGTGCTCCATCGCGATTTCTGCTGCCATACATACTTGCTCTGGGCTACCACCCATAAGCTCAGCAAGGCCTGCTGCTGCCATAGAACATGCCACGCCAACTTCACCCTGACAGCCAACCTCTGCACCAGAGATAGACGCGTTGCGCTTGTAAAGACCACCGATTGCGCCAGAAGCCGCAAAGTAACGGATGTAATCTTTTTCAGTCACAGTTTGGATGAACTTATCGTAGTAAGCCAGTACCGCAGGGATGATGCCACACGCACCGTTAGTTGGTGCTGTAACAACGCGGCCACCTGCTGCGTTCTCTTCGTTTACTGCGAAAGCAAACATGTTTACCCAATCAACAACAGACATTGGGTCGTTTGTCGTCTTTTCTGAAGTAAGTAGCTGCTGGCGAAGTGCTGCTGCACGACGAGGCACGCGTAGTGGACCAGGCAAAATACCTTCTTCATTCATACCGCGATCCATACACTCGCGCATTGTGCGCCAGATGTTCGCGAAATAAGTACGAGTTTCTTCATCTGAATGAAGCGCATGCTCATTCTTCATGGTTAGTGCGCTGATGGACAATCCACTTTCGTGGCATTGGTTAACCAGTTCCTCTGCCGTTGTAAACGGGTAAGGTACTTTTACTGGGTTTTCAGCTTCTTTACCGAAATTTTCTTCATCAACGATGAAACCACCGCCGATAGAGTAGTAAGTTTTTGAGTACGCTTTTTCGTCATCAATCCAAGCGTGGATCTGCATGCCGTTTTCGTGTAGCTCTAGGTTTGTTTTGTGGAAGTTCATTCCACCTTCACGTGGGAACGATACTGTGTGACAGTGCATGCCAACAGGAAGGCGTTCAGTTTCTTCTACACGAGCGATAAAGCCCGGGATAGAATCGATATCAACTTTCTCAGGAGTGTTGCCTGCAAGACCCATGATGATAGCAATATCTGTGTGGTGACCTTTCCCTGTCAGTGATAGTGATCCATAAACGTCAACGGTGATTTTAGTGATGTCGCGCAGTTTTCCCATTGCACGAAGATCATCAATAAACTCTTTACCCGCTTTCATTGGGCCTACAGTGTGTGAGCTTGAAGGTCCAACACCGATTTTATAGATATCAAAAACACTAATCATATCGATTACCTCAGAAGAAAGCCTCCCAAGGGGAGTTGGGAGGCTTAATTTTATCGTTATATTTTTGGATTAATCATACTGCACTGGGCAGAGATGATTAAAGAGCGCCGTAGATTACAGAACTAATTGCAGCAAGACCACAGATTGCTGTGAAAATTTGCACAGGTGCTGAAGTTTTGTACTTAGCCATCGCAGGAACTTTTTGCATTGCGAAGATTGGCATCAAGAATAGGATTGCCGCAATCATCGGTGCACCCATTGTTTCAATCATACCTAGGATGCTTGGGTTAACGATAGCAACGATCCAAGTTGTGATTACAATGAAGATTAGAGACATCTTCTCGATCTTGCTTACTGGTGATTTTGAACGAGATTTCACTAGACCAACTAGACCTTCGTGCGCACCTAAGAAGTGGCCAAAGTAGCTAGAGGTGATCGCTGCGAAAGCAACCAATGGACCCATGTAAGAGATCAGTGGAGATTCATGCACGTTTGCTAGGTAAGAAAGAACAGAGATGTTTTGCTCTTGCGCTGTTGCTAGTTGCTCTGGAGACAGAGAAAGTACAACAGAGAAAACGAAGAACATAACAAAGCCCATCAGCATCATTGCTGCGCCACCAGTGATAGCGTCAGTTTTCTTAACTGCGTCATCACCATATACACGACGTTGCTCTTTAGAGAACTGGGAAATGATTGGGCTGTGGTTGAAAGAGAACACAATAACAGGGATTGCTAGCCAAACGATAGCTGGCATTGCACCCCAGTCAGGTGACACTTCCATCATTGAAGTGTTCCAACCAGGAATTAGGTATACAGACAGTGCTAGTAGGATGAACACGAGAGGGTAAACCATTGCTGAAGTTGCTTTCAGCATAAGCTCTTTACCGAATACTACGCCTGCTGTCATTGCAGCAATAAGTGCACCAGAAAGTAGCCAGCGAGGAATAGATTCCATGCCCATTTGGTTAACTAGGAAAGAGTCAACTGTGTTTGTGATACCAACACCGTAGATAAGTACGATTGGGTAGATAGCGAAGAAGTAAGCGAACGTAATAAGGTTTGCGCCAGTCTTACCAAAGTGCTCTTCTACTGTGTCGGTGATGTCCGCTTCAGGGTTTTTCGCAGAAAGAACGAAACGAGCTAAAGATTTGTGTGCGAACCAAGTCATTGGTGCTGCGATTAGGGCTAGGATTACTAATGGCCAGAAGCCACCTGCACCTGCTTTAATAGGAAGGAACAGTACACCTGCACCTACTGCCGTACCAAAAAGGGACAGACACCAGGTAAAGTCTTTGTAAGAAAACTTACTAGACGATTGTGCGGTAGAAACCGCAGAAGTAGTTGTATTCATTTTTTAGTTACTCATTTTGGGAACAGGAAATAAGTCGGGAGTAATTTTGCAAGATTTTACACTAGGAAAATTAGATCTAAATCATTTATTGCTTACGCTTATTGAATGATATGTCAAAAACCTGCTTTTTATCACGAAAATGATGTGCTACTCGTGATTTCTGCTAATGAGTAAAATTAGAAAAACTTATCAATAGGGCTGTTTGTATAAATTTATTTCACCGCAAGCGTTTGCGGTGAAAATGGAAAATTAATCTAATGTGAATGAATGTTTATGAAGCAACGTTTTATTAATATTGATGCGCATAATGATCGCGCCTATAAAAGCACCGATATCAACAACTGTTTAATGTGAAATAATATGTTTTTGCATTGATTCGATAATTTGTGCCGTCATGCCCCAGATGAAATGCTGTCTATATGGGATAGCAAATACACGATGACTGCTTCTTTTTAGGTCAAATTTGGTGCTATACAATTTTTTGGGGTTCAGAATATGGTTGGCAGGAACCTCAAAAACTGACTCTACTTCATTTGGGTCAATATGCGTTTTATATTCCGGAGAAACAAAAGCCAAAAAAGGTGTCACATTAAACTGACTAATCGTTGGTAGTGTAGGCAGTTGACCAAACACATGAATATGCTCATCTTCTATCCCAACTTCTTCTTTGGTTTCTCTTAAAGCGGTATTCACGAGCTGAATATCTTCCTGCTCATATTTGCCACCGGGAAAGCTGATTTGTCCCGGATGATGGCGTAAGTGGGCTGCACGCTTAGTCAGAATGACTTGTAACCCGTCATCGCGTTCCACAAAACCGATTAAGACTGCCGCATCTCTCAGGGACTTTTCTTTCATCCATTTCAGTCGTGCAAGGGACTCTTTGTGGTAGCCCGTTGGAAGCCGAAATTGAAAGTTCTGTAGTAAATGAGTTTTGTCGATAACCAAACTGAGTCCTTATTTATCGTGCCTAACCATTATTTATTATACTCAAAGACGGCAAAGCGTATGGCGTTATCGTTACTGGTTACCAAATAAAGCATTCGCATTAAAACACTCGCCAGCACTTTCCCTCTTTGTGTCGTGTGTCTCACTCTACTTGAACATATTAATTTGAAACTTATAAGGTTATACACCATTCTTTATTTTAGGACGTCACTATAGGGCAAGTATTGGCCAATGAAAGGGATTATTTTCACCGAGTTCATGGAGTTAGTGGAAGAGAAATTCGGTCTTGATGTGTTAGACCAAGTTCTCGATCTTTCTAACGATGAAGGTGTTTACACCGCTGTTGGTAGTTACGATCACAAAGACTTAGTTAAGTTGATCGTGAATCTCAGTAAAGTATCTGGTGTTCCCCCCGAGCAACTGCAAGAGGTGTTTGGAGAGTGCGTCTTTTTGAATTTACTTCGCTCTATTCCTAGTCACGCCAGTTTGCAACAGTGTGAAACGACGTTTCAATTTGTTCGCCATGTTGAAGATTTTATTCATGTCGAAGTTAAGAAGCTCTATCCTGATGCTAACCCTCCGCAATTTGATTTCATTAGTGAAAACCAATCCCAATTGGTATTTGACTACCACAGCGCAAGATGTATGTCTCACGTATGCTTAGGATTGATAAAAGGTTGTGCTGCACATTTTGGTGAGGTAGTTCATATCAAACATCAAAACCAGTCAGAAGATGGTAGCAAAGTACGTTTTTGGTTAGAGGCT
The DNA here is from genome assembly GCF_033338975.1 of Vibrio sp. Vb0349. Classification (NCBI taxonomy): domain Bacteria; kingdom Pseudomonadati; phylum Pseudomonadota; class Gammaproteobacteria; order Vibrionales; family Vibrionaceae; genus Vibrio; species Vibrio sp. Vb0349. The sequence goes on along the minus strand of NZ_JAWOTS010000012.1, from coordinate 58,630 downwards.
CAATAAGAACGATATGACGGGAAGTTCCTCATTAGAAAGGAAACTCAAACGAGAAGTTGCATCAAGAAAAGCAGCTGAGCAGCTGTTGGAACAGAAAAGCTTAGAGTTATATGAATCCAACCAGCAACTCAGTGTTGCATTGAAAAAGCTAGAGCTGAAATCTAAAAAGGATCTTCGTAAGTTTGAGTTTGAAGAGCAAATTGATGCCACGTTGATTAAGTTCGGTCGTACTTTTTTATCGAGCACGTTCGATGAAGCAATGATAGCGAGCTTTATTGAGCAGCTCACTTCTAACTCGATCATTTCTGCGGCTTACTTGTTTCTTGACGCGACAAAGCTGAGCTCATTGCGTCGTCATCACTTTGGTCACTTACAGCTTCGTCATAACAACGAGATTTTAACCTCTCCTAATTGGCAGGGAGAGAATTTGCATTTGCCAGTTATCATTGATGGGGAAACGGTTGGGGAGTTGATTTTCTCTGTGTTGCAAGATCAAATCGATAAGTCTTTTATTTCCAAACAGATGGAGCTCGTGTCTGACTTAGTTCATGGTGTTATTGGTCGACACTTAAGTTTAGAGCGAGAGGTCGAGCTGAGAAAGCGGGCTGAGGAATCAGAAAAAGCGACGAAGGAGTTTGTCGCCATGATTAACCATGAGCTGCGAACTCCTCTCAATGGCGTATTGGGTAGTGCGGAGTTATTGAGTCGAACCCAATTAGAAGAAGAGCAACGTCAATACTTGAGCAATTTGACTCAATCAGGGGACTTATTGAGAGTGATCATTAATGATCTTCTTGATTTCAGTAAGATGAATGCCGGTATGATGGAAATCATACATAAAGTTTTTGCCTGGGAGGAGCTTGAAAAAGCCATCATGGGTGTATTTGCAGCTAAGGCTGCTGAAAAACGCATCCATTTCTCTATCGACAAAAAGCTGGGGATTCCAGAATTTTTAGTCGGTGACTTAGAGCGCATTACACAAATTTTGGTTAACTTGGTGGGAAACGCGATTAAGTTTACTCACTTGGGTGGCGTCGTGTTACGGGTGGAATGGCTTAACGGCACGGCTTATTTTGAGGTTGAAGACACTGGTATTGGCATCCCAATAAAAGCACAGCCGTCACTATTTGATCCATTTGTCCAAGTTGATCGCTCAGCGAAACGCAGCTTTGAAGGCTCAGGTTTAGGTCTCGCGATTTGTAAAAATCTCGTGGATTTGATGCAAGGTCAAATTAGCTTTGAGAGTGAAGAGCGCAAAGGGACAACTTTTAAAGTTGCTATTCCTCTTGAGGAAGGGCAAGCACAAGGCACAGCAGAGGGGGAATTGGTCACCATAGAGCGAAGCGATTTAGCAGGACGCTCAATATTAGTGGTTGATGACATCAGAATGAATCAAGTCATTGTTACTCAAATGCTGAAAAAACTCGACATTACACCTGATTTAAAAGCCAACGGCAAAGAAGCATTAGAAGCGGTGAAAAGTAAAGACTACGAACTGATATTCATGGACTGCCGAATGCCTGAAATGGATGGTTATGAGGCGACGATGTATCTGAGAGAGCGTGGCTTTACTCATCCTATTATTGCATTAACCGCTGGCACTACCATCGAAGAGCGTCAAAAGTGTATTGATTCAGGCATGGACGACATCCTCACTAAGCCGTACACCGCAACCGATATTGAACAGATTATGTGTAAGTGGCTTGAGCAGTAGACGCTTCCTTTTAAAAAAGAATTTTTGTTGGCCAACGGCTAAAAGCTAAAGTACATGCAAATAAAATACACAGAAAAACGCACCACACTGGATAATGCCGATCATTTAACGATGTTTTTTGGGTCATTCTAGCGAGCCTTGGCGAGACTAAGAATCTAGTAGCAGCACGATGAGCGGGTAATGAAACAAATTTGACCACAAAGTGCTCGAATAGAAGAACCTGTATCACGCTCTTTCGTCGCTGTGCAGGGTGATGAGATACAGAAATATGCCACTCGCTGTTAAACGAGCGGCATTATCCGTTCTGGAGGCATTTTAGATTGTTTTCGTCAATAGCATTAAAGCGACGTTGTCCGCGGTTGAAATCTACGATTGCAGCGCTGGTAAAATCTTTGAAAGCTTGTCCAACGTTTCTTGATACTCAGAGGCGCAATCGCTATCTGCCACGACGCCGCCGCCAGCCCAAGCGTAAAGTTTGTTTTGTTCCGCTACAAGAGTTCGGATAGTAATGCTGGTGTCCATACGACCATGGCGTGAAATGTAGCCAATACTGCCGCAATACGCGCTGCGTCGATGCGGCTCCAGTTCTTCAATGATCTGCATTGCGCGAACTTTAGGTGCGCCCGTAATTGAACCGCCTGGAAAACACGCTCGCAGCAAATCCGCAGGAGCGTATTGTTCATCCAAATTTGCACGAATGGTGCTCACCAAATGATGCACGGCAGGGAAGCTTTCAATATCGAACAGCTTTGGAACGTGAACGCTACCCGGTGATGCAACTCGACCAATATCATTACGCAGCAAATCGACAATCATCAGGTTTTCTGCCTGATCTTTTTCCGCTGTCTGCAAGTCATGGGCATTAGCGTTATCTTGCTTTGGATCTTCGCTGCGAGGGCGAGTACCTTTGATTGGTTTTGTTTCAATGACGCGATCTTTGAGCTCTAAAAAGCGCTCTGGAGAGATACTCAAAATCGAAGACTCAGGCATACGGATAAAAGCGGAAAATGGCGCTTGGTTGGCGGACTCTAATTTTAGATACGCTTGCCACTCACTGCCTTGATACGGTGCGTTAAAGCGTTGCGCCAAATTGATCTGATAACAGTCACCGCTCAACAAGTATTCTTGCACCTTGTCAAAGCGAGTGGCGTAGCTCTCTTTTGTCATGTTTGACTGCCAAGCACCAGACAAAGCGAAGTCAACGGTTTGTTCTGCTTTTTGCTCGTTTAACCATTGCCAAGCTTGCTCGATGTTCTGACCGACTAAGCATGCTTTTTTAAGCTTGTGGTCAACAACGACGGCCCATTCATACAGACCTACCGCCATATCCGGCGTGTTGAGATCTTTTTCTGCCACTTCTGGCATCGTTTCTACGCGGCGACCTAAATCGTAACTGAAGTAACCTAGCGCACCGCCGACAAAAGGCAAATCCAATTCTTTATTTAACTCTACGTGAGGAAGCCACTGTTCTTGCATCTGATGAAGCAGCGCAAATGGGTCATCTTGAGTTGAATAGGCATTCGATGGCGTTTCAACTTGTGTGTTGTCGGCAGTGGTTTCTAACGTTGCAATTGGGTTGGCAACCAATACATCGAAGCGGCTATCGATATGCGTTTTTGATGCAGAACGCAGCAACATCGCCCAAGGTAGGTGTTGAATGCGAGAAAAAAGGTGAAGAGTAAACTCTGGTGCGTATTCCAGCGCTTTAAAATCAATGAATTGATTGTCCATGTTGTTCATTTGTGTAATTTGTGACAAAGAGATCGTTCACTGCATGGCATGTCATGGGCAGCAAGAGTATCATATTCCTCTGTATAGCCAAACTCCCTCTATTCATAGGGTTTTGAGATGGTTTACAAGTAGGCAACTTCAGCATTTCGTGTGTCGATATCAGCCGTTCGACAATTGTTTATAAAAAACGAAGCTCAAAAGAGCAATAAGCTCAACAAACACGATTGAAGCCAAGCCAATAATGGAAGCATAACTATAACGAGGCATGTAATGACGGTAATACGCAAGCAGGATGTGATCAGCAGTGTCGCTGATGCGCTACAGTATATTTCTTACTACCACCCGCTAGACTTTGTTCAAGCTCTTGAAAAAGCCTATCACCGCGAAGAGAGCCAAGCCGCTAAAGACGCGATTGCTCAGATCTTAATTAACTCCCGAATGTCCGCAGAAGGTCACCGTCCAATTTGTCAGGATACTGGTATTGTGACGTGTTTCGTCAACATCGGTATGGGCGTGCAATGGGATTCGACCGACATGACGGTTCAGCAGATGGTAGATGAAGGTGTTCGACAAGCGTACACGAACCCTGATAACCCGTTGCGTGCGTCAGTACTTATGGACCCTGCTGGTAAACGTATTAATACCAAAGACAACACGCCTGCCGTCGTACATATCAACATGGTTCCGGGCGATAAAGTTGAAATTCAGATCGCTGCGAAGGGCGGCGGTAGCGAAAACAAAACTAAGATGGTGATGCTAAACCCATCTGACGATATTGCTGAGTGGGTAGAAAAAACGCTACCAACAATGGGGGCGGGCTGGTGTCCTCCTGGCATGCTTGGCATTGGTATCGGCGGTACGGCTGAAAAAGCAGCGGTATTGGCAAAAGAATCTCTAATGGAACACATCGATATTCAAGAGCTTATTGACCGTGGCCCACAAAACGCAGAAGAAGAGCTTCGTTTGGATATCTTCAATCGCGTGAACAAACTTGGTATCGGTGCGCAAGGTCTTGGCGGTTTGACGACTGTTGTCGACGTTAAAATCAAAACTGCGCCAACGCACGCGGCTTCTAAGCCTGTTTGTTTGATACCGAACTGTGCGGCGACTCGTCACGTGCACTTCACGCTTGATGGTAGCGGCCCAGCAGAGCTAACACCACCTAAACTAGAAGATTGGCCAGACATCACTTGGGAAGCGGGCGAAAATACGCGTCGCGTAAACTTAGATACAATTACTAAAGAAGAAGTACAAGAGTGGAAGACAGGCGAAACGGTTCTTCTATCAGGTAAAATTCTGACTGGTCGTGATGCTGCGCATAAACGTATTCAAGGCATGCTAGATAATGGCGAAGGTCTGCCTGAAGGCGTAGATCTAAACGGTAAGTTCATTTACTACGTAGGCCCTGTTGATGCAGTTGGTGATGAAGTCGTTGGTCCTGCTGGCCCAACAACATCAACGCGTATGGATAAATTCACCGATATGATGCTAGAAAAAACAGGCATCATGGGCATGATCGGTAAAGCTGAGCGTGGCCCTGCAACGGTTGAATCTATCAAGAATCACAAAGCGGTTTACCTAATGGCTGTCGGTGGCGCTGCGTACTTGGTGGCGAAAGCGATCAAGAAAGCTCGCGTTGTCGCATTTGAAGATTTAGGTATGGAAGCGATTTACGAATTTGAAGTTGAAGATATGCCAGTAACAGTGGCAGTCGACTCAAATGGTGTTAACGCGCACCAAATTGGTCCAGACACTTGGAAAGTGAAAATTCAAGAGATGGAAGCATAAGGCAAAGGGCAATCTTGCTGCGTCTCAGTAGAGAGAATGTGACAAGGTGCTGATTTACCTAGCAAACAATTGACAAAAGTGCAGCGAAACCTGCACTTTTTGTCTATATAATTAAGGATATAAACCTTTAGGCATAGCAATCAAACGTTATGCGAACAATAATTAGGAGACGGCATGCCTCGTTTTATTCAGATTCTACAAATTATTCTTGCTGTAGTGATAGGTGGCTTTGTTGGCTATGACTTGATTCTTCACGGTATCAGCATCTTTGATGAAAAGTACGTGACCATCACATGTGTGTTGTGGCTGATTTTAGAAATCGCTCTATTTGTTATCTATAAGTTGATCGAAGACGACTAGGCTTAAAGAAAGCGGGTTCCTGTTTAACATAGTAATCAGCGCATATAGAGTAACTAATGCTGTAGATTAAGTAAGCCTCTGAACCACTCAGGGGCTTTTCTTTTTTAACACAGCATTAAGCCGGATGTTTTGTTCATCTTTTATTAAGGTATATAAAGTTAAACTCAAAGAATTCGGGATAGAACAGTATTCATAGCTCGAAATTCGAAGTCGCTGACAACGTTGTTTTAAAGTGGAGTAAGATAAAGAAGCGTAATGAAGAGAATAAAGAAAGAAGTTAATGACTTTATCAACAGAGGTATGGACTCTAATGTTCGAATTGCTGTCACCGGACTTTCTCGTGCCGGTAAGACGGCATTCATCACGTCATTAGTGAATCAGCTTCTTCATACTGCAACCCATGACAATTTGCCTCTTTTGACTGTGGCTAGAGATAAGCGCCTTATTGGGGCGAAGCGTGAGCCTCAATCGAATATGATGGTGCCACGCTTTGCTTACGATGAGGCGATGAGCCAAATTCATGCGACTCCACCTCAGTGGCCAGTACCGACACGTGATGTGAGTGAGATTCGCTTAGCGCTCAAGTACAAACCAAATAAAACTACGAAAAAGCTGTTGAGTAAAACCGCAATTTTAAATGTTGATATTATCGACTATCCAGGAGAGTGGTTGCTCGACCTGCCTTTATTGGACATGGACTTTGCAACGTGGTCGCAAACTCAGTTTGATGCACTTAAAGGCCAGCGTGGCGATTTAGCCAAAGCTTGGCTTTCTGAACTGGAGAAAGTGGATCTCTTTGCAGAAGTGAATGAGAAACTACTTGAGAAAGTTGCACACATATACACAGAGTACCTTCATTCTTGTAAAGACGCTGGCCTTCATTGGGTTCAGCCTGGCCGCTTTGTATTACCTGGTGAGCTAGCAGGCGCGCCGGTGCTACAGTTTTTTCCGTGTCGTGCTGATTCGGAAAGCAAAGCGCCCAAGGGCAGTAACTTAGCGATGCTAGAAGCCCGTTTTCAGGAATACCAACAGAAAGTAGTGAAAGCGTTTTATAAGCATCATTTTGCGACCTTCGATCGCCAGATTGTACTGGTGGATTGTTTGCAGCCTCTCAATGCTGGTGATGAAGCGTTTTACGACATGCGCCAAGCGCTAGAACAGATCATGCATAGCTTCCGTTATGGTCGTAGTAGCTTTTTGCGTCGCTTGTTCTCACCAAAAATCGACAAAGTGTTGTTTTCTGCTACAAAAGCGGATCATATCACGCCCGATCAGCACCCAAATTTGGTGTCTCTGCTCCAACAAATGGTGCATCCAGCATGGCAAACGGCAGCCTACGAGAATATTGAGATGAGCTGCATGAGTATCGCTTCCATCCAAGCAACCACGACGGGGTTTATTTCCTCTGGAGATAAGACCATCCCGGCGTTACAAGGAACAACATTGGGTGGTGAGCCGATGACTATGTTTCCCGGAGAGGTGCCGAAAAAGCTACCAAATGCAGCTTATTGGCAAAACAACGGGTTTGATTTTACGTCGTTTCGTCCGATGCCCTCACCGAATGATGAGCCAGTGAAGCACATACGCTTAGACAAAGCACTGGATTACCTGATTGGAGATAAATTGAAATGAGTGAGTTGAAGCAAAAACAAGTTTTCTCTGAAAAGGTAATGGAAAAAGATCAGCAATCGAATCAACCAGAGTTGACGGCGCAGCAAACATTCGGCGAAAAAGAAACATTTGTACCTGTTGAAGTTAAAGAAGCGCACCAGGAGACCGAACAGGAATTGCAACTCGAGCATGTCATTCGTCCAAAATCGGGCAGAAAATGGCTCGCGACTGGCGCATTTGCAACTTTTGCTGGTTTGGTTGGCTGGCAAGCGGTGGACTCGGTTGTAACCGCAATTCAGGCTTCTGATTGGCTGGCCTTAAGCTGGACGGGGTTTATTGCTGCGATCGCTTCGCTTGGTTTAGGAGCTATGGGTAAAGAGCTTTGGAAACTGCGAAAACTACGAAATCATTTTAGTGTTCAAGAAGAAGCAGAAGCACTTGTTAATAGTGAGAGCGTTGGGAAAGGGAAAGACTTTTGCGAAACCGTAGCAGAACAAAGTGGTGTGATGGCAGAGAACCCGGGCTTTGATCGTTGGCAGAACAGTATTAACCCTGCTCATAGTGACGCTGAAATTCTTGATATGTATGACTCGATGGTGGTGAGCCAACAAGACAAGTTGGCAACGAAAATCGTATCACAGCACGCAACCGAGTGTGCGGCCCTAGTCGCCGTGAGCCCTCTGGCTGCCGCTGATATGTTGCTGGTGGCTTGGCGAAATTTCAAAATGATCGACAACCTCTCCAAGGTATATGGGGTAGAGCTAGGTTATGCATCTCGCATCAAGTTACTAAGAGCGGTATTTGTCAATATGGCGGCGGCTGGTGCCAGTGAGCTCGCTATTGATGCCAGTATGGATTTGATGTCGATGGATCTTGCTGGCAAAGTTTCTGCTCGTGCGGGGCAGGGACTAGGTGTTGGTATTCTAACGGCACGTTTGGGCTTGAAAGCGATGACCTTATTGCGTCCACTACCCTGGTATCCTGACCGTCAGGTTAAGTTGGGCACCATACGCAAGACAGTGGCGGCGAAAGTTGCATCAATTACGATGAAACCGTAACGAATATCAACTTTGATGGATAGGATTGCTTGACGCCATTCCAAGCATGATAGAAACTACTGTCAACTTTTCCTGACAGTTGTGAATTGGGATATTTTAAGTGCGTCTTGAAGTCTTATGTGAAGATCGACTCGGCTTGACCCGAGAACTGCTCGATATTTTAGCGTCTAAAAGCATCGACTTGCGTGGTATCGAAATCGATATTAGCGGTATTATCTATTTGAATTGCCCGGATATTGATTTTGATACGTTTAGTGAGCTGATGGCTGAAATCCGCCGTATTCCGGGGGTGAAAGACGTACGTAAAATCCAGTTTATGCCGATGGAGCGCCACAATACGGAGCTGCTCTCGTTAGTTGATAACTTGCCCGATCCGGTTTTTGCCATTGATCTTAAAGGTGCCGTAGACATGGCAAACATGTCTGCACTTTCATTGCTTGGCCTTCACAAGCAAGAAGTGATTGGTACTCAAATCGGTGCTTTGTTACCAAGTGTTCGTTTCTCTCGTTGGTCTGAAGGTGTTAATGGTCGAACGCGGGAAAACCTTGTGATTGATGGCTTGGACTATGTTCTAGAGTTGATGCCCGTTTATATCCGAGACGAAGCGCAAAACTCGACTCTAGCGAGTACTCTAATGACGATTCGCTCTAGTCAGCAAGTTGCCAGAATTGAAGAAGCGCTACCGCTGCATAATCCTCTGGGTTTTGAGCACTTTGTTGGTATATCGAACCGTCATAAAGCACTAATGAACCAAGCTAAGAAGCTGTCTGTGCTTGACCAACCATTGTTGATTGAGGGCGAAACGGGGACCGGTAAAGAAATGCTTGCTAAAGCTTGCCACAGCCGTTCTAGCCGTGCGAGCAAACCATTCCTAGTTTTGAGTTGTGCTTCGATGCCTGACGATGTAGCCGAAACCGAACTTTTTGGTCATGCGCCGGGTTCATTTAATCATGAACAAGGCCACAAAGGCATCTTTGAGCAAGCAAATGGCGGGACGGTATTTCTTGATGAAATCGGTGAAATGAGCTCGCATCTTCAAATCAAGCTGTTACGTTTTCTACAAGATGGTAATTTCCGTCGTGTCGGTGCAGAAGATGAGATGCATGTCGATGTTCGTATCATCGCTTCAACAAAACATAACCTTGCCGAGCTTTCTGAAGCAGGAATGTTCCGTGAAGATTTGTATTATCGTCTCAACGTACTTACGCTCAGCATTCCTCCGTTACGCAAGCGCTCAAACGACGTTGCACCATTGCTTGAGTTGTTTGTGTCGAAACATGCTCAACAGCTTGGGATTGATAAGCCAGAGTTTGATGATGGTCTAGTTGATGCCCTTGCAAATTATCAGTGGCCAGGAAACATGCGCCAGCTGGATAACATGGTTCTTCGAGCGCTCACGGAAATGGATGGTGGTATACTAAACGCGGATCACTTCAATTTACCTCAGCCTCAGTCAGTCGGCGCTGGTAGTGCAACGCTTAACATCGACGGTTCATTGGATGAGATCATGCGTGATTATGAATCTCAAGTTCTGGAACGTTTGTATCAGTCATTCCCATCAAGCCGCAAGCTTGCTAAGCGCTTAAATGTATCGCATACCTCAATCGCTAATAAACTGCGTGATTACGGTATCCGTAAGAATTAATCGAATTGAACGAAAAGACGGAATTAATCATTTGTAATGGAAGATAACAGCTCATCTATCGCCGTTCATAAGTTGGACGGTGACTTGCTTCTTCGTACCGCTGAAATCGGTGACGCAGATATGATTGCCGAATATTTTCAAGCCAACCGAGAATACCTGAAACCGTTTGAACCGAAACGTGAAGAGGCTTTTTTCTCAGTGAACGGTTGGTTGCAAAAGCTTATCAAGCTCAATGAGCTGCATCGAATGGGATTGGGGTATTATTGCCTTTTAGTCAGAGCCTCTTCGGGTGAAATGCTAGGTACGATATCCTTTAGTAGTTTGAGTCGTTTTCCTTTTTATTCTTGTAACGTCGGATATTCTCTCGCTGAAAAAGCGCAAGGGCATGGTTATATGCGTCGTGGATTAACCATGGCTTGCGACTACATGTTTAACGTTCAGAAACTGCATCGTATTCAAGCTGGCTACATGCCTCACAATAAACGCAGTGAAGCTGTGCTAGAGCATGTAGGGTTCAACCGAGAAGGGTATGCAAAAGATTACCTTTTGATTAATGGTGAGTGGCAAGACCACGTTCTAACGTCGCTTATTAATCCGAATTGGCAGCCAGAAGGGCGATAGTATGGAACGATTGGAAAAGCAGTTAGCACTTGTAATCGAGCTCGATAAACTCAAAAGCATTTTGCGCCGAACTCGAGTTAAAAGTGCTGAAGGGCGCCTCGAAAATAGTGGTGAGCATAGTTGGCATGTCGCACTGATGGCAATATTGATGGAAGAGCATGCGAATGCACCTGTTGATATTTGCCGAGTGATGAAAATGTTATTGATACATGACGTAGTAGAGATCGACGCGGGCGATACCTTTGTTTATGATACTGCTGCGTCTCAAGAGCAAGCAGAAAAAGAAATTAGAGCTGCAGAGCGCTTGTTTGGTATGTTACCCAGCGATCAGGAGCAAGAGCTATTGGCGCTTTGGCATGAATTTGAAGCCGCGCAGACCGATGATGCTAAGTATGCAAAAGCACTCGATCGGTTAATTCCAATGCTCTTGAACTACCATAATAATGGTCAGAGTTGGAAGGAACATGGTGTCTCACGCGAACAAGCACTTACCATTAATAAACGAATTGAATTTGGCTCTGTTACCTTATGGGACAAAGCGAAAGAGTTGATTGAAGAAGCCACAGAGAAAGGTTGGCTGAAATCGTAATAAAGGAGACTGAATGTCTTATTTGCCTTTGGACGAATACCAAAGAAAATGGATTTTTACGCATCAGTCGATGCCTGTGCCAGAAGAAGATTTGGCTTTTATTAAGCCGATGAGCCAAGCCCGCTCAGCACAATTTTGGAAAGAAAATATCAGTGCTCAAAGCCCTGATATGGATAGACTAAGTTCCCAAGACTGGCCAATGAACGAGGCGAATTGGTCTGAAACTGTGGATTGGATGGCTGCGTGGGAGTTGGATGATCCTGACATGCCAGCGGAAGCTGAGGCACATATCGATTGGCAAGACGATGTGACCGTTTACTTTTGCTACGAGAAGTACAATGTCATCGAAACGAAATGGTCTATTTTTAAAAAGCACTGGAAGAACTTTCTCTTTTATGACGATGGTCCGATACTAATAGGACGTCGCCGTTCGCAAGCACTTTGGTTTGATTCAAAAGGCAATGTGAAACTCGGTGTTCGTCAATAACGAGTTATAAAGCAAAGCCACCTTTTCGAGGTGGCTTTGTTTTTCTAAAGGCTGGATAATGGACTCAACACACCGCCAGCCCCGCGCTCGATAACGTGAGTATAGATTTGGGTGGTATATACACCCAAGCTATAAGTGATTGTTTTTACTGGTTGGTATTATGCACCAACTAAAGTGGGGCGCTGGTGGGACAATTCAGAATTATTTATGGTTCAACGGATTAAAGTTCGCGTGTGAAGATTTGAGCATTAATTGTAGTAACTCATACTCGAGCTTAAAAATCCGCTGGTTAGTCACGATAAAGTACGACAGAATCGCTTGGTGATCACAGTCGACCTACTGGTATCGTATGGACAAAAACGCGCCAATAACTTTTCTAATTTAGCAAAATATAAATTAGTTCAAGTATGGAAAATCTATTAATAGTAGTCAAATTCGCTACACCACTACAGATCTATCTAATATGCAATTAATTACTGTGATATCATGTTTGTTACTATGTAGCTATAGAGAGTAAAACATTGAGTGTATTCAAGCAGATTGTTGGCGGTATCGAGTATATGTATCCCGCTTTTAAGTTTCAAAGTGCTCAGTACGCTAAGAATATGCTTGAGGATGGTCAAGTTTACTTAGCTCGTATATCTGACTTTAGAGACCCTGACAAGCACGGTGGAGCAATACTTGATAATCAAGAGGGACAAGTCTCGTTAATCAATGCTATCAAACCGAGTCAATGTACTGGAGGCTATACTTTTGATGGCATGGATTTGTACCCTGACCGAATAGACATCTCAGTTGATGATGCTTATGTATTTTGCTGTACGAAGTACTTCCTTTCGGACTCTTTAACATGGGCTATGAATGAAGAAACACCTAAAGACTGTTGTGTTCTTATTACTGATGTCGAGGAATATATTAAGCGTATATCCGAAGCCCATAAAGACATACTGTCCTTTGATGCAGCGTTAGAGTGCCAATATATTGGACGTGAGATTGAGGTTAAATCTCAGATGCCATATGCATTTACTCAACATTTTATCAGCAACCCTAAATTAGCAGGCTTTGTGAAACCTGATAGTCGTAACTACAAGGCACAGAGAGAGTTAAGGCTTATGTGGTCTCCCATACATGGTCAAAACTTAGGAAAAGGTATTGCTAAGAATGTTGATGTTACTGACTTGCTTATTCCTGTTCACTTTGAAGGCTTTGATAAAAACTTTTCTAGTTTTTCTTCTAATTCAGTCGGCGCTAGCATAATCACTAAAGACGGTAGTCCTAGTCCTACCTACCGATTGACTATACCTGCACAAGTGCTTACGCCAGTCATCCATGGTGGTCAACTTGGGTTCATGAATACAAACAATACGTTGATTGGAGCTGAAGTGCGTAATGCTAATGTAGGTATTCAAATTGGTGGTAATACCCCACCAATAATATGTAATGTAGCTTTAGAAAATGTAGAGCGTATTGATATTGTATCTACCTAGGCGATGTTCTTGGTCTTTATGTAGCTATCTATTTAAGTGATTCTATGTTGTGGTGGAATAGTATATGTGGCCTCTTGGGTAACAGAAAAAGCATTGCATTTAAATAACTTTAACTAGGATTAGTTGGTAAAAAACAGTAGTTACATTTCCACCCAAACTAGAAATGGGGCAATTCTTTTCCGCACATTGAAATGCACATCATAATCAGAATGGCCTTATTTATTTGAAGCCATGATCCTATTTAAGTATTCGATCTGCTCATGCGAGTGTGACTTCATGAATCTTCCGTAAACACGTTCCAACATCATCGTGCTTTTGTGTCCCATCTGCTCTGCGATAAAAGAGAGGTTTGCCCCTTTGGTGATCAACCAACAAGCGTAGGTATGTCGAGATTGATATGAGCAGCGATGGCGAATGCCAGCTCGCTTAAGTGCGCGTGACCATAGTCGATTGTATGTTGTCGTTTTATAGGTCTCACTCGTTTCTTGACCATTACGACGTTCTGGAATGAACACGAACCGAACGCTTTCCTGGCGAAAGGTATTTGATCCTTTTACTTCCACAAAAATATCTCTCACCGGGCTAAACATGGTTAGCTCTCTTTGAGATTTAAGGGCGAGTAGCGCAGGCTCAAGTAGGTGAATTGTTCGCTCTGACTTCTTATTCTTCGGTGTTGTGAACTTCCGTTCAATCGTAACGTTGCGAGTCACCTCGATTGTCCCTTTATCAAGATCAACATCTTCCCACGCTAATGCACAGAGTTCACCAGTTCGCATGCCAGTGTAAATGGCTAAGGTGAACATATTACGCTGCTGTAAGTTTGTCGTTGATTCTATTAGCTGGTGGAACTCTTCTAGTTCTAGTGGGTCCGGTTCACCAGAGCCACCACTCAGCAACTCAACATGCAGAAATGGGTTGTCATCGATAAATTTTGATTTCACTGCTAAATCAAAACATCGGCGCATTAGTTTGATCATGTTATTGATCGTCTTTGCGCTTCGTGGTCTTCCATTTCGAGTAGGGGAGTCGACCATTAACTTTTGGCACTTTAGTGCATCCATAATCGTGATGGTGGAGATAGTACGTTCCTCACCAACAAACAAGCAGCATGCTCTTGCGGTAGTGCTCAATACATAGAGTGACTGCGAAGCCATAGTCGTTTTCTTCAATTGAATATAGTCATCAAACAACTCACGAACAGTAAGGTTCTTACCACGCTGTTCTGGAGTCGCAAAGAGTTGCGCTTTCTTTGATGTTGGGAATCGAGATAAGTAATCAAATGTGCCTAATGAAATTTCAGAAAGTATAGAAGCGCGTAGATGGCTAGCTTTTTTTAAATTACCTTTGGTGACTTCCCAGCCTTTTAGGGTCTCTCGACAACGCATCTCGCGGTAAGTAAAACTAATGCGGATAGACTTACCGCGGATTTCTACACCTTCTGGTGTGTTCATTATGCAACCCTTTCTCTTGCTGAAAACTCATCGATGGCAACACGGTCATACTTATAACCTTTACCACCATCACTACTCTTACCGGACGACTTTTTAAAATGAACGCCTTCAATCCAACGAAACTGACGATAGTCTTTGATTTCATTGGTCGACATGCCTGTTAAATCAATTAAAAGGTCCTCTTTCACCCAACGGCTAGGTTCTAATTGAATCACCGTAAATGTTCTCATCGGTAAACTCCTATATAGTTGAATTGAGAGAAGAGCAGGGCAACCACCTTACTCTTCTTAATTTGGTGGTTGACGTGTTAATAGCAGCGAAGTAGTGACAGATAATGTAAGTTAATGAGGGCCATTACTTCACTCCACCAGGATATCGATTGAAGTTCAGGTTCTTACGACCACCTTTCGTTACGTCCTGATTACAAAAATAGAAAGCGGAACCTAACACGGGTTCATTTTCCATAATTGCTGCTAGTTCCTGCTCAAACTGCACATCATTCATTCGTTGTTTGACGGCTGAGTCCTTGGGTTGCTCTTTTGGTAAACGCGTACCTGTTGGGCGAAGTTCCATCACACCATCAACCGCTCTGTTGATCTCTTCTTGTGTCATGCTCATCGCGAAATCCTTACATTACTTGTGCTGCATCTCTGGCGAACATGTTTAGAAATTGATTGGTGAGCGAGACATTGGAAGGGCACTCTCGGCTAATGCCCCAGCCGTTGCTCTCATTCTCTGGTTTAATCAGAGTTAGGTTGATCACTTCACAACCTAGCTGGTGACTAAAGTAAGGGGCCGATGTCGTGACCTGCCCGAATTGAGTATCGATGGTTGCCGCCATAGATATTTCCTCGCAAGATACGCCCCCTTTTAGAAGAGGGCGCCAGATTAATTAAGAGCTAAACGAACCAATGAAGGTATCAATTTCGATCCCGCCGTCTTTAAAGCAGGCTTGAAGCTTGGTTTGGAACTCTTCGCCCATCTCTTCTTCGTGTTGTTCCAGCTTCTTGATACGAAGGACTAGGGTTTCATTACCGATTGTGCTCATGCGCATTTCAAAAGTGCGCTCTGCTAAGCCCAAGTAAGGCACACACGTGAACTTAAACACCGCAGGCATTGGGAACTCTTCTTTGGTGCGAACCGCAACAGACTCGTATTCAGATTGATGGTGGCTGAAGTCATCTACATTGGATTCTCGCCCAGCCTTAGCTTCAAACTTCATATTGCGAATAGCCGCAGACGCGACAGAGTTCTCGATGACTTCTCCAGTGGTCGAGAAGACTTTAACAAACTCGCTGTAGTCTTCGACCCACTCAGCCAGTTTCTTTTGGCCAAGGCGTTCTTCGTTGATGTTTAGTAGGGCGTTAAATGCCGCAGTGCGGCGCAGAATCAAGTTTGCTTGATGCTTACAGTGCCCAGGGAAGTTATGAGTACCAAGATCGAAAATAGTTACTGCAGCCATACGTTCAGCATTGATAAAGCACTGATTGCCTTCGGTTTGGTACTCTTCGTGGTAACGCACAAACTCGTCGATATTTGCCGTCTTCATTGTGCCACGGAAATAATTGCGGTTTGGCATGAACTTCTCTAAGTCATGCAAATCGAAGGACTCAGGTAGGGCGGCAACAGGGAATCCCGCTTTCTCTAACTGTTTTAAAAACTGCGGTGCATTCGATGATTCTTGGATCTGCTGGATTGCTGATTTATCCATTTATTTATTCTCTCTTTGAGTGAGTTGCTGGTGGAGTGGGTTAGCCGCGTACTTCGCGCAGGATGCCTTCTTCAATAACGGCTTGGCCGTGAATATCTTCTTTTGGTCGGTCGTAGGTAAGTTTGCCGCCTTTGCCTACGTACGCGATTGAGGTGTATTGGAAGTCTTCTGACTTGGTACCGAATCCGGCTTTTGGCTCTTTTACCGACATGTTAACGGTGATTTCGACCATTTCGTTGTTGGTACCCATTGGTTTGAGCTTTAGATCCATCTTCACGTTTCCCTGCTTATCGCTGTAGGACACAGCTCGGGCTACGTTAGATAACGCCAAACCGACGACATTGGAGACAACGCCGCCGTCCAGTTCCTGCATCAGTTTTGGGAAGTTAGTAGTGCGGTCCTCAAGACTGAGGTTTCCTGCTTCTTGGTTAGACATGTGATTTCCTCGCGATCCACGTTTTGTGTATCAATAAAGTACACAAACTGTGTTTGTTGTGTCAACACGTTTTGTGTACTTGTTTTGTTTGGGCCAAAAAAAACGCCAAGCGGCGAGTTAAGAAGCAAAGAAATCTGAGGAGATAGTTGTATTTAAATGGACAAGAAACCGCCGGACGGCGGTATGAATAAATTAAAGCTGTTTAGATACTTGGTTGATGCATTGCAATAGGTTATTTGCGTTGATAGGAGTTAACACTCGGTCAGGAGACCTCGTCCAAAAACCGAATAACTTACCGTAACGCGAAATAAAGGTTACTTCAGTACGAAAACTACTGTAACGACCGAGAGTTAGGTCTTCTAACGACTCATTACTTTTTGCCTTATCAGATGCTGTTATTAGGGTTTCTCTAAATACCTTAAGATCATCTGGGTATAGGTGAAGTAAAATATAGTTAACACCATATTCATCGCTTACTGTCACAAAAAGCTTCTCTCGGTCGAAAGAATTAGAATAGCCAGTCTTTATTACACTGGAAGTCGAGGTTAATGTGCAGTTAGTGATACTCCCTTGTCCTGCTGTGTTTAACTTGGTCACTAAGTCCAAAAAATCTTGATCGCTATATATCGGGTTATTTATTGGAGTAACTTCTGACTGAGCGTTAGCATTAGTTTCTGGCGTACTAACGCAGCCAGTAAATGATAGCATCGCCAAAGAAGCGGCCATCATTTTTAAATACTTCATTTGTATGTCCTTATAGCATTACTGAATACCAGAATACCCGTCCAACAATAGTGATTTTTTGTTCTAACACTTGCGCTTCGGTGTATTCACGAGCTGGATATTCTAACTCATTGAAGCTGTATATTCTGAGGCCACCACCGGGTAGTCGGTATAACTTCTTGATAAAAAGCTCACCATTGTGGTTGATGGCAAAAATTTTTCCTTCCATGAGTGTTTTGTTACCACAATCAATACCCACAGTAGAGCCATCAGGTAGAACAGGTTCCATACTGTTTCCATGGACGGCTACGCAGACAGCGTTCTCGGGTGCTACGTTGTAGCGACGAAGGGTGGATTTAGCAAAACGTAAGCGGAAACCGTTGTCGTGCTCTAAGTCGTTTACGAATCCATTTCCGGCAGAAAGTTTTATTTCAGATAAGAATGGCACTGCTACTTCGTCATCCCCAATAGGAGTCTTGCTATCCCAAACCTGCATATTACCGAGAATCTCTGCATTTGCTTGAGGCTGTTTCTCGATATTAGAGCTATCACCAAACAGTAGAGCTTTTGGTGAAATGTTTAGAGCGTTGGAAATTGTTTCGGCGTCGTCCAAACTGATGCTTCTTATTCCCGATTCATAATTACTGATACGCGAAGGCCCCCACCCACATTTAGTGGCTAGGGCTCTCTGGCTAAGGCCTTTCTCTTCTCGGAACTGCTTAAGTCGCAGTCCTATCTCAATTTTTTTTGTCATAAGAAAAAATTTAACACGCTCCGTGTGTGTTGTATGCACACTTTTTGTGTTTACTTGCCAACACGAATCGTGTACTTTTGCTGGTGGAGGGAACAACATGAACAAAATTTCAGAATATCGAAACAAAGCAAAGGTCAGCCAAGCAGGCTTAGCAAAAACTATCGGCGTAACACCATCAACGATCGGCAATTACGAGTCGGGTATCCGTAACATCAATGTCGAGATGTGCTGGAAGATAGTTAAAGCACTTAATCAGCTTGGTGCTGAATGTACGTTCGATGACGTATTCCCAGACCCGCAAGAAGATTGTGGAACAGAAGGGCAAGAAGTTAAACCACCAATCAAAGGAGCAAATGGTGAATAAGAAAGAGATGGTGAATAAAACCATTGCAGGCGTCACTGGTGGTAAAGAGGCGGTTGCTGCGGTTCTCGGTATGTCGATCGACAGTTTTAACAATCACCTATACGAGAAGAAGGGTTCTCGCTTTTTTAGTGTTGATGAGCTGGTGGAAATGGCTGAGCTAACCAACACCCCATATGTAGCAGAGTACTTTGCTAACCGTGTTCATTGCATGGTGGTAGAGCAACCTGATGTCGCAGAACTGGATACCGTGGATATGTTCGATTGCCATTTACACCTTAATGCAGTGAAAGGGCTTTTGGATAAAACCATTGAAGAAGCAAAAGCAGATGGTGTGTTTGATGCTCGCGAACGTGCGCTCATCGCTCAATTGAAAACGGAATACCACGCGACTTTCGAAGCCTTCATGCTGAAGCTCGATGCGTTGTATGCGGAGGTTGTATGAAAACAGAAATATTTTGGCAAACCGTTTCACAGATGGCAGACATCACCTGCAGCTCGGCAAAGCTAATGGTGGCGCACGGCCAATCGTCAGAAGTCTACGAACGTGAGCAAATTCAGCTGTTGAAAGCAAAGTGCGAACGTCGATTACGAGTAATAGATGAGGAAGTGGCTTTAAACCGCGGCAACGGTCTAAAGCCGGGTTGTGATGATTCTCGCGAGGAACAATCACAGCTCACTCAGTCACCAGCAAAGATCACGGAGGAGTGATGGAAAGAATAACACTCAATTATTCATTGTGGTACCACCAAAACCAGTTTTACAAGGTGGAGAAGGGGCAGGGCATCATTCTCACCCATGATGAATTAGCAGATTTGTTTGAAGCAAAGCGCATTTACGTAACTGCTGTTTATAAGGGGATGCTCCGTGGCTAAAGAACGTATCGAGCGAGATTTCTATCCAACACCTTCTTGGTGTGTGAAAGCCTTATTGGACTGCATCGAGTTTCGCGAGGGTGATGTTATCTCTGAGCCTTGCCGTGGTGATGGCCGTGTAACGAACGAGCTACCAGGTGGACACACTATCAAGTATGCGGAGCTGGCCGAAGGTATTGATTACCTAAACCCTAAAAAAGGCATGTCTGCAGATGTGATCATTACTAATCCACCTTTTAGTTTGGCGTTGGAGTTTATCTCAACGGCTATGACCCGCGACCTACGGCATGACGGCACCATGTGCTTCTTGCTTCGCCTCTCTATGTTGGGCAGCAAAGGTCGTGCAGATTTCTGGCGTTCTTTCCCTTGGACAAACCTACTGATCCTAACACCGAGACCATGCTTTGTTCATGGTGGAAGCGATAACTCTGAGTATGCATGGATTTGTTGGGATAGAGGAAACCGTATTAAGCGCCCTGCGTTCTGGACGTTGAAGAAAGAAGAGGTGGAATAATGTCAGTTAAGGTAATGAGCTACGTTTGGGACATTCCGAGTTTTAAAGGTTCTGATAAGTTGGTGATGCTTTGCCTAGCTGACCATGCGGATGATAGCGGCCTTTGTTGGCCGTCTATCGATACCATTGCTCGTAAGTCTGGTGTTTCACCTACCACCGTTAAATCGACACTTAAGAAACTGGAAGCTGCCGGATGGTTATTCAAAAAGAACCAATTCAAAAAGGCGGATACAGGTCGCTTAGTCCGTTCAAATAATCAGTACCAGTTGCCTGTGATGCTTTTGAAGAAGAAAGCAGATGAACAGACAGATTTTGAACAGTCGAATTTCGTCTGTTCAAAAGTCGAACGTTCGAAACTCGAACAGACGAAACAACCTGAGGGGGTAGGTCAAATTCCGGCTGGGGGTAGGTCGGAATCCGGCTATAAACCACCAATTGATCCACCAATAGAACCATCAAGTAAAGATCTTGCTCCAAGCGAACCGCTCGAAGCCGAACCAGCACTGTTTGAAATTCCTTTGAACAGGAAAGGGCTGTTTCATGGAGTAACTCAACCAGACATCGACCGCTATTCGGATTTGTTTGGTGCAGTGAATGTTCGTGCTGAGCTGAAAAAAATGATCGCTTGGTGCGATGCCAATCCTCGTAAGCGGAAAACCAAGCAGGGCATTGAGAAGTTTATTCAAGGTTGGCTTGGCAGAGAGCAAGACAAGGGGCGTTATCTGCCACCACAGCAAGGTGATGCTTCAGTGGATACTCAGGACGAAGTGACCGTGATTCAGCGTGAAGTGGCTTTGCTAGAGAGCTCTATCAACTCAGAAAATCAGCGCATGTTGTACTTGATTGATGCTAAGCGACCTCAACATGAAGTGGAACCATCAAAGCGAAAGATCGCAGATTTGTCGGCCAAGCGCAGAGAGTTACTGGAGCGTGTTGCGAACCTAGAGGCGGTGTAGGAGGGCGAGAATGGCAAGTAAAAAGGATTTGGTTGATGTAATGAAATCTCGTCGTCGGCTTTGGACTCCGAGCGAGCTGTGTGATGAATTAGGTATTCACGTTTGTGACTTAGTTAGATTGGTTAAGGCGGCTCGCCGTTCTGGTGTGGATGTCCGGCATGAGAGTAGTGAACTGACGGGGTTCTCGAGTAAATACTGGTTAGCGGAGGGAGTCGAATGTTAAGTATCAGCACCCAAACAGAGATGACAATGAGTAGTCGAGAGATTGCGGAACTGACAGGTAAGCGTCACGACAATGTTCGACGCACTATAGAAAGTTTGTGGGACTTGTCTTTAATTTCGGTCACTCAATTTGAGGAACCGACCGTAGGCGGAGGGAAGCCAACGAGGGTTTATCATGTTAACGAAGAAGGCTCTTACATCGTCGTGGCGAGACTATCTCCAGAGTTTACCGCGAAAATTGTCAAACGATGGCAAGAGCTAGAAAAGCAGTCTCAACCACAAGTTCCTCAAACTTTTGCTGATGCTCTTCTGCTTGCGGCCAACCAAGCCAAAGAACTGGAAGAAAAGAACCAGGCATTAGCTATCGCAGCGCCAAAAGCCGAGTTTGCAGATGCTATTGCTGGAGCGGATAAAGGTGTGAAGCTTGGTCAGTTTGCTAAAACTGTAGGCTTGGGGCCTGTTACTATTTTCCGTGTACTTCGAGAGTTAAAGATCTTTATGAGCCGTGGTGACTCTTACAACTTGCCGTATCAGGAGTTTGTTGAACGTGGCTACTTTACGGTGAAGCAGGGCACTTACGAAACAAACTCCCAAACTCGGATCAGCCACACAGCATTGATTACCGGAAAAGGGGAATTCTGGCTGCGTAAAAAGTTGCTGGAAACAGGTCATTTAAAGGCGGTGGCAGCGTGAGTCAGTTAGAGAAGTTGTTATTGCAGCATATAAGAGCGTTGAAGTTGGAAGTACCTATGTCTGAGTATCGATTTCATGAGACACGTAGATGGCGCTTTGATTTTGCCTATCCTGATCAGCTACTGGCTATCGAAGTAGAAGGCGGAACTTGGAGTAATGGGCGCCATAATCGAGCAAAAGGTTATGAAGCAGATTGTGAGAAATACAATACGGCAGCATTGAGAGGTTGGACTGTTTTGCGTTTTACCGGAGAAATGATCAAAAAGGGGTTGGCGATACAGATGATTGAGGAGGCATTAAGTGATTAAGGTAGATATCGATATTGTGCCCACTCTTAACGCTGCGGTGATCGCTCTGACACCCAATACTCAATCGTTAAAGTCATTGCTGGTGGACGGTAAGATTGGTTTAGTGTCACCAGCACAGCAATTGGTGCCGGAAGAGAGGCAAGCCTTAAAGCCAACTGATTCGAGTCTCGTGGCGTTTTTCTCTCATGAGGAAGTGCAAAGCAGAATCGGTCCAACGCATCAGTTTGTTGATTCAATCAACGAATGCCAGTTAAAGGACTCGGGTTACTGCGACCACAATTTAAAAACTCGTAAAACGGGTGAAGGCGCGGTAAGGTTATGCTGGCACCATGATCTTCAAGGGGACAGTGACCCAAACCTTTACTATCACATTGCCCGAATGAACAGTGTCGTCCATGGCCTTCAAGCGGTGTCTCGCCAGTTACATGGTTACCAAAAGCCGATTACCGATGTTGACCTCTGCTGGTGGGCGGTACGAAATGGTGTGTATGAACTGCTTCCGCAATCCGTTATAGATCGTCAATTCAAACGAGAGGCTACGGCTAAGCGAGCAGGTGTTAAGGGCAACATTGATACTGATGCCAGGTATGTTGTCGAAAGCCAGCGCGACCAGCTCAAGCGATTAGCAAAGCCTGTACTGAAGTTGGTCATCGATGACGATCCACCAGCGATGTACCTAAGAAAACCTAAGCCTATTCGATGGGAGAGCGAGAAGTATCTTTCGTTCGTCCGAAAGTTACCCTGTCGCGTATGTGGTAAAACGGCTGGCATAGCCCATCACTTAATCGGCCACGGCGAAGGGAAGATGGGAAGTAAGGCTTCGGACATGTTTACCTTCCCGTTATGTAATGAACACCACCAGCAACTTCACCATGATGTGAATGCCTGGGAACGGAAGCACGGCGATCAGCTCTGGCATGTGAAGGAGACTATTAATAGAGCGCTGGTGGTGGGGGCGGTGGGGTGAGCTACCTTATTTAAGAAAGATTGGCTGCTGATGCAGCCAATATAATATTATTGCTTATTTACAGGTAGTAGACCCTTATTAGCTAGAGTTCAGCTATCGACGAAAACATAGCTACAAAGAAATAAATAAACAATGTTGCTTGAATTAAAATGGAGAATGATTGTACTTGAAGACTTTTTATTTGGCCTATATATACAATTTGAGGGTTATCTTTCTCCTTTTGAAAATGACGCTGAGCAAGCCAACGAACAGGCTTGGGAAATAGAGCAAGATATTCTGACAGTATTCGCTCAAGCCTAACTCCTGTTTCAAGAGATATACCCCAAAACTGCGCTCCATCTTTAATTTTACTTTCTTCCTCTTGATACCTCTGAAGATGCTCTAGAAAGGTCACGTTCACCGCTTCAGAAAGATCCTGAGCCATTTTACAGCGTAATCCTATTATTTTTCCAAAAAGCCCGAATACACATGAAAGGCATAGTACGTAGCCACCATGGACAATTCCATCACGCCCTAAAAACTCGATAACACTACTTATGTTAGCTATCAAAAACGAAGCTATGGCTCCAGTAGCAACCAGCAACCAATTATTGAGATTATCTAAAGAACTAGTAGTTTTTAATGTAGCCACGAACATCGATGAAACCATGGCATTCTCTGTATTTTCTCTTGCCAAACGATTCCATTCACGCAAAGGCTTTGTTCTTTCATCATCTTTCATATTTACCCCTAAAAAATAGAAATTCTAATGCTTATTAAACGATTCAATGTGAAAATTATGCAGTCTATTAAATTATTATATAAATTAATTTTAGTCGTAACCGATCCCTCAATTGTCACAGATACTAGAAGAGTAATTGTAAAAAGAAGAGCTAGGCCGTATCTTTCTGATGTGTATGGTTATATTGAGAACTAACAGTATGGCGCTAGAAGCAGGTGGATATGCAGAAAAGCTTGGCAACAGGTATGAGTCTAATTGGATTGCATATCAGTTATTACAGCTCTTACAAGAAAAGATAAGTTATGTGACTGTAGAGCCTATTGGGGATGATGAAGTCGGCGTTGACTTGGTCATAGGCAATAATGATGGCTCACACGAACACCATCAGTGTAAAGCAAGCTCTGGCAATAGCGAATACTGGCACTTATCTAAACTACATAGTTCAAACATTTTAAAAAACGCAAGTTTCCAAATCGGTCGAGGGGCTACAGAGTTTCACTTGGTCTCACCACTTTCGAACAAAATAATCAGCGATTTATGTGAAAGTGCGTTGAACAGTAATGCAATACCGTTTGACTTTCTCGAGCATCAAGTAAAACAAAGTCAAGAGAGAGAAAAGTGCTTCAGTTCTTTATGTGAATACCTTGGCCTATCTATTGGGTTAGAAGAAGATATCCGTAAAGCAATGCTGTTCTTACAACGCTTTAAGATTATCCGTTATGAATTGAATAAACATAATCAAAATGACCTAGAAGACAAAGCTTCATCTCTGTTCAGTGGTAGCAGTACTAAGTTAGTCCAGTTCCTTAAATATTATCCAGTTGAATATAATAAGTTACGCAACAAGATTACTGCGAACCAGTTGTTAAATGATTTAAAAAACGCTGGGTTTGTTGCAAGAGGGATACCTCAAGACGAAAGAATACTTTCGGTTGTTGATAACCTTTCCAAAGAGTTTGATGAGTCAATCCAACCATTTTTGATATGTAATCAGCTTATTAAACGAAAGGAGTTGGATAACATTACCAGTTCTTTAGAAGAGAATCCTGTAACTCTGATTAAAGCTGAAGCAGGAGTTGGGAAAAGTTCATTACTTCTCGAACTTCATAATTATCTTCGTAATAGTGGGGCCATCAGTGTACCAGTGAGGCTTGACCGACGAAATCCAGCAGATAGTCTAGATGTATATGGAAAATCATTGGGGTTCCCATACTCGCCACCTTTTAGTTTAAATGCGTTATCAAAACACAACAAAGTAGTGATTATATTGGATCAACTCGATGCTATCCGCTGGACTGGCGCGCATTCTAATATAGCTTTGCACATCTGCCAGGAATTAATAAGGCAAACAATTGCGCTACGTAAAGAAGGTGCTGACATATCAATTGTCTTGGCTTCCCGGGATTTTGAGCTAAACGAAGATATCGCTTTATCAAGTTGGCTAGATAGCATTTCGGAATCATTGCATGAAGTCACATTATCTACGTTAGATGAGGAAAAAGTAGACGAATTAGTCTCGCCATTTGAGAGGTACTCAAATCTTTCCTCCGTAAAGAAAGAGATTCTTAAGATACCGTTATGGCTTGGCATATACCTAACTATTGCGCATCGGACGCAGGCTGCCCCTAGGTTTGATAATAAATTAGAGTTAGTTAAGAATTTTTGGGATGATCGATTAAGTCAAATCAGTGCCCATAACTTATCGGTTGAAGAAGCAGAGAGACTTATTGATAAGCTAGTGGGCTTAATGATGAAGCATGGTTGTTTATCTGTGTCATTGAGCTCTCTTCCTATAGGTTCTCGGTGGGCATTAGAAGTATTAATGTCAATAGGAGTGTTAACTAAGCAAGATCAACGCGTAAGTTTTAGGCACCAAGCATTATATGATTATCAAGTAGGTTCCAAGTTATATCGGGCAGGAAGTGAATCATCAGAAAAATTGCTATCTGTACTTGGAGGCTTTGACAACCAAACTCTAGATAAAAGAGAGCACCTCAGGTATGCGCTAAACATGTTACTAGACGCTAGTCAGAAAAATTATTGCTCTAGCATAGAGGCTGTTTTATTTAGCGATAAAATTCGTTTTCACCTCAAATTCTTGGCTCTTAATTCACTAAAAGACCTCAAGGTAATAAAAGCACCCGCTAGAAAGCTTATCAATAAGTTGGTTCAAACTAGTGTACTCAAAATGAAGTTTATCTCTACTAGTTGCTTTAAAAACCCTGAGATAATCGAGTATCTAATAGAGAGTGGCTTTTTGGGGCGCTGGCTTAGCAGCTCCGACGAAAAGCTAGTGGATGCTTCGATTGGTCTTCTGAGCTCTATTTCTGAAACTAAGCCTGACTTAGTGGTCGCAACTTTGCGCCCATATGTTGATGTTTCAGATAGTTGGAACCAAAAAATATACAGTAGCCTGTGTTGGAAGATTGAAGATGATTCTAATGATATGTTTGAGTTGAGGAAAGATCTTCTTCAAAAGAATTGCCCAGCAAGCTATATAGATTGGCGAGCCCTTTCAAAAAGGCACCCCCAACGAGCATTATCTTTGATAGAGATAGTTTTAGAACATTACCGAGAAGTGATTTGTAAACATAGGTATTCTGCAGAAGCTAGAGCTCATGAAAAGTTAATGCAAAGAGGCAACTGGTCATCAACTGAGTTAAAAGACATTATGGGTGTAGCTGATGTGATTCCAGAGGCCGTAATTAGCAGGCTGCTAAAGAAGGTAAATGACATTGCTGAATCACAACCAAATCAAGAAAGTGTAGTTTTGTGGTTACATAAAGACGAATCGAGTGATTACGATCATGACAGCCGTCTTACATCTGGATTGTTCTCGTTAATCGAAAGAGCTGGGGATAAGTTGGGTTCTGATCCTAATAGGTTGCAGGAGTTAGTTAGACCATACCTCTCGAAATCCAATCCAGTGACAGTACACTTGGTTGCGCGACTATTGCTGAGCCTCTCTCAGAATAAGTCTGATAACGTTATTGACTGGTTGTTGGCTCGTCCAGAATTACACTTGTCATGTGGGAATACTTACCGTGAACCTATCTGGATTCTACCGGGGAAGTTAATCGAAAAATTCTCTGTGAATTGTAGTTTAGAAAGGTTTACTGCCCTTGAAAAATGTATATGTAGTTTAAAGAGTCACAATAGCCTAGATGATGTTAGAAGGAAACTTGAAGTTAGAAAGTGGGGAGCTTACCCAAGCTATTGGGGGCAAGCTCAACATTTTTTACTGCCTAAACTGGACCCAACTAGATTAGCCAAAAGTACTCGTGAACTGAGCGACATATTAGCTAGGAAGTTTGAGTCATATTCATATCTAGATTTTTGTTCTAAATACGAGTCAGTTGGTGGCTGTATAACTTCTCCATTGCCATTGGGGAATAAGTTATCGGACAAGTCTTGGACACGCTTAATACTCACTCCTGAAGAACAATTTAATGGAATGAGATGGAAGCAAGTAACTGATGATCTAGTCGCTGAATCAAGTATAAGGCATTTCTCTCAAACTCTTGAAGGTGCAGTTTTTAATGAGCCTATAAGGTTCGCGAATCTTGCATTGTCGTTACCTCGAGATATAAATGCCCAATACGTTAGTGCGTTTTTTCGAGGGCTAGCTAACGGTAGTAAAGAAAAAGTCCATGCCGACTATAAAGAGGACTGGGTTCCTTGTAGTGGTATCCTATTGGACAGGGTGGTTTCTTATTTCCCTCATAGTGAAAGTGAACACGCTTTGGTTAGATTACTTGACTGCCAGTCGTTAGCTTCGGATTCAAAGGCCTTTAATTTATTGTTTCAGCAAGCTCGTTGTGCGAAGGACCCAGAGTTAAACAAACTGAATGTTTGGAATTCAGACAAAGGTCGTTCAGCAGACGATGCGTCAGCTAAATCTCTGATGGATAACTCAATAAATTGTGTTCGTGGGCAGGCATATATAGCGATAGCTAGGCTTTTTGTAAAAAACGAATCGCTTGCTGACCAAAATAAAGACGTAGTTGAGCATGCGATTGGAGATGAACATCCTGCGGTCAATATGTCTGCTTTAGAGTTACTGAAGCCATATCTCAATTACGATAACTCATTCGCCCATGCCAAGTTTATCGAGTTATGTACTAAAGATGTTCGGGTTAGTGGAGGGTATGGTGCTCACTACTTTTTTAATCAAGGGTTCGAGAGTGATCATGTAAATGAATACGTTGAGCTTGTTCTACGAATGTTAGCTTCTCAATATGTGGATATTAGGCAAGAAGCTGCTAGACAGATCTACGCCCGTTGGTTTTTCAATGATCTATTTGAAGATGAGCTAGCATTGGTTCTCAAAGGTAGCAAAGAGCTAAGAAGTGGCTGTTCTTCTGTTCTCTCTCAGTTTTTAAGAGAAGATAAATACCATGATCGAATTAGCAAGATTGAGCCGTCATACAGAGCGTTAATAAACGATGACGAAAAAGATATCTTGCAAAAGGTGGGGGCGTGTATTCAGCATGACAACTATTGGTCAAAGCACAATTCAACTGTGTTATTTGGTGAGTTTGTTAAATCTAAAGCAGTAAGGTACTGTATCTACGACCTTTTTAGAAAATTGGAAAGCTT
This sequence comes from Vibrio sp. Vb0349, assembly GCF_033338975.1. NCBI lineage: Bacteria > Pseudomonadati > Pseudomonadota > Gammaproteobacteria > Vibrionales > Vibrionaceae > Vibrio > Vibrio sp. Vb0349. The sequence continues at coordinate 30,248 of NZ_JAWOTS010000012.1, read as the reverse complement.
TCCAGGTATGCTTGTCGATATGAGTGACTCCTTATTAGATCTCGTCAAAAATATCGTTGAAGTGGATAAGAAAGATGAGTCTTTCAACCATCGACATATGAATATTCGCGAATCTTCTCTTCTAAGTGTATTGCAACGTCTTTACGATGAAGCAACAGAAGATGAAGATGATGAGGCAATAAGTACTTGTTTAGATATTTGGGATGAGCTGTTGAACTCGGAAATTTATACAGCGATGAATGCAGTTAAAGAGCTCGACAATGGTTTACTGTCTTAGCTGAAACTCATTTAGTTTAAGGTGTGTAGCGAAACAGACTAGATTGCTGGTGGTTGGGGCGGTTGATTGAGATGTGTGCATTATTGTGAATCAATAACGAAAAAACGAGGTTATCCCTCGTTTTTTCGTTATTCATGAACTCGAGCTAGCTATCATCACTCGTGATAACCTCGAACCTTGGGAATTTTTTGTTAGTGTGCATACGAAGCAGGCGATTTTGTTCTTCAACCCAGTTTTTCATAACTTCAGCAGACACCAGAGTATCACTATTCGATACAAAGCTATCCTCAAAGGCTAGATCTGTTGTGTAGCCTTTTTGCTCTGAACCTTTAACAAAGACGCTCAAACGGACATTGTTTCCAGAAGCTTCATCTGTATTTTTCATAAGTTAACCTTGCTGTTTATAGCATTAACGTTAGTGTTTGGGTTCATCAAAACCTTCAGCTAGAGTTTCAAAACTTTCGGGTACAGTAGGAATACTCATCTGATTCAGTTTTACTACAAGAGACTCTAGCACAGTGTAATACAATCCAATGAGTTTACTCAAGACTATCAAAAATACTTGATCTTTATCGATATCAAATTGATTTGCATGTCTACTCGTTAGCACTAGTACACCATATGGTACTTCAGAATGACCAATTCTTGTAATTGGAACTGAAACAAAAGAGCGATAGATTATTTTTCCATCCACTTTTTCTGTTTTTAGTTCGGAACTCGATTCAACGTCGTTGCAGAACTTAACCTCACCTTGAACAAACGCTAGTCCGACGTGCCCCATTCCAGGTTTCCAAGGCCTATCACGCCTGTTGATTCGGTCGTCACAAAACCTCGCTTTGCAAACTAATAAGTCCTGAGACTTTTTGTGTTGGTATAGGGCAATATTATATAAAGAGTCTGATTCATATCCGAATAGGTCATCTCTAAGACTAACCAAAGGCCAGATTAGCTGTCTTTCTGCCCTAGACTTAATTTCGGTAAGGGCAGCATCAAAGTCAGGGGCATCTTTAAGCAATGCACTTTTATCAGATTCTGAGCCCGTTAACAAAACATCTTCAAATTCTTTCAGCTCTCGAATTGAATTCTCTACTGTTAGCGAAGTGAAGTGCAAACAATTCTGTTGGTACAGCTTTAATCTGTCGGTTGAAAGGAGTGAATCCCTAACGCTATTGTAATTTTCCCCTATTTTAAGATATTGCTGCTCAATAACTTCCAAATCTTCCAAAGAATGAGACCTAGCATTTTCAGTAAAACTAATTTGTATAAAGAATATTATTTGGAGCAAAGTGCAAACTATTGCTACCAATATCATAAAGACACTTAAATTAGAATCGGTTTCCTTTGACAAGAACTCTGCTACCCAAAGACTAAGAAGAACCGGATATAAAACAGTTGAATAGATTCTGGCAGCTAGCGCTGTTGTACTAGCTAAGCTTAAAGATGATTCTACCGAAGACTGGGCTCCTTTTTTTAATCTTTTTAGTGCTTCTTGTGGCATTACGTTCGTTCTCCTTGTAATGAGTATTGCGTGCACCTTTAAATAAGTATATGACATTATAATCATAATGGTTTGATTTTTATATCTATTTACTGGGAGTTTACTTAAGGTTTGATTTACAACCAAACCACGTTGTTCTTAGTATCTTGGTCGGCGTTTTTGTCTAGGTAGTGTTTCACTTCACCATCATAGAGCAGGATGAAACACTTTCCGTTTAGGTAAGTCCCAACGAGGTAGTGGTTTCTCGGAATGGTATAAACAACTTTATGCCCGTCATCATCAGAACACAGCGCACACACGTCCATTATCTTCAGGCGCCTTACACCTATAACGTTGCCCACTTCCATAAAGCCGCCAAAAGGGATGGTTTTCCAGTCGCCATTAGTTATTAGCACCGATACGTTATCCTCAGTGCTATCGCAATCGCATGGACCATCAGGACCGATTCGGCAGATGTGATGTCCTACTAGGCGTTGAATCGTTTTGTACATACTTCAAATTAAGCGCTATACTGTATTTATATACAGTATATATCTATGTGATCATGTTTCCAAACTCGTACAGGGAATATTATGGGATTAGCGACAAACATTGAAACGTGGCCGATGCCTGCGGCAATTGGTATGGCGACGGAAGGCATCAAAGCAAAGTATAATGACGGTTCTGGTGGTGGCGGTGGTTTCGGGGCTGCTGACTACCAAATGGCATCTCTAATTGATGGTGCAAAAGTGCTTTTAACGATTGATAGAATGCAGAAGAAAGCAGCGCATTTGGCCGATTGGAGCCTGTACGCTTACGCATCTCCGTTCTGGAACTCCAAAGAAAACAAGACGCGTCTGGTTGAAAGTGTGTTGAATGATTGGGTCGTTCATTCATCTGAGCAAGGCGGGATTGTTCAGAAGCGAACCTATCTCAAAGTTAAAGCTCTCATTAGTACTATCGCTGGTAATATTGCGCTTGAGCAATTGGCTGGGGCTCAGACTTACTTCGATCATGATGGTATTCAATATAGGCCCAGCGTTAGCCGTCAGTTCCTAATCAAAGCGCTGGTGGAAGTAGATTGTAAAGACAAGAATATTGAGTCTGATGCGTTCAGAAAGAAACGTACTCGCTACTACCAAAACCACTGGTCTGAATGGGAAAAGCACATTGAAGTGATTCGTACCTTGCTGGTTAACTACGACAAGTCTGCGCGAAAATTATTCAAAAAAGAGCTTGAAAATAAAAACGGGGCAATTTAATGTATATATATCCACTATGGATAAGTACACAGTATTGAAAGTGACCGCCACTTAGGCGGTTTTTTTGTGCCTATCATAAATTCTCGAAAACCTCGCCTCGGCGGGGTTTTTTCATTTTCATCCAAGCAAAAGGGCACTCCAGTACGGGGGTGAGTATGCGTATGAACGAAAAGATATCCAGCGCCCTCTCTTATTTTTGGAATGGGGTAATAGGAGTGTTTGGGTCTATATCTGCAGATGGTTATACGGTTCTGATTGCTTTGGCTGGCATGCTCTTAACTGCCTGGATCAATAACTACTGGCAGAAAAAGCGCTTTGAAAAGGACTATGGCGATGAAGCACCTTAATTCTGCCGTCAAGATGTTAGCGGCCGCAGGGGCTTCGGCTCTTATTATGGCGACAACAATGGTAAAGCCGATGGAAGGCGTTCGGTTTACTCCTTACATTGATGTCGCTGGTGTTCAAACTGTTTGTTACGGCCATACAGGAACAGACATCATCCCGGACAAAGTCTACTCACAAACGGAGTGTGATGAATTGCTTGAGTCTGATCTGGCTGATGTTAAGCGAATGGTCGACCCAATGATTCACGTTGATATTCCTGAGACGACACGAGCTGCTCTCTACTCTTTCACGTTTAACGTTGGCATAGGCTCATTCTCACGCTCGACGTTACTAAAGCTGCTCAACAAAGGTGAGTGGCATGCAGCATGTGACCAGCTTAAACGATGGGTATATGCAGCAGGCAAACCATGGAAAGGATTGATGAACCGACGAGATATTGAGAGGGAAGTATGCCTAATGCAAAGCTGACAGTATGGGCGACAGCTATTGCGGTAGTAGTGGTTGCGACGCTCTCGGCAGCATTGTTCGTGGAAAGCAGTCGGGCTGATATCGCTGAAAGCCAGCTAACCTTGGTAAAGAGTGAGATTCAGGGCTATATCGCAGTGTTACACCAGCAGCGAGTTCAAATTCAATCCTTCAACCAACTGGGAGAGAAGCATGCAGCAGAGTTATCCGCAGCAAAAGAAGAGATTGATCGTCTTAGCGATAGTCTCAGCACTGGCTCTAAGCGGGTGTATGTCCAGGCAGATTGCCCAGCAGTGTCCGAGGCCACCAGCACCAGAAGCGTGGGCAATGCAAACACCCCAAGACTTGGAGCAGCAGCTGAGCGAGATTATCTACGTCTCAGACGAATGATGATTGAGAACGAGCAGCAGACAAAGTACTTACAGGATTACATCAGAACCCAATGTTTAGCAGAAGATCAGCCATGATCGCGGGTCCTTCTGGGGATCCTGAGTAACCACGGGGGCTCGACCTCGCAGAAAAGCTCTCGTTAAAAAATTTTTTATTTTTGGAGGTTTCCGGTTTCCGGTCAAAAACCATGAATGAGCGAACTATTCAACCCGAGCAAAAAGTTCACGCAGTTGGACATAGCGACGCTTCTTGGCATTTCATCTAGACAGGTCCGAAACCTTACGCAACAAGGGGTTCTGCCTGTCGCCAAAGGGCGAAATGGTATCGATCCTCTTGCGTGTATCCATGCTTATATTACCTATAAATCGCAATCAAAAGCCTCCGATTCAAAACCGGAAACCGAGCAAGAAGATGAGGAAGCGTTTGCGAAATTAGAACGCGATCTCAAGATAGAGGAACGGCGCGAAAAGTTGGCGATGCTAAAAGCCAAGCGCGTACTGTTTGAAAAAAGTTACGCACCAATAGATATCATCGTCGACACCTTAGAACAGGTATGCGCCAGAGTGGGCACACGCCTCGACACCCTCCTTCCGAAACTAAAGAACGCATGGCCCGACATGCCACCCGAAGCGGTGGAAGTTTTAGAGGTCGTGATTGCTGCTGTATTAAATGAGTGTGCCGATGTTCAACCAAACCTCTCCGATTACATTGACAGCGATCCAGACGAAAGTCCGTCGTGGCTTGATGGGGATGAGGAGAACAATCGCCATCAAGGGAGCTGAGTGGGCCAATAAGCATTTCCGGTTAGCTGCTGGTTCTTCTCAGGAAGAAGGCTTTTGGGAAACACTGCCTTTGCAGGTTGTGCCACTCAACATGATGTGCAACCGCGCTATATCCGAGCTGACCATGCAAAAGTCGGCTCGTGTTGGCTGGTCAAAGTTGGTCATAGCAGCAAACTCTTGTCTGCATGCTCAGTTCAAAACCAACACCGTGATTTACGTACCGACAGAGAACGACGCAAAAAACATCTCTGTCACCGAGATTGATGCTGCTTGGCAGGAAATGCCAATCATGCACCAAATCTTCCCTGCCTTATTCGCTAAGGACCACCGAAACACCGTTTCCTACAAACAGGGAACAGGCTGGTCGCTGCATGTCCTCGGCACATCCACACCGCGAAACATGCGCGCTCTGACTAAAGGCGCGTTGTTCGGTGATGAGATTGACGGATGGGATTGGGAAGTCGGTAAAGAAGGTAACCCTATCGATCTTGCGCGAATGCGTTTGGAAGGTGCCGCTTTCCCGATGGCAAGGTGGGGAACCACACCAACCAATACAGGTGAGTCGCACGTTGAACGCCTAATGGCAAAGATGGAGCTGACTTTCCGCTTTTATCTGCCATGCCCACACTGCGGAACCGAGCAGGTTTTAGAGTGGGGCAGTAAAGAAGATAAACACGGCTTCAAGTGGGACAACACTCAGCCAAGTATCGAGAAAAAATCAAAGACGGTTTATTACAGCTGCGTTCATTGTGACGACCCTATCTACTACAAGCACCTCTACAAGATGGAGCTTGCAGGTCGATGGATTGCCGAAGATGGCACATGGACACGCGATGGCCATGAGTTCTTTGATATAGACGACAACCCAGCGCCAACGCCAAGCAGCGTCGGCATTCACATTTGGTCAGGATACAACACCAAATTGAGTGCAGGTTGGCGTGGCATAGTGCGTGACTTCCTCAACAAGAAAGACGACCCAAGTCAGCTCAAAACGTTCGTCAACCTAACGCTCGGTGAGCTTTGGGATGGTGAGAACGGAGAGAAGCTAGATTGGGAGCATCTCAAGTCGCGCCGTGAAATATGGTGGGCCGAGAGTCGCACCAGTAACCCAGTACCTGAGCGAGCCGTGGTTTTGACCGGAGGCATTGATACTCAGGATGACCGCATCGAACTCTTTGTGTGGGCGTGGGGACCAGGTGAGGAATGTTGGCTTGTTGAGCACATCGTTCTTCTCGGGGATTTATCGAGTCAGGTATTAAAAGATGCCGCTGGAAAAGCGCTGTATCGGACCTACAAAAAGCGCAGTGGCCAAGTGATGGACGTTCAGCTTTGGTGTTGGGACGCCATGGGCCATAAAACCGATGACGTTTACCAGATGAGTCGAACGCACGGCGTGATGTGGGTGATCCCAATCCAAGGTGAGAACCAATACGGCAAGCCGATACAAAACTTCCCTCGCAAGAAAAACAACAAAAAAGTCTACCTCACTAGGCTAGGTACCGACGGTATCAAGCAACGACTTTACAGCCGTTTAGGTTTAACCCCGAAAGGTGATGAACCTGTGCCTGGATGTGTTCACTTTCCATTGGACGATGACATAGCCGGTGATGAGTTTTTCAAGCAGCTCTGCTCAGCCAATAAAAAGTTAGAGCATGACAAGTCAGGGCGACAAGTTTGGCGATGGGTGAAGCAATACCACCCATTTGATGAAGCGTTAGACGGATGGGTGTATGCGTATGCGGCACTCAACATTCTCACTCAACGGTTCGGTCTCGAACTGGAAGAGCCGCAACCCCAACAACCTCAGGAACAACCACAAACATCCGGTCTCAGCATCGCTGAATTGGCCGCGAGATTGAAAGGTGGATCAAGATGACAAAACAAGAAATGTTGCAACAGGCCGAAGCCGCCTTTCATAGCTTGCAAACAGGAAAGATGGCGGTTTCCGTACAGAAAGGAGACCGCAAAGTTGAATACAGTCGAGCCAACATCCATGAACTTCGCGCCTACATTGATGATTTGCGTGGACAGTTAGGATTGAGCTCAGTTCGTCGTCGCGGCCCTGCAGGAGTTTCATTCTAATGACACACACCGGACTACTGGCTGCAGATGGTCAAACACCATTAAGAGATGCGGTGTATCGAGCTGGCGGTTCAGGGTTTGGTGGCCAGATGAGCGATTGGAACCCTCCGTCAAAATCGGTAGACGCTGCTTTCTTACCTGTCATGAGACAGGCGAACGCCAGAACAGACGATGTCACGCGCAATAACGGTATTGCTGCGAACGGCATCCAGCTACACAAAGACCACATCATTGGCTCTGAATTTCGCCTCAGTTACAAACCGAACTGGCTATTGCTCGGCATCGATCCAGACAAAGGGTTCGTGCGTGAAGTGGAAGCCATTTTTCGTGACATCGCCGAAGACCCGAACTGCTTTATCGACGCAGAAGGTCGCCGCACGTTCACCATGATGATGCGAGAGGGCATTGAAACCCATGCTCATACGGGCGAAATCATGGCGAAGCCCGAATGGATAGACCGTCGCCATTCGCACTTTTCAACCTGCATTCGCATGGTCGCGCCACGCAAGGTTAACAACCCCAACTACATGATGGACAAACCCCATCAGCGTGGTGGGATGCGCTTCAATCGACATGGCGAAGCCATTTCCTACTTCATTGAAGAAGGAGCCGATAACTTTGGCTCGCCAAAGAAATGGCGTGAAGTACCGAAGCGTTTACGCTCGGGGCGCATGGGGTTCTTGCATATCTTTGAACCATCGGAAGGTGGGCAATGTCGTGGCGTGAATAAGTTCTTATCGTGTTTAGAGCAATTGAAGATGCTCGACACCTTACAGAACACCACGTTACAGCGAGCGATTGTCAACGCCATGTACGCCGCCAGTATCGAGTCAGAGCTTGGAACGGACCAAGCGATGGAGTACTTGTTCGGTGCGCAGCAAAATGGCGCGGTCGAAAAGATGCTAATGACCTACGGCGATTACTACGCCACCAACGAGGTCAAGTTCAACGGCGTCAAACTGCCTCACCTCATGCCAGGTGACAAAATCAACCTGCACAGCGCAGGGAATGCTGATAACGGATTCGCGGCCTTGGAGCAATCCATCATCCGCTACGTTGCGGCTGGATTGGGCGTGGATTACGCGCAGCTGTCGCGCAATTACGCGCAAATGTCTTACAGCACCATTCGTGCTTCGCACAACGATTCATGGCGTTACTTCATGGGTCGACGAAAAATCATTGCTAACCGATTCGCCAGCCAAATCTTCGCACTCATGTTCGAAGAAATGATCTTGCGTGGCTACATCAAGCTGCCAAGCAAAGCGCGATTCAACTTCTACGAACGCCGCAACGCTTGGACCAAGTGTGACTGGATTGGCTCTGGTCGACTGGCCATCGATGGATTGAAAGAAGTCAAAGAAGCCGTACTGCGTATCGACTCAGGTCTATCGACGTATGAGAAAGAGCTCGCGCTACTCGGTGAAGACTATCAAGAAATCTTTGATCAACAGTTGGCAGAGATGGAAGAGCGCAAATCGAAAGGTTTGCCACCGCCAAGCTGGATGAAGCTACAAGCGTTAGCACCGGATAACCCAAGCGAGAGTTCAAATGAATAATTTACAACACCTAATCAGCAACACATTCAACAGGCCGCTCGCCTTAGAAGCTGGTTACGCTCGGGTATTTTTCTCGGCGCTCAGCCAACGTCTCGGCAATGTGGTCCAGATAACCGACACCGAAGGGCAAGTCCTGCGTGAGAACGACATGAAAAAAGTCGCTTCTGGCTTTTCTCGGACTCGTAGCAGTAACCGCAGCTATCAAGTCTCTCAGGGTATCGCCATCATTCCGATTGATGGTTCGTTGGTTCATAAGTATGGCCACATCAAACCCTACTCGGGGATGACAGGGTACGACGGCATTATGCACCGCTTGCGAGAAGCGGTCGCAGACCCCGAAGTCAAAGCCATTTTGTTGGATATGAACACACCAGGCGGCATGGTCGCAGGTTGTTTTGACTTGGCCTACAAAATCGCAGAGATGCGCAAAATCAAGCCTATCTGGTCCCTCGGTTACGACATGCACTGCAGTGCAGGCCAAATGATTGCGAGTGCGTGTTCAAGGCGCCTCATAACTCAAACGGGCATAGCAGGCTCGGTGGGCGTGATTATGGCGCACACCAACATCGAGAAGATGCTGGATCAGCAAGGCGTGGAAATCACCCTTGTGACGGCAGGTGACCATAAAGCCGATGGCAACCCTTACCAATCTCTGCCGAAAGAGGTGCGAGAGAAATGGCAATCCGAAGCAGAGAGCACACGTCAAATGTTCGCAGGTAAAGCCGCCGAGTACATGGGCGTCGACATTAAAACCATTCTATCGACTGAGGCGCAGGTCTACGAAGGCCAAGCCGCAGTGGATGTTGGCTTCGCAAACGAAGTCGTCAACGGTCTTGATGCCGTTCAGATCATGGCTGAACAGTTCAAGAAACAACAAACCACCTTTGATATGGGAGCCGCTATGACGGTGCAAGCAGAACAACAACCAGTCTCAACGGGTGAGCAAGGCAATCCACAACAAGCCGCCGCTCCAGCGACTCCACAAACTCCAGCTGAAGAACAGCAATCCACTCCAGAACAGCCACAAGCGAGCGCGCAAAGTGATGAGTCCACGGACCCAGCCACAAAAGAGCGTGAACGCTGCATGGGCATTATTGGCCTAGAAGAAGCCAAAGGGCGTGAAGCGCTCGCGCAGCAACTTGCCAGTAACCCCAAAATTAGCGTCGATGAAGCCAAGGCCTTACTTGCTTCAGTACCAGTTAGTGCCACTGCGCAAAACGAGTCGGCATTAATGGCACTGGCCTCAGAGCACGGTGAACCTCTTGGTGATGATGTTGGTTCCGGTGATGTCACCGAAGAACAAAAGAACATCAAAGCGCTAGCGTCTTCATACACACGCATTTAACAAGGAAACTCGCATGTTAGAACAAACAGAATACACACCAGATGAGCTGTTTATTAGCGCACCAGTCACGGCGCGAGCAACCATCAAAACGGGCGTATCTTTTCCTGCTCGAACCCCATTAATGGTCGACGCGACTGACGCCGCCACTTTGGTGGAATGGGACGGTACACCAGGCAAAGCCATCGCTATCTCGGCTCGTGATGTGACGAATACAGGCAGCGACCAAGAATCGACAGTTTACCTACAGGGTGGCTTTCGTATCGGTTTTGTGAACTGGCCAGATACGGTCACAACCAACAAGCAAAAACGCGCTGCTTTCCTTGGCAGTCCAGTTTTCGTAGACGACGAATACTAATTCGTCGTTTTCTTTGAATTCAGAAAAAAAAAGAGCTTCTTATGCCTGATAATTACACCACTCGCGAACTGCTTGGAGCCATTCAAGAAGCAGGGATTCGTCGCGACAACTTCTTCATGCGCTTCTTCTTCCGTGAGATGTATACCTTCGATACGGAAAAAGTCGACCTCGACATGATCCCAAATAAAACCAAGATTGCAGCATTTTGCTCACCGATGATTGGTGCCGCAATAGACCGCAATCAAGGCTTTAAAACCTCAAGCTTTAAGCCTGCATACGTGAAGTCAAAACACGCAGTAACGGCAAACCAAAGCGTTAAGCGCCGACCAGGCGAGCCAATAACAGGCTCTATGTCGGCAGGTGATCGTCAAAACGCGATTGTGATGCAAAACCTCGACATCGAAGAGCAAGCGGTTCGTGACCGTGAAGAGCTGATGTGTGCCGAGATGGTCTACGACGGTAAAACCGTGATCGACAGCCCTTACATTGATAAGCCTTACGAAATTGATGCAGGCCGAAATGCGGACAACATGATCACGCTTCTTTCGGCGGCTCAGTGGGCGAATCAAGACGTTGAGAAATACGACATCGTTGGTGACATTGAAACTTGGGCGGCGATTTCTGAAGGCCTGACGAACGTCATCATTACCGACCCTAAAACGTGGGCACTTATGCGTAAGTTCAAGACGTTCAATGACGCGCTGGAAACTCGACGTGGCTCTAACTCTCAGCTTGAAACCGCGCTAAAAGACTTAGGTGCAACGGTTAGCATCAAAGGCAATCTTGGCGATGTCACCATTATCGTGGTGGATGAAGAGTACATCGACCGTGACGGCACAACGAAGAAAGTTCAACGCGACTTCACATTGATTTTGGCGCATACCGAACTGCGCGGTGCGCGTCTGTACGGTCAAATCCAAGACTTATCCGCTCAGCGTGAAGGCTTTGATGAAGCCGAACGCTACGTGAAAGATTGGACGGAAAATGGCGATCCAGAAGTTCGCTACACCAAAACGGAAGCCGCCCCTGCGATGTACCTCATTGACGTTAACAAAGTTGTTGTCGTCAAAGTCGGTTAATCCTGACCACCACTAACGAAAAGCAAAATGGGTCCACGGACCCATTTTTACTTTGGAGCCAATCATGAGCCGAAAAGAAAACCTGAAAAAACGTGTTGATGAGCTTTGCAAAGAGCTCGGTATTACTGAACCGCAATATTCAGACAAAACGACCGAAGCCCAGCTAAATAAAGTCATTGACGATTTGGAAGCCAAGTTACCAGACATGGACGAATCCGATGATGAAGCACAGTCGCAAACGCAAGGAAATGACGCTAACCATACTGCCGGTGATCAAAGCGAGCAAACCGAGAGTCAAACGAGCGAAAAATCGGAAGTGCTTATCGGTGCTGCGGTCGAATTACCCGATGATGCCACGGTTCTAGACGATGGTGAGCCGCCAGAAGTCAACGCCGATGAAAAAGGCAATGTGCAAGTTCTCGTGGATAAGCCGTTTCAGTGTTTGCAAGGCCAAAAGACGGTGCTGCTCAAACGTGGCGATAAGCCGTTTTTAGATGAAGAAACCGCGATGGAAGCGGTGGACGCAGGCTTGGCGTATTTCGTCGCGACGATGTAAGGCCGCTTATGTTTGATAACGAATTCGACCAGCTAATGGAAGAGGTGGATAACACGGTTTCTGAAGCGTTTGGTGTTTGGGTGAAAGTCAATGGTGGAGAACCTATCAAAGCCATTTATGACGAATCCCTAAACCAGTTTGACGCTATGGCAGGCATCGCTCGCAAGCTGACATTTAAGAAAGCAGACAATGTCAGACCGAAAAAGGGAACGCCTATTGAGTTCGTTTCCTCGGGCAGAAAGCTCACTGTCACCAGCGGCCCTTATCCAGAAGACGGAAATATTGTGGTGGTCTTATGAATAGCATTGATCGGGAATTGGCGATAGCCGTTAAAAACCTTTCTTCATTACAAAGGAACGCGGTACCGAAAGCCAGTGCAATGGCGATTAACCGTGTGGCTGCTCGAGCTGTTTCTCGGTCAGTGAAAGACACCGCAAAAGCCGTTCGTATCAAGCAAAAAGTTATTCGCCCTCGCGCGTCGATAACAAAAAAGGCCACAGGGAAAATGCCAGTGGCTTTTGTCAGAGTGCGCAGGTTCGATGTTCCTGCCATCTCTATCGATACGGCTAGAACCCAAATTCGGCGTAAGCGAGGGCAATACCAAATCAGCCGAGTTAACCGAGGCCGAAATGGTCGTTACCAAAAGCGAGAGTTATCCGGTAACACCGCCATTGTTGTCGGTCGGCACCGATTCGAGAACGCCTTCTTACAAAAACTGAAGAACGGTCGTTGGCACATCATGCAACGTGTCTCGGATGCAAGGCACCCCATCAAAGTGTGCAAGGTGCCAATCGTGAATGAAATCACCAAAGCATTTAAAAAGCACAGCGATGAGTTGCTTAGAACGGACATGAAAAAAGAGCTGTCCAGCGCGATGAAGCAACAAATCCGCTTGGTTATTCGCAGAGAGGTTGGTCGTGGAAATTAACAACGCCATACGCAAACAAGTCGTTGCTGATTTGAAAGCAGGGTTAGTCGATGAGACTGGCGAGTCAATCATCGCAACGTTTTTTAATGGCAACCCCAGATACATCGCGGTTCCCGAATTTGAAGCTGAAGAGAATGATACGGACATCCCTGCTATTTCAGTCTCCGTCTCTGAAGGCCAGTGCGTTGAAGAAGATTTTGAAGAAATCACATGGCGCTCTGAGCTGACTATCAGAATCTACCTGGTTGCAGACAACAACACGGAGCAAGAGCTCGACGCATTAGGTGAAGAAGTTCTCAAGATCATCACCAAACATTACACCGCCAACGGTCTTCTCGACCTCTGTAATCGTCAATCGTTTGGATACGCACAAGACGAAGAGCAGCCATGGGGAACGCTGGACTTGGCATTTACTATTGAATACACCGAAGAGGTTTAATCATGTCGGACCCAACTCAAGCAATCAAAGGCGCTGGCACTACGTTTTGGCGCTTGAAAGACGCAACCGAACTGACTGCTCCTGCAGATTATCTTGAAGATACCAAATGGGACAAATTAGCAGGTGTTAAAGAGCTTCAACTAGGTGAGATCACCGTTGAAGACGAAGAAGATGACCATCTAGACGATCCTGAGTCTGATTGGGCTAAAACAACGCCTGGTCAGAAGTCAGCAGGTGAAACTAACTTAACGCTAGTTTGGAAACCAGGGGAGCCAGGTCAGCAGCAGCTCGTGGATGATATTGATAGCGGCACTGTCACCGAATATCGAATTAAGTACCCAAATGGCACGGTCGATGTTTACCCAGGCTACATCAACTCATTGGGTAAAGCGGTGACAATTAAAGAGAAGATCACTCGCTCAGTCAAATTCAAAAACGTTGGCAAGCCAAAACTCGCGGAAATGCTATTGGCTGAACAAGCGCAGCCTGCAGAAGGGGGCGTTTAATCCATGGCTACATTTCTAAAGCAAAAGACGATTCCTGTGGGTGACGATAAAGTCACCCTCACTCAGTTGTCTGGTTTGGATCGTTACGACTTCATGGACTTCTGCTCAGAACAGGCCTTTCCCGAGTCGGTTGAAGCGTTATCAGAAAAAGCCAGCAAGGAAGAGAAAGAAGCGCAACTGCAAAAAATGGAGAAGGTCACTCGCCAATGGAACCGTTTGAATTTCATCATGCAGGCTCGATTGGTGGCTCATGGCACGAACTTCGATATTGATGATATTGATGAGCGCCATCAGTACATCATGTCTGCCATGTCTAAAGAGCAAATCAAAGAGCTTCATGACGAAGTGGCCAAGCTGTCTGGTATGCCATTACCGGATGAAACCCCATCCAGTGAAGAAGATGTTGAACCAGAAACGCCAGAAAAAGACGGCGAGCAGGAAGACGATTTGGAGCCTGTCGACCCAAAAGCTTAATTCGGGCTGAAAGGCGGTTCGCCCAAGACCTTGCTCGCGAGTTTGGTCATATCTGTTGGCGAACCATGCTGGCTTCCATTAGCTGTCAAACGGTCATCGAATGGCGAGAGTATTTCTCGGAGCAGGGCTTTTCACATCACATGGATAACTGGCGCTTTGCTGTTAGTTGTGCGTCTAACTGGAATATCACGGCCATGGCTGCAGGAGTGAAGTTAGACGAGCCTGTTTCATACCGTGATTTCCTACCCGTGACCGACGAGCCCGAAGAACCCCACGAATACACTGATGAAGAGCTGATGGCATTGAGCGAATCAGCAGGAGGATTCCGTATTGAGTGCCCAGATAGCTGATTTTAATATCCGCTTCAATACTGAAACCGCCAAGTTTCAGAAGGACGTGGATTACGCCAAAAAGATGCTGCGTGGCTACACCAAAGAAGCCAAAGCTGCAAACGATGAAAACGTAGGCCTCAGCAAATCATTAGAAAGCACCGCAGACGGCGCAAAAACTGCCGCCAAAGGTGTATTAGAAATTACAGGTGCGGTGACCGCCGGACTTGGTGCCGTAGCTGGCGCAACGGGTTACCTTATTACCCGTCAAGCGGAGCATGCGCGTCAAATTGAGCGCATGGCCACTGTTTCCCAAACCTCTGTCGAACAAATTCAAGCCTTGGGTTACGCCTCTGAGCAATACAACATCAGTGGCGAAACCATGGCAGACATCCTCAAGGATGTGAACGATAAGCTAGGTGACTTCTCTGAGAATGAAGGCGGTGAGTTTGCCTACTTTATGGAGAACATCGCGCCTAAAGTCGGCCTCACGATTGAGAAGCTCCAACAACTCTCCGGTCCAGAAGCTCTGATTGCGGTCAAGACTGCGATGGACGCAGCCAACGTGCCGATGAAAAGCCAGATTTTCTATCTGGAAAGCATTGCCAACGATGCCTCGGCCTTAATGCCATTGCTCGATAAGCAAGGGCAAAAACTCTACGAACTAACGGATAAGTTCGATGATTTGAACGTATCGATGTCGGAGTATGACATTGAGAAGTTCAAAGAAATGGACCAAAAGCTCAAGGACGTTGGCCTCAAGCTAGAAAAGTCGTTTGCTAACGCCGTTCTTGGAGCCAGTGATCAAATTGATTGGTTCACTGACAAAATGGTGGTGGCCACCGATTATTGGGGATCGCTGTTTGATAGTTGGTCAGACAACCCAAGAACTGAAAATGGATTGAGTAAAAGGCTCTCAGAGCTGCGTTCTGAGATAACCAAGCTAACTAAAGAAAAGGCAGAGTTAGATAAACAATTTAAGGGGTACGAAGGTGTTGATACTGAAGACTTGTTACCTTACAACCCTCTTGGTAAAAGTAAAAATGAGCTCTTCAACCTCAACGCCAGTTCCGGTTTAGTTGATCGCCAACTCGCTGCTGCGCAGGCAGAACAGGCGATGCTTCAAAAGCGCTATAACAAAATGCGCTTTGGCATGAACTACGACGTGCCTCAGCCATCAGTCAAGCCTGCCAATGATGACGACGGTTCTGGCGATTCGACCAGTGCAAAAGAGATTGCACGCCAACAACAGGCAGGTCAACAGCGCCTTGCTGCGCTCGATGTTCAATACGCTGATGAACGCGAAAAACTAAAGCTTTCGCATGAGCAGCGCCTTGAAGATATTGAAAACCTCAAACTCTCAGAGCAAGAAATTGAGCAGCGTGGTTTTGAGTCACTGGCTGCAATCAAAGCGGAGTACAAAGAGCGCGAGAAAGAGTTCTACGACACCGAGCTTGAAGATTTTGAGCGTAAGCAAGATGAAGCGATTCAGCGAGAAATTGACGCTTATATCGCAAAAGAAGATGCCAAAACCAA
Organism: Vibrio sp. Vb0349; assembly: GCF_033338975.1. Taxonomy (NCBI): domain Bacteria; kingdom Pseudomonadati; phylum Pseudomonadota; class Gammaproteobacteria; order Vibrionales; family Vibrionaceae; genus Vibrio; species Vibrio sp. Vb0349. The sequence goes on along the minus strand of NZ_JAWOTS010000012.1, from coordinate 14,065 downwards.
AGCGGCAGAGCGTGCGTCCAAACAGCGAGCCGATACGGAAAAACGTATTGAGCAATCCGTCCTCTCGATGAAGTTTGGCTTAGCGTCGCAAGGCCTATCATTGATTGAACAAACCGCCAAACAAGGCTCGTTCATTCAAAAGGCGGCATTCGCTGCGCAAAAAGCCATGGCTGCTGCTCAGGTCTATATGCAAGGTGAAGTTGCCGCTACGGCTGCACTGGCTCCACCGCCTATCGGTTTGGGTCCAATTGCAGGTGTTGGTCAAGCAATGGTCATTCGTACTTTGGCTGCTGCCAGCGCAGGCTTAATCATGGGGCAAGCTGTCGCAGGCATGGCGCACAACGGCATTGAAGAAGTGCCAATGTTTGCAGGTCGCAGTGAGTCAAACTGGACGTTAAAAGCAGGTGAGCGAGTCTACACCAACGAGTCAGCGCGACGCATTGACCAAATGTACCGCGCCACCATGGCAATGTATCGTCAACCATTTGCTGCCAACGACCCGACCATGGCCTACCAAAACCGCATGGCCGCGAACGGGAGCGGAGCGAGCGCCCAACCTTGGACCATCATTATTCATGAAGCTGAGCCTGGTACTCACGCTGAGATTGATGACGAGAACAAAGTCCTCAACATCATGATGAAGGATGCGCAAAGTGGTGGGAAATACTTTAGCTACATCTCTAAAACGCTTGGCGTTCAGCCAGGAGGATTCAAATAATGGCAACCATCAAACCTGAAGTGTTGGCACAATTGAACCCGAACGTGATCCTTTACCCGTGCAAGTATTTTGGTAACGGCATTTTGCCGTTGCCAAAATCCAAAGGGTATCAGTATCAACATGGCAAAACGGTCATACGCTCAAAGATGGATTTGGGCTTGGCCACCATGCGTCGTCGCTCTCGCATAGCCCCTGCTGAATTTGTCTTACCATTCCGGTTCACCGGAGAGCAAAAAGAGGTATTCGAGAGTTGGGTATTCAATGAACTGGAAGCAGGCGTGGAGTGGTTCTATTTGCCGCTTCGAACGGGCGACTACGACCTTGAAGTACATAAGTGCCAGTTTACCGCCACACCAGGCGAGGACACCCCATTCGTTTATAAAGGTGGTCGCAAAGACTTTGGTTCCATATGGGAACTTAAAGCCAAAGTGCAAACCTTCCGCGCTTTAAAACTGGAGCGCTACACCGCTCGCGTACTTTCCCGAGATACTTTATCTGGCATCGAAAAGGCCGCGTTAGCTGCCGAAGAGGCCGTATTCAAAATGCCATAGCGAGGCAAACGTGATCATAGCAACGATTGAATATCAGCACCCCTCCTTACCAGGAGGGGTGTTGCGTTATGTGAAGGACGGAATTGACCTACATGCCGGAATTGAGTCAGGCGAGTGGGTGTGGTTCACAGCAGGCCAGTTTGCTTTTCAGTTGCCCGACAAGGCAACCAAAGGACAAGAAGCCCTGACCGTGGCCGCGCCCAATACAGACCTCACGCTCTCTAAGGCGATTGAAACCGCCAAGCGACACGAACCCGTGATTCCAGTCGTGAGCATTTACCGCGAATACGACACCGACGACTTGAGCAAGCCGCGCAACAAGCGAATAAGACTCACCATGTCCTCGGCAAAAATCACTGCCATGACCGTGACCCTCACGAACTCATGGAAAGATTTGACTAACCGCCGCTTCATGCGCCCGATTTACAACAACGTTACGCACCCAGGGTTGATGTACATATGAGTAAACCATCCATGATTGCTTACTTTAAATCGCTGCCAGATGGTCACTTTCCGGTGGACGGCTGCGTCCTGCTTGTGCGTGAGGCATGGCAGCGTTTCTTGCATCTTGAAAATTTGCCCAAGCATATGGACCAGTTTGTCACACCAGACTACGCCCATGAGCTGATTGATGGCTATCAAGGCCAGTTAATCGAACCCATTCAAAAGCCAGAGCACCTGTGCATGGTCGCCGCCTCTGGTAAAGGCAAATGGCATTGCGGTGTATTCAGCGCCGAGCAAATGCCAGGTTATGTCATCCATACCCTTGGCTGCACCGTCAAGATTGAACCGTTAAACCAGTTCCGCCGCCGATTTGATACCGTGGAGTTTTATCGTCATGCCACACATTGTCGAGTTTCTACATCCGATACGAAAGGATAAACGCAAGGTTCATACTGTCGATGCTGGCACTCGCTTGTCGGATTGGCTAGAAAAACACTTCCCAAACCAAACCTTCAATGCCACTTTAAATTTTAACCGGCTCGATGATTTCAATGTGATCATCAGCGAGCGTGATGTGGTAAGTATTCGCCCTAAAATGGGTATTGGTGCTGATTGGCTGATTTACGCCGCCCTTGCGCTGTCTGCGGCCTCTGCCGTCTACATGTACATGAACATGCCAGACATGAGCAGCAACCAGAACACCAAGCAAGCCAGCTCGGTGTACAACTACAATGGCCAAGGCAACAAGCCAAAACTTGGCAACCCCGTTCCAGTTCGTTATGGGCGCATGCCGCATTACCCTGACATCATTGCACCGGATTGGTGGGAGTACGAAAACAACGAGCAGTATTACTACCAGACCTTTTCTCAGGGCATTGGCAAGTTTCTTTACCATCGGCACGTTATTGGTGAGACGGAAATCAAACCAGATAACCCCGACATTGAAATCCGAGAATATAAGCCTGGTGAAGTGGTGGATCATTTCCATCACATCGTCTGGACCTCCAAAGAGGTCGGTTCATCCGATGGTCAAGGTGGCTTAAAGCTCGATGGCGTGACCTCGGATTGGGTCGCAGAGACCAGCAGCAACGAAGCGCGTTTTCGTGGCAAGGTAGTCGAGCTATGGTCTAACTACAGCATTCATATGGGCAATGGTGATTACACCTCCACTATGCGCCGAGATAAGTGGCCGTGGGATGCGGGTCAGCATGTGGTCATTACTTCCACATCCAAAGACAGTCTCTTTTTTGAGGGTAACATCCACTTTCATGATATGGGCGATGATGGAGACGTTATCGACCCTGAAGAGCTGCCGGACGAAATTGAGAACCCGCTGGGTTGGGGTATGTTGGCGCACAATGACCGTATTGTGATCACTGGTGCAGGCGTCAACTCAGGCACCTTTATCGTCACCGCTTTTCGCCCTGGTAATCGTATTCGAGTAAAGACCGATGGTGGCACCGAAGTCACGCGATTTCAGCCTATGAGTAACGTGTATGTACGCATATACCAAGCCGTGGGCAACGATGGTACTTATGTGTGTAAAGACAGTAACGGCACCTTAGCCTTGGTTGACTCTGCCACATTGGAAGAAGTGGTCGATTGGACAGGCTTTACCACGATTGATAGTCCTAGTGCGGAAATATCGGTATTAGAACGGGATCGAGAAGCCGAATGGGTGGGTGACTTTCTTAGTGTGCCAAGCAATGCAACCGCGCTTGATGTGGGGCTGGATTTTATCTTCCCTCGCGGCCTTGGCACCATGAACAAAAATAGCAATATCAATGCTCGAACGTGTGAATGGCAAGTACGTGTACGGCCAGAGGGCACGAATCAGGCTTATCAAACCCATAAGTTAACCCTGACAAAAGGCGATAACACGCCGCAGCGCATCACCGTTTGGTTGAAAGAGGCGATGGGATTAACACCAGGGCGTTGGGAAGTGGGCTGTCGTCGTCTGAGCACCGTCACCAAAGCGACGAAGGTGTTCGATGAAGTGCAGTGGATGGGGCTGAAGTCCGTCATTCAGAAAACCTATACGAATGAAAAAGAGTCCATCATCACGCTGAAAATCAAAGCCACCAACTCGCTCAGTCAGCAGGCCAATAGCCAATACTGGAATGATTCGACGCGCATCCTGCCTGTTCGCCAAGACGACGGCAGTTATGTAGAAGAGCCAACTCGCTCCATTGCGGATGCGGTCATTGATGCTTGCCGCAATGATGTGTACGGGGCAGGGCTAGAAGACGATGCCATTGACCTAGATACCTTGCTGGCTTACCGAGACAAATGGGGATCGCGAGGTGATAAGTGTGATGGCTTATTTGACCAACCGACCACGTTTTGGGAAGCGCTACGTAGGCTACTCGAAACGGGACGCGCTTACCCACGCATCGAGCTTGGCACGGTCAGCATGTGGCGCGATGAGCCAAGAGAGACTCTGTGCAAACCATACTCACCCGTGAACATGACGCCAGACAGCTTTTCTGTCGACATCGACATGGTCAAGGAAGATGACTACGACGGCGTCGAAGTCGAGTGGTTCAATCCTCAGTCAAGAAAATCTGAAACCTTACTGTGCACCTTGCCAGGGCAGAACGGCTACAACCCGAACCCACTTAAGCTGAACTTTGTCACCAACGAAGAGCAGGCCAAAAGGGAAGGGCTATTCCATGCTGCCGTTCAAGCCTACCGCCGCACTAACATCGACTTCACGACGGATATGGATGGATGGGAGTCGAACTATGGTGATGTGATTCCGGTAGCGCACGATGCGGTGAGCTGGGGCGCGTCGGGGCAGGTGATCGAAACGCTAAACGCTGCCGATGGCAATCAATACCTGCAGCTTTCGGGACTGTTGGAATGGGAACCAGGTAAGCAGCATTATTTGCTGTTTAACCGAGGCAACAAAGGAACGCATGGCCCGTACCGAGTCGAGCCGACTGAGGCGCCAGATATTGTCATTCTGGTCGATGAGCCAACCGAAAAGATCATCGCTGTGGGTGAAAAGGGCAAAAAGCCAAGCGAATACATGTTTGGCCAAGCCGACACCATGTACAAGAAATGCATCCTGCAACAAGTCAAACAGAAAGGGGAGTTCGAGGTCGGCTGCGCCGCTATCGAAGACGACCCTCGCGTGGATGCCTACGCATAAACTCAAGCACTCAATGCCCAGCCATCGCGCTGGGCTTTTTTATGAGGTTTATTCATGACCCAGAATATTGAACAACGCACTCTAGCTGCAACAACCACAATAGAAGGTGCCGCAAAGTCTGTTGATGAAATTGCGCATACGGATAAAGAAGTGCAGACCCCTGCCGGGTATCGAAAGTCTTTCCCCAAAATCAGTCGAGAATGGGATCAAGAGTCGATGCGCCTGCAGAACGAATGGAAAAATGACAGCGCGAACATTCGCCAAAATTGGCAGAGTGAACGAAATGAACTCAGCACTAAGGCACTAGGCATAAAACCTTGGGAGGCTGGCAGTAGCGAAATCAATATTAATCAACAACGTCGTTGGACGGATAATCATACCTATCTGCCAAAAACGGTTCCAGCCGTTATGACAGCGGAAGGGCCGGATGATAATTGGATTCCTTACACGGCAGACAAGTCAGACACATTGAACGATGTGTTCAGCCGCAAGCCCATTGATCTTGTTAATGGGGTGGTATTGATTCCAGATGAAAAGCATCAATACCCTAAAATCAATGCTTTTGGCAAACTTTGGGAAATTGATGATGGCTCATTGCAACTGACGGTAAAATCGTTTGTTGAAAGCAGTGATCGCCACCTTGTCGTGACCTTGGCTGATGACTCAGTAATCATTGGGAATCAGATCTCCAGTGCGACGCGAGCATGGGTTGAATCTACCACGTTTATTCGTAAGGATTCTTTCGTTAGGGCCAACGAAGAAGCGTTGGCAGGGCTATACCGAGAAGGTTCAGTTATTGAGACTCTTGGCTATTATAACCCATATGATGGTGGCGGTTGCCAGTACGAAGTGAAAAACGGTTTATTGGTACGCACCCCAAAATCCCCTGTTACTTACAAGCAATTTGGGGCTGTGGGTGGAGGGGAGGTGGATTGCATTCAGAACCTCATTGATGCTCACGCATACGCCAACTTTCACAACTTGCCCGTCGAGGGGGATGGCGACAAATATCTCATTCAAGGCGCTGGATGCATTGATGTGCACAGCGACACCAACCTTAATGGTTCAGAGTATGTTCTAGCTAGAACGGGCACCGCGCCATGGATTAGCATTACACCAAGTAAAGGTAAGGAAGAGCAACCACTTTCACAGGCGCTTATTGACTTGATGCGTCCACACTTAAAAACGGGCACCACCTATATTCCTGGTCTTGGCAATGATCATGAAGCACTCCAGTCTTACGTATACATTGCAACGGACCACATCCTAACGGAAAGGGTGGGTTATAACTATTTCATTTACGCTCAAGACAGTTTCACCTTACTGCGTGATGGCAACATGATCGGTCAGTTGATCACAGACTTACGACCAGGACAAATCACTAGCGCTGTCTATAAGCCTTTAGAGAACAGCACATTAACATTCAAAAACTTCAATATTGCATTGAATTTTGACTCAGAGTACATCCCTAAATTTTCGATTAGCCGTAATCAAGTGGATATTAAGGAGTTTAGTGTTCGTCGTGTTGCAAGAAACATCATGGCTACAGATGGTGTTGGTGAGCTGTTCAGTGTGAAGCGTTGTTACAAAATTGCATTTGATACCGCAGATGGCGATGCTATTGGGTTTGGTCATTATGGTAACGGTGCTTATGGTTACATGATCAGCTGCTCTAACGTGGTTGACCTTACTATAAACCGATTTCAAGGCAATGGTGGTTGGGGAATTACGGGGTCTAACTGGCTAAAAGATGTCAATGTCACCAACTCGCAAATAAATCGTTGGGACATTCACTTTGGTATGGGGAACGTCACCATTCGAGACTCTGAGTTCTACGGCTATGGCGTCAACGTGACTTATGGAGACGGCCAGTTATTGCTGGATAATGTCAAATTGTATCCGCAATATACTAAGGGTGTGGATGGTGTTGAAGTCTCGTACATGTCTGGTTGGTTAGTAGGCTCAGGCTCATCTTATGGTTATTGGTGGCGAGGCAGTATCGTTATCAAAGACCCAGAAATTTGGTTTGACCCAGAATCTTCAAAGGATAGCTTCAAGTTCATTTACTCGCCTAGCTTGAGCTCAGAGTACAGTGCGCTTGGCACCTTGACGTTGGGAACGCAATGGAAAGTGCTAAGAGCAAAAGTGCGATATATGCATGCCCCTCCAAGCGATGAGAAAGAGATCAATATCTACGGCGCTTGGATCGGCGGCAAGTACAGCCGAAGATTCCGCTTACCAAGCTCAATCGTTATTGATGGAATTGACTTTGATACAAGCCATAAAAAGACCTATTTACATGGGTTTGTGATAGATAGGCCTCCAGTATGGAGTGATGCTGACAAGGTTTATCCATCGAGGTGTGAAGTCGTCATTAAAGGCATTAAAAACCAAATGGCGGATTGGGAATTGATGAACGTTAAATATTACCCCGAGCACGCTTTACGTGTTAATGCGTTGAAGAAGTACTCCTTAGTGGATTTTTGTTTGTACGATCAATATGGTCTGCCGAGCATGGAAAATTCGCTGTGTCAATTCGAAGTGTCGATTGAAGACTCGAAAGGCACGTTTTATGACGCTTACTTTAATCACGAACTCACCATTTCCAACTCCAAAATCCTACAGCCACGAGTCAGCGTTAACGCAGGAGGGACAAGACGCATCACAAATAGTGAAATCTGGCCAATGCCGTCAGAAACTTCACAGATTTGTTTAGCTGGTGAATGGATCGCTAATTTGAACACGATACGCCGTTCAAAGCTTGAAGGATACGCGGAGCCAACAACCATTAACGCTTCTGGGTTTATGTGTTCGATGGGCAACCTATTAGAGAAGGGCGGCACTTATGACGATGAATCCATTAACATGCTTTGGTTAAGACAAGCCCCCAACCCTATGTGGGAAGTGCCATCTTCAGCAGCTCCGGTTCAAACAGACCCGATCCCAACCAGTTAATACATTCCATACAATCTAAGAGGCATTATGAAACGATTAATTGCACTGTTTATGCGCGTCCTGTTGGCGCTGAACATGTTTGTGCTGCACTTGCTTACTGGTCAGTCTGATCTCACTATTAGCGGTTGGAGTTACATCCGCGTGCGACAAGGTAAGCGCTCGCCCATCAAGCTGATTGATTGGCTTTTCTTGAAGCTATTCAAGCAGGAGGACCATTGCCGAAAGGCGTTTGAATGGGAGCTAAGTGAATCACGCAAGTTTTACTATGAACACCGACCCTACTTGTGGGGCGTTTGTTGAGGTTCATTTTCAAATAAACTCTATTTAGACCAAAAAAACGAAAATAACACTTCAACGAACGGCCCAAAAAAATAATAATTTTTATCTCACATTGTACCCATCTTCTTGATAGAAGTATCATTCCTCAGAAACGTATGAGCCATATTTTGGCTTAACTGGATCAATACCATTAATATGAGATTAAGTGAATACATGGCTGGAGGCTGGTTGCTGGGGAATGTAATGTCTCATAAGATCAATAGCTTGTATTGAAAAACTCTCTGCTATATAACGCTATTCTAAGAGTCACTACAAGTCATCTCATCGACGTTGGCTTGACATCTACGAGCATCTAAACAAGTGCAATATTCTTGTACTAAGTAGTTGTATAGAGGTTTGCAAGCTTTGCTTGCGAAGCCAACACATCTTAGTAAGTGTCAGATATTAAGAGAGTATTTGAGATAGACACCGGAAGGTGTGAGCTCAAAAATAGGCATGTTTATGATAACAAATCTAAAAAAGCACAAGAAATAAGAACAAAAAAAGAACCGTCATTCATCAATCGAAATGCAGCAAAAATAATCGGATTTCTAATAGGCCCTGTACAGTTTTTAACTGTATCAGCAGTAATGACATACTCAGATTGGATTCCAGTACGTTACGCTAATTACATTTTAATTGTGTCACTACTTTTGGTATTTCCGTTATTTTGGGTTGGGTTAGATAAAGGGGCTTCAAAAGATAATTCTAGGTTCCTTAAGAGTTTTCAGAAACGCGAGTATGTGGCCTTTACTCACAAAGCTACTAGTGAAGTTTTGAATCAAAAGATAGGTTCGGGCGTATTAACACCATATCCTGACAAGTCTTCTGGTTTCCTAGGAAAAACTGCACTAGGTCGTTGGTTTGTTAGAAAGATGGATCATCCCACGAAAGTTACATGGGGGCATTACGGCAGACCTGAAGATTCAAAAGATTCTAAGCAAGGGTTAATAAGGTTGCGCGAAAAGTTAAAGTTCTGGAAAAAGACAACGAGCTATTACAATTCTGCTATAACCATTTACGTTCCGGTTGAACTGATTAAGTTTCCGAAGGGGATGGTAAAAAAAATCTTTGGTAAGCATCAGCTTATACTTGAACAGGAAGTGCGACTTAAGGGGACTTGGGTTGAGTTGCATGAAATGCGAGAAGTTCAAGAGAATGGCAAAACTATCGATAAATGGGTTTCACTTGGTAGAAGGCAACTTTAACCTTAGAAGCCAGCAGTAATCAACAGGGTTAATGAGCTACCACAAATAATGCTTATTTGATAACGACGACGCTTATGCATTTAGATAGCATTTTTACCCAAGCACACTTTTGTCTAGGCTTATGACTCGCTTCTGGACTCGGCGAGTTAGGGCAAATCAGATAAAGTGGTTTAACCCTAAAATAAGTCAGTCTCATTCTTAAGTCGGATTTGATAGAACACAGTTGACTATATGTATCATCATTTGGACCTTACTTTTCAACTGTTTATCTTTAAAGTGGTTTCATAGGACCCAACCCATAATGATATAGGGGAGGTTTACACCCACACCTTGAACTGGGGACTAGTTCGTTCAAAGTAAACCAATGGATTAATAGGAGATCATCTAGAAGAATTTATAATGCTCACACCTAGTAAAACAGTTTCTTTTACCCCCAACGTAAACATTTTTTGGATAAATAACTCCTATTTTTAGAGATACATATGCAACCTGAATTAAGTCAGAGAGATCATACTCCACTTGGCGTTGAGCCAATTCTTCCATCAGAGCAAGACATTTGGTGGGAGAAAACCATCGAATACTTATTTGTTTCAAAGCACCTAAATCATTATGAATTTGCAATGCCGTTAGCAGGTAATCATGAGAGGCTGGGCGATTATACATTCGCCAAAGATGCAAGGTGGATAGCTATTGAGTTCAAAAGAGGAATTCAGGGGATAAGTGATTATAAGGGCATTGAAGCCATGAGAAGGTCTGAAATCGTGAAATTTCCCGATCCACAAGAATTAAATTATAAAAAGGCAGGGGAAATTCTTTGCGAAAAATACGGAGCTACAGATGATGGTATCAACCATCACTTTATCGTATATGGTGAGTTAGATGACTCAAAGTTGCTTCAGCTCAAATCATATCGATATTTTTCAACACCCGAGTCAGGTGTGGCAGTGGAGAAAACACTCTCCATGGGTATAGATATAGACACATTCTTCGACTATATAAATGATTTCACGCTAAAAAAACAAATCGGTATGCGCCGCTCACCTAACAGCCCCTTAGGAGGACCAGACTTTGGAATTGCCATTGGAATAAGTTCAAACTGTTTTACTGCAATGACTATGAAGGAATTTATTGCTTATCAAAGAGCTATTAAAGAAGAAGAGCAAAATACCAAACTACAAGATTATAAAAATATTCTTTTTAATGATGGCATAGAACCTGAAGAAATCATTTCTAAACGAGATGTAAATGAGCGCAATAAAAAGAAACAAGATAGGGTAAGAACAGACGTGGTGTACAAGAAAACGTCCCGTGTCAAATTAGAAAATAGTGAAGCGTTTGATAAAATAATTAGAACATCGACTAAAAAGAATCACAACACAAACGAAAGCTAAATTGTACTGACTCATGTCTGAGCTGACAGCGCCCTATTTTGTTGGTGCTGTCAGACTAAACTTGGGTTCGGTCTAATCGTTTCAGTCCAAAAGTGAGCCATAAAAGGTCATTTAAACCTCTGTAGCTCTGGCCAAAACCGATTTAACTCTTTCTTGTTAGGTTCTTTCAACTAGTTAACGTAGACCTTGGCCTCTATCTCAATATCTGAGCAGTCCATCTGTTGATCTAGGTAAATGACATCGACATTCACATTGTTTATTTCCCAGCTGGCGTAAATGTGTCTAAGTTGATACTGATTCCGGTGTGGCATCTCTACCTCTTCGCAAAGGTTTGCTCAAAGTCTTACCAATTCATTGTTGCTGTATAGTCGTAGCTGCTTCCTATCTGCTGACCAAAGGCTTTATGATTGGATAGAAGTAGATCTTTTCCTTTCGGTAAATATAACCTGGCAATTCTACATCATGTTCATTTTCAGCATACAAATAAGTGAATTGTGCTGAGCTTGGAATTGATCCGAAGCTGTTGGTATAGAAGTGTTCGAAACCATGCAAAAGGTGGCTGCTAGTCGCGAGAAGTGGGGCATATTTGGGACAATGATGGGGCAAATTAAGCAAGTAATTATGGATGTTTAGAACTTAATTTGATCATGCAATAATTCATAGGGAGCAATTCAATGTGGTGTGATGTGTTTTAGTGTTTTGATTTTAAATGGTTTATTTTGGGTTCACCAATTGCGATGAACTTTTGTGGTTGACACGATAGACTGCAGTATAGATTTGCGTGGTTTTTACATCGGTGTGACCAAGCTGCTCTTGTACTGTTCTAATGTCAGCACCAGACTCCAATAAATGTGTGGCAAAGCTGTGCCTGAGTGTATGGCATGTTACTGTTTTCTCGATACACGCATCCGTTGCTGCGCGCTTTACCGCTCTTTGTATTGCACTTTCATTGATATGATGTCTTCTGATCTCTCCGGTGTCCCGATCTGTACTTAACTTTGTTGATGGGAATAAAAAGTGCCAGTTAAAATCTAGCTCCGCTTTTGGGTATTTACGTCGTAAACCTTCAGAGATGTATACCCCCGCATAACCAGGCATGTGTCTATCTTTAAAATAGTAATCTCTTGCTAAATTAACCTGAGCTTTAAGCGGCTCATGTAGCTCTTTTGCTAACGTTACGGTACGATTTTTACCTTCTTTTCCTTGCCAAACACGAACTGCGCCATAATCATAATCGATGTCCTGAACTCTTAAGCGCAAACACTCCATGACTCGAAGCCCTGAGCCATAAAGCAGCTGAATATGGAGTTTATACCTCGGGTCGATATGTTGAACGAATCGTCGGATCTCCTCCCTAGTTAATACAACGGGAAGTTTCTTTTCGGTCAGGGATTTCTGAAATCTCATATCAAGTGATAGTGGAGTTTTGAAATAATCACGATATAAAAATGATATTGAGTTCAGTGCCAAAGCTTGCGTTTTTACCGCAACTTTTTCTTTTACCGCTAAGTAACTCAGGAACTGAACTACATCATCTTCTGCTAGTGTTGAAGGGTGGGCAAGCTGTTGGAAAGTGATAAAGCGTTTTATCCAAAATAGATAACTTTCGATGGTTTTATTCGCATAATGACGAGTAAGCATGTGCTCTTTTACACTAAGTAAAAACTGACTTTTCATGATAAATTAACCTGTTTATTTATACAGCTACGTTAATGTATCACCACTTTTGAAATTAGCGTGCTGTGCGCCGCCTAATTGCGCGCGCTACCACACATATTCATACTGTTTTTCTATTTGTTTCATGCATATAGGTGCTACGATTTATAGCGCTTTTGATCAGAAAGAGGGCGGTAGCCTGCTAGAAAGGAGGCAAATTGCCGTATAGAAAGCGTTAGTTGCCAACGAGGAAAACGCAGCTAAAGCAGAATGTTTAGAGTTAAAATCAGTATGTTTTTAGTGGCGTTTCGTACTTCAATTTTGAATCATTCGGGTTCGTGAAAATCGTTCTCAGGTTTCTTTTGAGGTTGGATTTTCTGTTTCAGAAACCGATTTGCTTGTTGAAAGTCAGCTTTGTAATATTGTCTTCTCAAAAGATTTTTTTGGTGTTGCTAGTCCGTTTTCTACGGCGCTTTGAGTCCCAAGTGGTTTCAGTGACAGGCGCTTTGAAGCTGCGCCTGATTTGAGTTTTTAATACACGTAAAGCAAGTGTTAGCAAAGCGGCAATCCACTTCAAATGAAAGCGTTAGGTCTGGCAACTAACAAAGCATTTAAGAGGGATTCACAACGCTTGGCAGTTTTGGTTTGAATCAGCTTTAGTGTTTACGGCACAATAGCTTAGGTTGGGTGGTGGCGTTGTTCACCCCTTAATGCGGCGTTATGTGTTAAGGAGGAAACTTGAAAACTGGTGTAACTATAAGCTTGGCTCAAATCCCGATCGTGAGAGGCGACTTATGTGGGAATATTGAAAATCATATTAAAATGATCAAGAAATCATCTTCTTACAAAGCTGATGTTGTCATTTTTCCGGAATTATCATTGACGGGCTATGAGCTAGACTTGGTTGCTGAGCTGGCTTTTTCGCCTGAGCCGTTGAGTTTTAAAGAACTATCTCAAGCGTCAGTTGAAAATGAGATTATAGTTATTGCAGGTTGTCCGCTAAAAGCTAACAATTCCTCAAAGCCAACAATAGGTGCGGTAGTTTGTTTTCCCGATGGCTCAGTCCAATTTTATTCAAAGCAATATCTGCATGAAGGCGAAGAGAAGTATTGTTCTTTTGGGACGACCGATTACTTTTTTACTGTTAATGGGCATCAAATAGCACTGGCTATTTGTGCCGACTTCACAACACCGGAACATTCTCAGCGGGTTAAAAAGCTCGGTGCGGATGCTTATGTTGTAAGTGCTCTAATTTCTGGTAATGGCTTTACCCCTGATTCTAAAATTCTATCCGAAATTGCTTTAGAACACCGAATCCCTGTACTTCTAAGCAACCATATATCAGAAACAGGTGGTTGGGAAACTTGTGGTAAAAGTTCAGTTTGGGATTCATTTGGGAAGCTCGTTATTAGCTCTAGCGAAAAAGAAAGTGGTTTGGTTTTGTGTACAATTGCTGGCAATGCGCTCGAGGCTACTAAAACATAACAAACAATTTAAGAGTGATTCAGCACGCTTGGCATTTTTAGTTTGAATCAAGTTTAGTGATTACGGTGTTCAATTTGAGTTTGTGGCAGCGTGCTTCACACCTTAATTGGGCGTTATGTGCTTGGAGGAAAAATGGGATATTTTCAGTACTATGGAATCGACTGGGTTGCAATGGTACTTACGTT
>NZ_JAWOTS010000011.1:0-144285 GCF_033338975.1 Vibrio sp. Vb0349 | reverse complement strand
TAACTATGACCGAATATGTTTTGTTGTTGGTCGGCACTGTGCTGGTGAACAACTTTGTACTGGTGAAGTTTTTGGGCCTATGTCCTTTTATGGGTGTGTCCAAAAAACTGGAAACAGCAATAGGTATGGGCTTAGCGACAACTTTTGTGCTAACGCTCGCGTCAGTGTGTGCGTATTTAGTGGAAAGCTACATCCTTCGTCCACTGGGTATTGAGTACCTTCGAACCATGAGTTTTATTTTGGTGATAGCCGTTGTGGTGCAGTTCACCGAAATGGTTGTGCACAAAACCAGCCCGACGCTTTATCGCTTGCTTGGCATTTTCTTACCGCTGATCACAACAAACTGCGCAGTATTGGGCGTGGCACTTCTTAACATTAATGAAAACCATAACTTTATTGAATCGATCATCTACGGCTTCGGCGCCGCTGTTGGTTTCTCATTGGTGTTGATACTTTTTGCATCCATGCGAGAGCGCATAGCCGCCGCCGACGTTCCTGTACCTTTTAAAGGTGCATCAATAGCAATGATTACAGCAGGTTTAATGTCACTCGCCTTTATGGGCTTTACAGGTTTGGTGAAGTAAGCGATGAGTACGATTTTAATTGCGATTATCGCGTTAGCGGTTCTGGCTGCGATTTTCGGCGCGATACTTGGTTTTGCTTCTATTCGCTTTAAAGTTGAAGCGGACCCTATTGTGGATCAAATCGACGCCATTTTACCGCAAACTCAATGCGGTCAATGTGGCTACCCTGGTTGCCGCCCTTATGCTGAAGCAATTGCAAATGGCGACCACATCAACAAATGTCCCCCTGGTGGTCAGGCAACAATCGAAAAGCTCGCCGACTTAATGGGTGTTGAGCCAGAAGAATCTGCGCACGATCTCGACAGCAAAATTCCAACCGTTGCGTTTATTCATGAAGACATGTGTATTGGCTGCACTAAGTGTATTCAGGCGTGTCCGGTGGATGCAATTGTAGGCGGAACAAAGGCGGTCCATACCGTAATCAAAGACGAATGTACGGGCTGTGACTTGTGTGTTGCCCCATGTCCGACTGATTGTATTGAAATGATTCCTGTGGCAACGACCACAGAAAGCTGGAAGTGGCAACTTCACTCCATTCCGGTACTTAACATTACGGATGCTGCCGACAATGCAGCGAACGTGAAAGATTCAATTAAGTAAGGTTTCACATGTTGTCTTTGATTGAACAAATTCGTACAGGCGCGCTTTGGGATTTCCCAGGTGGTGTGCATCCGGCAGAAAATAAAAAGCAGTCCAACAAAACTGAACTCGCTCATGCGGCTATCCCGTCAGAAATTGTATTGCCGCTAAAACAGCACATTGGTAAAGCGGGTAACCTACTGGTTGCCGAAGGTGACTACGTATTAAAAGGTCAGCCATTAACGCAATCGGAGACCGGCTTTACGGTTCCAGTGCATGCTCCAACATCAGGTACGCTCACCGCGATTGAGCCACGAACTGTCGCGCACCCTTCTGGGTTAAGTGAATTGTGCGCTGTCATCACGCCTGATGGTAACGATGCATGGTGTGAAAGAAACCCCGTCGCAGATTACCAACAAGAAACCTCTGACGCACTGATTGATGTTATTCGTCTCGCTGGTATTTCTGGTATGGGTGGCGCAGGCTTCCCTACTGCAAAAAAAATCCAATCAGGTTTTGCTCGTACCGAGATTCTTATCGTTAATGCAGCAGAGTGCGAGCCATACATCACGTCTGATGACAAGCTCATGCAAGAACATGCCGAAGAGCTTATTCAAGGTATCGAAATTGTCGAACATATCCTGACACCAAAGCTCACGATTATTGGCATTGAAGACAACAAACCAGAAGCAATCAAAGCGCTAGAAGCTGCGGCTATAAACAAAGATATCGTTATTCGCGTTATCCCAACTAAATACCCTTCTGGCGGTGAAAAACAGCTGATCAAAATTTTAACCAATAAAGAAGTGCCAAGTGGCGCGATTCCAGCCGATATTGGTATTTTGGTCCAGAATGTTGGTTCTCTTTACGCTATAAAACGCGCAGTCATCGACGGTGAGCCGATGATAAAACGCATCGTGACTCTCACTGGTAAAACCTTCAAACAACCACGCAACGTTTGGGCATTATTAGGGACACCAGTACAAGCACTGTTGGATGAGTTTGGCTATAAAGCAGATAAGAAGTTACAGCGTTTAATTATGGGTGGGCCAATGATGGGCTTTACCCTTCCTCACTCCCAAGTGCCGATTACCAAGACAGCAAACTGTATCCTTGCTCCGACTCGTCGTGAGATCTCTCCGCACCAGTATGAGATGGAATGTATTCGCTGTAGCCAATGTGCCGAAGCATGCCCTGCTTCGCTGCTGCCTCAACAACTGCAATGGCATGCGAAAGCTGAAGAGTATGACAAACTCGAAGAATTAAACTTAAAGGATTGTATCGAGTGCGGCGCTTGTGCGTTTGTATGTCCAAGTGAAATTCCGCTTGTACAGTACTACCGCCAAGCGAAAGCAGAAATTAGAACTAGAACACAAGAAGCGGAAGCTGCAGAGCGAGCAAAACTGCGTTTTGAAGAGAAAAAAGCGCGTATGGAACGCGAAAAAGCAGAACGTGAAAATCGCTTCAAGAAAGCTGCCGATCAACGCCGAAAAGAGATGAAGTCTTCTGGTAGCGATGATGCGATAGCAGCAGCGATCGCACGAGTGAAAGCTCAAAAGACAGAAACCACTGAAAAAGCAGAGCCAGCAGTAAAACCAGCCGTAGCGGCAGCCATTGCCAAAGCGAAGGCTAAACAAGCGGCAGCAGCTAAAGCAGGCTCTAGTGAACCTGATAACTCAGAAATGGCAAAACTGCGCGAAGAACGCAAACGTCTTGCTCGCGAACGTAAAGCGCAAAAAGAACAAGGCGAAACGCCAGACAATAACGCTGATGATAAAAAATCGGCAGTTGCGGCCGCCATCGCCCGAGCTAAAGCGAAAAAAGCACAACAAGAAGATTCAACTGAATCTGTAGAATCGGAAACGTCTGCGCAGCAAGACGGCGATCCGAAAAAAGCCGCGGTTGCTGCTGCCATTGCACGTGCCAAAGCACGTAAAGCGAAGCAAGCAGACTCAACTGAAGCGGAAGAAGCTGACGCACCTGCTGAGCAAACCGACGATCCGAAAAAAGCCGCAGTTGCCGCTGCAATTGCTCGAGCCAAAGCGCGCAAAGCGAAGCAAGCAGACTCAACCGAAGCGGAAGAAGCTGACGCACCTGCCGAGCAAACCGAAGATCCGAAAAAAGCCGCCGTGGCTGCTGCGATTGCACGTGCCAAAGCACGAAAAGCGAAGCAAGCAGACTCAATTGAAGCGGAAGAAGCCGAAGCACCTGCCGAGCAAACCGAAGATCCGAAAAAAGCCGCCGTGGCTGCCGCGATTGCACGTGCCAAAGCACGTAAAGCGAAACAAGCAGACTCAACTGAAGCGGAAGAAGCTGAAGCACCAGCCGAGCAAACCGACGATCCGAAGAAAGCCGCAGTGGCTGCTGCCATTGCACGTGCCAAAGCGCGTAAAGCGAAACAAGCAGACTCAACTGAAGCGGAAGAAGCTGACGCACCTGCCGAGCAAACCGAAGATCCGAAAAAAGCCGCCGTGGCTGCTGCCATCGCTCGAGCCAAAGCGCGCAAAGCGAAGCAAGAAACGCAAACAGAGCCTGTTGAAGAAGCAACCTCCGAAGAACCAGAAGTGGATCCGAAGAAAGCCGCGGTTGCCGCAGCAATTGCGCGCGCGAAGGCACGCAAAGCGCAACAAGAAGCTAATAAAAATAATACTGAGGAGAACGAGTAGTGTCGTTTTTTATTGCCAGTTCACCGCATACCCACAGTCGTCGTAGTACGCCAGATTTAATGAAATGGGTGGCACTTTGCGCACTTCCAGGTTTAGTAGCTCAAACCTACTTCTTTGGCTGGGGTACGCTTATTCAGCTGATTTTTGCCATTGCAGTCGCTGTATCCCTTGAAGCCTTAGTCATGATCTGTCGTAAACGCTCACCAATGAGAGCGCTACGTGATAACAGTGCAATAGTTACCGCTTGGTTGTTAGCCGTTGCTATACCACCATGGTCTCCGTGGTGGATTATGGTGATCGGGCTTATTTTTGCGATAGTAATCGCTAAACACCTCTATGGTGGCCTTGGACAAAACTTATTCAACCCTGCAATGGTCGCTTATGTGGTCTTGTTGATCTCTTTCCCAGTACAAATGACGAGTTGGAGTGCACCGACATCACTCATACCTGATCATGTAAATTTTGCAGATACACTCTCTTTAATTTTTACGGGCTATGATTACGACGGCTTATCACTTCAGCAAGTTCGCTCAGGTGTTGACGGCGTGACAATGGCGACACCACTTGATGCATTTAAGACTGGCATTCTTACAGGTGCCACTCCAAGCGAAGTAATGTCGCAGCCGATATTTGATGGCTTAGGTGGTATTGGTTGGCAATGGGTAAACCTTGCTTACCTTCTTGGCGGCATAGTCATGATCAAAAAGCGTATCATCCAATGGTATATTCCAGCAGGTTTCCTTGCGAGTCTGACTCTGTTTAGCCTAGTGTTCACGTTGCTGACGCCAGGGGAAACTGCGTCGCCAGTTTTACACTTGTTATCTGGTGCAACCATGCTTGGCGCATTCTTTATTGCAACCGATCCCGTTTCGGCGTCTACCACCGTCAAAGGACGTTTAATCTTCGGTGCGCTTATTGGTGCTTTGGTTTTTATCATTCGCAGTTGGGGCGGTTTCCCAGATGGTGTTGCATTTGCAGTGTTGCTTGCAAATATGTGTGTGCCACTGATCGATTACTACACCAAACCTAGAACTTACGGTCACTGAGGTAAACATGTTAACCGCTATTAGAAAAAATGGTCTGACACTCGCGATATTTGCATGTGCAACAACCGGATTAGTCGCCCTTACTCAGTACCTAACAAAAGACCAAATCAAGGTACAAGAGCAAAAACAATTACTTTCTGTTTTGAATCAAGTCATTCCAGAAAACATGCATGACAACGCACTCACGCAAGCTTGTACAATGGTCACGTCTCCAGATCTGGGGACATTACGTGCGATGCCAGCCTACCTCGCCACGAAGAATGGTGAACCAACAGCAATCGCAATAGAATCTATCGCGCCAGATGGCTACAATGGTGAGATAAAAGTGATTACTGGGATTGATAATCAGGGCAATATTTTGGGGACACGCGTCCTAAACCACCAAGAAACCCCTGGTCTGGGCGATAAAATCGATCTTCGTGTCACCGACTGGATCCTGAGCTTTACAGGAAAACAAGTCACGGAAAACAATTGGAATTCTTGGAAAGTTCGTAAAGATGGCGGCGATTTCGATCAATTTACTGGTGCAACGATCACGCCAAGAGCCGTCGTAAAAGTGGTGCGAAATACCGTTAACTACGTAAACCAATCTCGTGAAGACATTCTTAACCAGCCGTTAGGCTGTGAAGGAGAGCAGTAATGAATGAGAATAAATTACTGATGAAAAACGGTATGTGGAGTAACAACCCCGCTCTCGTACAACTGCTGGGCTTATGTCCACTGCTAGCGGTTTCTTCCACGATAACCAATGCATTAGGTCTTGGTATTGCAACCTTACTCGTGCTAGTTGGATCCAACGTAACAGTTTCTCTTATTCGTAACTATGTGCCAAAAGAGATCCGTATACCTGTATTCGTTATGATCATTGCCTCACTCGTTACCTGCGTTCAGTTGTTAATGAATGCCTATGCGTACGGTTTGTACCTGTCTCTAGGTATCTTTATTCCTCTGATTGTAACGAACTGCATTATTATTGGCCGAGCAGAAGCTTACGCGTCAAAAAATGATGTTGCACCCGCTGCGCTAGATGGTTTGTGGATGGGCCTTGGTATGACGAGCGTCTTGGTTGTTTTAGGTGCCATGCGCGAATTGATTGGTAATGGCACACTATTCGACGGAGCAGACCTTCTCCTAGGAGACTGGGCTTCAGCTCTACGGATTCAAGTTTTCCAATTTGACAATAGCTTCCTGTTAGCGCTTCTCCCACCTGGTGCATTTATCGGTGTTGGGCTGTTGATAGCGCTCAAAAATGTCATAGATAATTCAATTCAGGCACGTCAACCAAAAGAAGAAAAACCAACCATAGAACGTGCTCGCGTCACTAACGCATAACAAGATAAGGCTCTGTCATAGGAGCCTTTTTCATAAACCGCAGAGACGGTATTGGAAGTCAGCAATGAACAAAATAAAAAGAATCGAAATTCTTGAGCGATTACGAGAAAACAATCCGAATCCTCAAACTGAGCTTAACTGGAGCTCCCCTTTTGAGCTGCTAATCGCTGTATTACTATCAGCTCAAGCAACCGATGTAAGCGTCAATAAAGCCACCGACAAGCTTTTCCCTGTAGCGAATACACCTCAAAGCATTCTTGATTTGGGAGTCGATGGCTTAAAAGAATACATAAAGACCATCGGTTTGTTTAACTCAAAGGCAGAAAACACAATCAAGACTTGTAAGATCTTGTTGGAAAAACACAATGGTGAAGTTCCTGAAGATCGTGCCGCGTTAGAAGCGCTACCAGGCGTAGGTCGCAAGACCGCAAACGTCGTGCTCAACACCGCTTTTGGTTGGCCAACTATTGCCGTCGATACGCACATTTATCGCGTGTCGAATCGCACTAAATTTGCGATGGGAAAAACGGTTGATGATGTCGAGCAGAAGCTATTAAAAGTTGTGCCAAAAGAGTTCAAACTCGATGTGCACCACTGGCTCATTCTTCATGGTCGTTATACGTGCGTAGCAAGAAAGCCTCGCTGCGGTAGCTGTATTATCGAAGATTTGTGCGAATATAAAGAGAAAGTATACCCAGATAGCTAATGCTATTTGTAAATCAAAGCTAGGAGCAAAAAATGTCAAACGGTCGAATTCTCCACACTATGCTTCGCGTAGGTGATCTAGACAAATCCATCAAGTTTTACACTGAAGTTATGGGCATGCAGCTGCTTCGTACTAACGAAAATAAAGAGTACGAATACACGCTAGCGTTTCTTGGTTATGGTGACGAATCCCAAGGTGCAGTGATCGAACTGACTTACAACTGGGGTAAAACTGAGTATGACCTAGGTACTGCTTTTGGTCATATCGCCATTGGTGTTGATGATATCTACACAACTTGCGACGCTATCAAAGCGGCGGGCGGTAATGTGACGCGTGAGCCAGGTCCAGTAAAAGGCGGAAGCACGCACATTGCATTCGTAAAAGACCCAGATGGTTATATGATTGAGCTTATTCAAAACAAGCAAGCTTCAGCAGGTCTTGAAGGCTAAGCGGCACTTCTAATAATCACTTGTACTGCAAGTTGAACTCCGATTACAGGCAGGTCTGCGATCTGCCTGTCCTTTTATAAACAAAACCCTTTACTTGATAATAGTTATCGTTTAGATTTGTCCGCAACTTCGATATGCGGGATTACGATAATGATCAGTGAATGGGAAAAACACACACTTCTAGCCGATACGGCACTTCAACTAGATGACCCTGTTCGCAGTATTCTTCATTACCAGCAAGCCCTAAGCCTGAGTGAAGATATTAGCGAATGTGTGGAAATTGAGGCGGACGAGCGATTATTAATTTCTGTGATTTCTTGTCATAACTTAGCTCAGTTCTGGCGTTGGGCTGGAGATACTGACTATGAACTCAAATACCTTCAACTGGCCTCTGAGAAAGTCTTAACACTTATCCCACAATGCCCAAATAAAGAGTGTGCAAGCTTTATCGACTCGATAGGATGCTGTACTAAGGCGTTGATAGACTTTATGAAGCGTCACCCTAATCCAGCTATTGCCAAACAGGTTGAAAAAATAGATACCGCAACCAATTGCGAAGTCATTGCCAAATTCCGCTTAAACTAACATTCAAATTATACAGCAGGAATCACCGAAAGGTGCTTGGCAAAATACCACTAAAATATTATTAACAACGTCAGTAAATCAAAAACGCCGAAGCTTTCAGCTTCGGCGTTTTTATATGCATCACACTTGGGTTCGCCCTAGAGATATCACGACTCGGCGGTTTTTGTCTTTTCCTATTGGGGAACCGTTATCTGCAATAGGACGACGCTTGCCGTACCCTTGCACTTGAATTCGATCTTCCGGTAGCCCTAGAGACTGAAAATAGTCACGAAGTGACTCTGCACGTCGCTCTGATAAACTTTGACTCGCACTTTTACCATCGGTTGAATCTGTGTAAGTCGCCACCAGCACGAGATCGATATCTTGATTATGTCGGATATAATCTGCAATTTGTGATAAACGCTTTTTAGAAGCCTTGGTTAACTGATCACCTTGTCTTTCGTAGTGCAAAATCGTAAAAGCAATGTCCTCAAAACTGTATTTCAATAAGTTTGAAATACAGTCGCTAAACGCGTTGTACTTGTTTTGAAATAGTACTGATGACAATGCGACTTCAATTCTCTGATCTCGGCTCTGCCAATCTTGGTAGCTAAAAGTCGGATAACGGCCTTTTTCCAGCTCAGACAAAATGCCCCATGCTGTTTGCCCTCCGACATAACCATCAAACTGTTTAAAAAACTTTAGGTTTGTAATTCGATCGGCGTGTTCACCTGGTCGCCAAGGTGGCGGCATAGAAATGAGACTGACGTTACGTGTTTCTCCCATCGGGCGACGCATTTTTAACTCAAAGTCTAAATTGATTTTTTTATTCGCACGAGATGAAAATACCGCATCTCCAAAGCTTGGAATGGGGTGTACAAGCTGACATTCTAATGGTGTATTGACCACCATTTCCCATTGAGATTGCTGTGGAGTCGCAGCATAACGTTTGCCCATCAAAGCGAAGCTGCTTGTGCTAAACAACGAAAATACAACACCACTGGTAATCAGCCATTTCTTCATCTAATACTGTCTCTTAAACGGCAGTCTGTTGCCGTCAATTTGCATCAATAAAACCACTTCAACCGGCATGCAAAAATCTCGCCAATATAGGGTTATCTGTCACACTGCCATTAATGTGAGCCACCGTGTTCCAATCACCTTAACCGCCACTTAGCGTTTTACTTCCTCATGTTTTATCGGTTTACATGATGCAAAGTATGGCGAATAAACGTCTACATAATATGCAATACAAACTTATTGATTGGATGCAAAATAGAATTCCGGTTTTCTCTTAAATTGCGGTTTTTCTCATCGGTATAATCTGCAATAATGCAGCCTTCGTCACACAAAAATAAGCCAACATGACACTAGAAAATGAAGCTCTAACCTTGAAAAAACGCTTTCGTGGTTATTTCCCTGTGGTAGTAGACGTTGAGACCGCTGGTTTCAATGCTCAAACTGATGCACTTTTAGAAATCTGTGCCGTTACGTTGAAAATGGACGAACATGGCGTGTTGCATCCGGCCTCCACCATTCATTTTCATGTGGAACCATTTGAAGGCGCTAACTTAGAAAAAGAAGCGCTTGAATTCAATGGTATTCGTGACCCTTTCAGCCCTCTTCGAGGTGCTGTTTCTGAGCAAGAGGCGCTAAAGGAAATTTATAAGCTTATTCGCAAAGAACAAAAAGCCGCAGATTGCTCACGTGCAATTATGGTTGCTCATAACGCAGCATTCGACTTGGGTTTTGTAAATGCAGCAAATGAACGCTGTAAACTAAAAAGAGTCCCTTTTCATCCCTTTGCTACTTTTGATACGGCTACATTAAGTGGCCTTGCTTATGGCCAAACAGTTCTCGCTAAAGCATGCAAAACAGCCGGGATGGAATTTGATAACCGTGAAGCACACTCTGCGCTTTACGATACACAAAAAACAGCAGAATTATTCTGCGGTATTGTCAACAAATGGAAGGCCCTCGGCGGTTGGCCGCTTGTCGACGAAGAATAATAAGTAAACACAACATATTAGGAAAAGTATGAATCCTGTCGTTATATCAGTGTGCGTCATGCTCGTGTTAGCATTGATGCGCGTAAACGTGGTGGTTGCCCTCACGTTTAGTGCCATCGTAGGCGGCCTAGTCGCAGGCATGAGCCTTGGGGATACGGTTGCCGCATTTGAAAGTGGTCTAGGTGGCGGTGCAACTATCGCGCTAAGCTACGCCATGTTAGGTACTTTCGCTGTTGCCATCTCGAAATCAGGCATCACGGATCTACTGGCCAAAAGTGTTATCAAGCGCTTAAATGGTAAAGAAAACTCGGCGTCAACTACCGGGTTAAAGTACGCGGTGTTAGTCGCGCTCGTTCTTGTCACTATGTCATCTCAAAACGTAATTCCGGTCCATATCGCCTTTATTCCAATTTTGATTCCACCTCTTTTGGGCGTATTTGCGAAACTTAAGCTCGATCGACGTTTGGTCGCGTGTGTTCTTACCTTCGGTTTGATCACACCTTACATGATCTTTCCTGTTGGTTTCGGCGGTATTTTCTTAAACAACATTCTGTTAAAGAACCTACATGACAACGGTTTGGAGAATGTGGTTGCAAGCCAAGTCCCAACCGCCATGTTACTGCCTGGTGCAGGTATGCTGTTTGGTCTATTACTGGCTATCTTTGTTAGCTATCGTAAACCGCGTGTCTACAAAGAAACTGAGTTGACTGTCGTTGACGAAACCGATCATGTCATCAATAAAAAGCACATCTTGGTTGCGGCACTTGGTATTGTCGCTGCATTGGGTGTTCAGCTTTACACGGGTTCAATGATTATCGGAGCTCTAGCTGGCTTTATGGTGTTTACTTTCGGCGGCGTTATTGCATGGAAAGAGACGCACGACGTGTTCACTAAAGGTGTACACATGATGGCAATGATTGGCTTCATCATGATTGCAGCGGCAGGTTTTGCAGCAGTAATGAAGCAAACTGGCGGTGTTGAAACACTAGTACAATCGCTATCAACCAGCATCGGTGACAATAAGCCTTTAGCTGCACTACTGATGCTGATCGTTGGCCTGTTGGTAACAATGGGCATTGGTTCATCGTTCTCTACGATTCCAATCCTTGCAACTATCTATGTGCCTCTTGCGCTAGCATTTGGCTTCTCGCCGATGGCAACGATTGCACTGGTAGGTACTGCGGCTGCGTTAGGTGATGCAGGCTCTCCAGCTTCTGACTCTACATTAGGCCCTACATCTGGTCTAAATGCCGACGGTCAACATGAGCACATTTGGGAAACAGTCGTTCCAACCTTTATCCATTACAATATCCCTCTAATCATCTTTGGTTGGATTGCAGCAATGGTGCTTTAATACTATTGTTTGGATGGATATACATTTAGTTACGAAAAAGCCGCTCAATGAGCGGCTTTTTGTTATTCATAACTGTGGTTATTGCGCTGGCATATTGTCAATAATACGCTCACGAATCAGCTTCAAGGTTGGTTCTGTCGACAGGTAATCGATGGCAATCGGAAAATAAGCGTCGTTAATTTTAAGAACCAAGCTAGGGTAAGAGCTCACACCTAGGCTCTTTGCAAGGCTCAATTGATCTTCGAACACACCTTCTAAGAAAGAGCCATCCATGTCATTCTTGAATTGCTGAACATTCAAGCCAATTTCTCTCGCTAGTTGCAAGTGAGTGGCTTCTTCATGAGGAGGCATCGCACGTAAGTAATACGCATGCTGAATCGCTTCTAGCATCTGCTCATAAGAATCTTGAAAGCCCGCTGCAATAACCGCACGACAAGATTGGTAAGTGCTTCTTACTGGCGTACAAAGCTTCCAGAAATCGTAGTTAAACTTAGTGCCTAACTGGCGCTCAATCTGCTTCCAAATACCTTCGAGTTTTTGTTGCATCTCGGGCGGCATCGGTAAATTAGTATCTGGCGCAAGACCACCAACCACATACTCAAACTGAATCACACCTGGCAGTTGCTGTTTTAGTTTATCCAGCGTTGGTTTGTAACCCCAACACCAACTGCACATTGGGTCATGCACGTAGTAAAGCTTTATGTTCATTCCACTAACCTAAAAAGAAAAAGGAGCCAGTACGGCTCCTTCGTATTCTATCGCTAAATGTGAGTATTTACGAATTACTCAGCTTGATCTTCAGCGCGCGCTGCTGCTTCTTTGATTAGAGGCTGCAGTTCACCTTTTTGGAACATTTCTAGAATAATGTCACAACCGCCGATAAGCTCACCTTCAACCCATAGTTGAGGGAAAGTTGGCCATTGCGCGTACTTTGGTAACTCAGCACGGATATCTGGGTTTTGCAGAATGTCTACGTAAGCGAACTTCTCACCACATGCCATTAGTGCCTGTGACGCTTGAGAAGAGAAACCACAGCTAGGTAGTTTCGGTGATCCTTTCATGTACAGCAGGATTGAGTTTTCAGAGATCTGCTGTTTGATTTTGTCGATAGTTTCCATCGCTTCCTCATTCATGGGTTTGAACTTTATTTATTTGCCACATTCTACTCAATAACGACAGAATAAAAACCATATAATTAATAAGGCTTAATTTTAGGTTGCTCATTGGCGAGCAATGCAGCACTTCACCACTGCTAACCTCTTAAAATATTTTCATATCGGGGTTTTAATAAAGTAAAAACTTGCTAAAATACTTAGCAAGTCAGCCTTAAAGGCGACATAGCTATAAAAAAACACTGGAAGCAATCGAAAGGTCATCCTTTCAAATCAATGGAGAATCGAGTAATGGCATTTGAACTACCAGCTCTTCCTTACGCGAAAGACGCACTAGAACCACACATCTCAGCAGAGACTCTAGACTACCACCACGGTAAGCACCACAACACTTACGTTGTTAAGCTTAACGGTCTTATCCCTGGTACTGAGTTCGAAGGCAAAACTCTAGAAGAGATCATCAAGACTTCTACTGGTGGCGTATTCAACAACGCAGCGCAAATCTGGAACCACACGTTCTACTGGCACTGTCTTGCTCCAAATGCGGGCGGCGAGCCAACTGGCGCAGTTGCAGACGCAATCAACGCAGCATTCGGTTCTTTTGAAGAATTCAAAGCGAAGTTTACTGATTCAGCAATCAACAACTTCGGTTCTTCATGGACTTGGCTTGTTAAGAAAGCTGACGGCTCTCTAGAGATCGTTAACACTTCTAACGCTGCTACTCCTCTAACAGAAGAAGGTACAACACCACTTCTAACTGTTGACCTATGGGAACACGCGTACTACATCGATTACCGCAACGTACGTCCTGATTACATGAACGGCTTCTGGGCTCTAGTAAACTGGGACTTCGTAGCTGAGAACCTAGCGAAGTAATATACTTCCCCCTAAGTTCAATTTAGTCTTATTCAAAAGCTCGCTATTTAGCGGGCTTTTTTGTTTCGCCTTCCCTAGCACCTTTAAATAATTCCCTCTTTTACTAAAGTTCTTCTTATCCACGCCGTTAAAAGAGCATCGAGCGAGGAACATCATGCAAATTCATACGTTAGACAAAGCTGCAATTATCAACGAACTTCAGTTCGGTAATGGTATTAACCATGCCGTACACGAAGGTCGTCGTGCGGATTTCTCGCTGATTCTGTCTATGTTCTCTAATGATGTTCGCGATGTGGTCCCGGTTGAAGAGGTCCAGGAAGTCATCACCAGTGACAGTATTCTTCGCCAACAATTGGGTTTATCGCAACCTCAAGCTCTTCGTTCTGATAGCAGCAGCTATGAACTCGCAGCTGAACAAGCGAAACAGTTTCACGATGCAGGATTGCCTTCCGCAAAGCTGAGCCATTACCTAAAACCAGATGCGCTGACTTACCTGCCTGAAGACACATTCAACCTACCAGAGGAGGTTTATCACAACCTATCTGGTCATGAGCGACGCAGATTGGGCGAACGAAACAAACAACTGATCCCAGATGCTGGGCTATATAATCAGCTAGTGACGGCTCAACGTCAGCATCAAATTCAAGCTAAAGCATAGAGATCCGCTTTTTATCCAATAGCTTGCAATACCTACACGTCAGAAATGTGACGTCTTACAAATTACCGCACAATAGTCCTCACTCGAAAGCGTTAGTTTGAAGCCTTTCACACTGAACCCAACGAATTTCAACCATGCTATTAGCACAAACCACTGGTGTATTGTTTTTCACATATGGATACAGTGAAGGTGCTATGGATATCAAAGAATCAATTATTCTCGTCACGTCTGCAGGTTCGGTTATAGGAAGAACCTGTGCAAATCACTTTGCTCACCTTGGAGCAACGTTGATTCTTTGTGACCAAAATTCTAGCGCTTTGAGAGCGAGCTATGAGCAAATCAGCGCTTTCACTGACAAAGTGTATGCGATGAATGTGTGTAGTGATAACACAACGTCCATTAACTTATTGTTTGACCAGATAGAATCACAGCTACGTGCGACACCAGATGTGATTGTTAATTGCTGGACCAGCTCCCCTATGCCTGGCTTAATGGCGCCAGAACCGATGAGTACTTACATTGATCACTTGTCGTCTGCGGCACGCTTCCTTTATACCTACGGCCAAGTAGGAGCAGAGCGCTTTCGAGCCAGAAACAAGAAAGGCGTCATTGTTAACGTCATTTCTCATGACAACCATGAAGACTTTACGGGAGTTGAAAGCATGGCGGCGTTGGTGTCAGGTTTTACTTACAGCTGGGCAAAAGAACTCACACCATTCAACATTCGAGTGGGCGGCGTTATTCCCTCGGTAAATCATACAAAAGAAGAGCTCAACGAGAGGCACTGGGCTGAGATCCAAGACGAACTAGTCCGCAACACAGCATACATCGTCGCGAATGAATACTTCAGTGGCCGAGTAGTTGCGACCGAAGTGTAAGCATACACAGCAACTCTGTTTTCCCAAGCCAGATGTAACTCCTGCACCAAAATAAAAAAAAGCCCCAGTCATTTGACTGGGGCTTTAACCTTTTCCCGATTAAGGTTCCGTGCTAGCGAAAACCTTGCTCACTCGATTTTTTAATTACGCGTCAGCTTTTTCTTTCTTTGCTTTAGGTGCTGCTTTTGCTGCTTCTTGGTCTGCTTTCTTCTTGATAACAGTTGTACCTTCGAAAGTTTCGCCTTCAACAAATGCTTTACCGTAGTAAGAAGCCATCAACACATCTTTAAGTTCGCTGATTAGAGGGTAACGTGGGTTCGCACCAGTACATTGGTCATCGAACGCTTCTACCGCTAGCTCATCCAGTTTCGCTACGAAATCTGATTCAGCAACACCTGCCGCTTGGATAGACATTGGGATGTCTAGGTTCACTTTTAGTTCATCCAACCATGCTAGTAGACGTTCAATCTTCTGAGCAGTACGGTCACCTTCTTGGCTTAGGCCTAGGTGGTCAGCAACTTCAGCGTAACGACGACGTGCTTGTGGACGGTCGTATTGAGAGAACGCAGTTTGTTTAGTTGGATTGTCGTTCGCGTTGTAACGTACCACGTTAGAGATAAGTAGTGCGTTAGCTAGGCCGTGTGGCAAGTGGAACTCAGCACCCAGTTTGTGAGCCATTGAGTGACAAACACCTAGGAATGCGTTCGCAAATGCAACACCAGCGATAGTAGCTGCGTTGTGTACTTTCTCACGAGCGATTGGGTCATTTGCACCGTTCGCATAGCTTGATGGTAGGTACTCTTTTAGCATCTTAAGTGCTTGAAGAGCTTGGCCATCTGAGTATTCGTTAGCAAGAACTGATACGTAAGCTTCTAGAGCGTGAGTTACTGCATCGTAACCACCAAATGCTGTTAGAGACTTAGGCATGTTCATTACTAGGTTCGCATCAACGATTGCCATGTTTGGCGTGATTTCGTAGTCAGCTAGTGGGTATTTCGCACCAGTCTTGTCGTCAGTAACAACCGCGAATGGAGTAACTTCTGAGCCAGTACCTGAAGTTGTAGTGATACATACAAGCTCAGCTTTTTTACCCATTTTAGGGAACTTGTAGATACGTTTACGGATGTCCATAAAGCGCATTGCTAGTTCTTCAAAGTGAGTTTCTGGGTGTTCGTACATTACCCACATGATTTTCGCTGCATCCATTGGTGAACCACCGCCTAGCGCTAGGATAACGTCAGGTTGGTAGCTAGCCATTTGAGCCGCACCTTTTTCTACTACAGACAGTGTTGGGTCAGCTTCAACATCGAAGAATGTTTGAACTTCCATGCCTTGAGCTTTTAGTAGGCTTACTACGTCATCTGCGTAACCGTTGTTGAATAGGAAACGGTCAGTTACTAGGAATGCACGTTTCTTACCTTCTAGGTCGCCCAGTGCGATTGGAAGGCTACCACGACGGAAGTAGATTGACTTAGGTAGTTTATGCCACAACATGTTTTCAGCTCGCTTCGCTACAGTTTTCTTGTTGATTAGGTGTTTAGGACCTACGTTCTCAGAGATAGAGTTACCACCCCAAGAACCACAACCTAGCGTTAGAGATGGCGCAACGTTGAAGTTGTACAAGTCACCGATACCGCCGTGAGTAGTCGGGATGTTGATTAGGATACGAGCTGTCTTCATCTTGTCACCGAAGTAACGGATACGGTCAGCGTTAGTATCTTGGTTAGTGTAAAGACCAGATGTGTGGCCGATACCACCAATCTCAACCATAGTTACCGCTTGAGCAACCGCGTCTTCGAAGTTGTCAGCACGGAATAGACCTAGAGTTGGAGATAGTTTCTCGTGAGCGAATGCGTCATCGTGAGATACTTTGCCCAGACCTTCACCAACAAGAACTTTAGTGTCTGCTGGAACTTTAACGCCTGCCATTTCAGCGATTGCTGCTGCTGGCTGACCTACGATTTTCGCGTTTAGCGCGCCATCGATAAGAAGCACTTTACGAACTTTATCAGCTTCTGCTTTGCTTAGGACATAAGCTTTGTGAGAAGCAAAACGCTCTTTCACTTCGTCGTATACTTCATCAACTACGATTGCCGCCTGCTCAGAAGCACATACTACACCGTTGTCGAAAGTCTTGGACATAAGGATAGAAGCAACAGCACGTTTGATGTCTGCTGTTTCATCGATAACAACAGGAACGTTACCTGCACCTACACCGATTGCTGGCTTACCAGAAGAGTAAGCGGCTTTAACCATGCCTGGACCACCAGTTGCAAGGATAAGCGCGATGTCATCGTGTTTCATTAGAGCGTTTGAAAGCTCAACAGAAGGCTGGTCGATCCAACCGATGATGTCTTTTGGTGCGCCTGCTGCTACTGCTGCATCTAGAACGAGTTTAGCTGCATCGTTAGTTGAGTTTTTCGCACGTGGGTGTGGTGAGAAGATGATACCGTTACGAGTCTTCAAAGAGATTAGAGATTTGAAGATCGCTGTAGAAGTTGGGTTAGTCGTTGGTACGATACCGCAGATGATGCCTACAGGCTCAGCGATAGTCATAGTACCTAGGTTGTCATCCTCTTCTAAGATGCCACACGTTTGTTCGTCTTTGTATTTGTTGTAGATAAACTCAGAAGCGAAGTGGTTCTTGATTACTTTATCTTCAACAATACCCATACCAGATTCTTCTACCGCTTGTTGAGCTAGCGGGATACGGGCCTGGTTAGCTGCAAGCGATGCTGCACGAAAGATTTTATCTACTTGCTCTTGAGAGTAAGTAGCGAACTCTTCTTGCGCTTTCTTAACGCGAGCAACCATTGCATCTAGTTCAGCCATATTAGTTACAGGCATAGGGAATCTCCTAAAATTAACAAATATTAAAAACTTTTTACTAAGGCTATTACTTATCGTTTTTACTGTTTATCAGTCACTTAGAAAACAAACGTCTTAGTAAATTGCTTTCAGGACTGAGTATAATATTTCAGAGTGTGAAAAAAATTGACTTGGATCAGTTCTCACCACCTAAATACTACCAAAGTGGTGCCTCATCACACCAAAATTACATAAATCACTGATAAACAAATAAATTAACTTTCATTTTTTATTGAGCAAAAAAGAAGCAAATGGACAAATAAATAAAAGAAACTACAACAATCTGTAAAAAAGTTTCATTTTTGACCAACAAAATTACATGTAGGCCCAATTCTTTGTGCTACTGAGAGTATATCGAACCGAATACATCTCTCTACAAACCACCTTGGTTTTTATCAAAAATGTGCGAATGTTAACGTTTATGTAAAACAGTGCAATTTATCAGCAACTTTATACATAACATTTCCTTTCCAGATTAGATACAGTTTATTAAAGAATTAGTTTTTCTCACTTAAATGGCAGGGAATGCGTTAGTTTTTTTCATTTCTTACAACCTAACTTTTGCCTTACATTACGCCCAAATTACCCCTTCTCCTTTTCACTAATGTGAACTTTGATGAGTACGCAACATGCAAACTTTTGAACTTGCTATCTTCTTGCAGTTTTTTCTCGGTTTGGTCGCCGCAGTAAACCCTGTTGGTATCATGCCTGTGTTTGTGTCACTAACCGGGCATATGACACCAGACGAAAAGCGCAATACGGCAACAACAGCAAATGTGGCTGTTGCGATCATCCTGATCATTTCGCTTTTTGCTGGTCAGTTACTGTTAGACATGTTCAGTATTTCTCTGGATTCGTTTCGTGTGGCTGGCGGGTTGCTATTACTTAGCATCGCATTCTCGATGATGAGCGGTAAACTGGGGGAAGATAAGCAGAACAAACAAGAGAAAACGGAATACGTCAGTCGTGAACAGATTGGTGTGGTCCCTCTTGCAATGCCTTTAATGGCAGGTCCTGGTGCAATCAGTTCGACTATTGTTTATGGTGCACGCTACCCAAGCATGTTCGATACCTTGGGCATTAGTATTACGATTGGTTTGTTCTGCCTTTGTTCATGGCTATTGTTCCGCTCTGCCCCATTGATCGTACGATTTTTAGGTCAAACTGGAATCAACGTCATTACTCGTATCATGGGTTTGATATTGGGCGCGCTTGGCATAGAGTTCATTGCGAATGGCTTACGCAACTTATTTCCAGGATTAGCCTGAGTTTCTATAAAATTGTATGATAGAGCGATTCAACAATGGATCGCTTTGTCATGACGACTGACTCTCTTAAACATACTCTATATGTCACCATTTTTGGTACTCATACCAAAGCTGGTAAAACGTTCGATATTGCTCTCATTATCGCGATCATCAGTTCGTTAATCGTACTGGTGTTAGATTCGATACCCTCCGTTCGGGCCGAGTGGGAAAAAGAGCTGAAGTTTATTGAATACACATTTACTGGCCTATTCACGATTGAATACCTTCTAAGGCTTTATTGCTCCCCCAAACCTGCCGCCTACGCAAAGAGTTTTTATGGTGTCGTCGATTTACTTGCGATTTTGCCCACTTATTTAGCACTCTTCTTCCCATCCGCTTCGTTTATGGGTGTGATCAGGGCGCTGCGAGTGATGCGAATATTCCGCATACTCAAGTTAGTCCGATACCTCCAAGAGTCCAATATTCTCTTACGTTCACTGCTTATGGCGCGCAGAAAGATTTTTATCTTCTTTAGCTCCGTCGCCATTATGGTAACGATTTTCGGCTCATTGATTTTTATCATTGAAGGACCTGAAAACGGATTTACTAGCATTCCTAAAAGTATTTATTGGGCGATCGTGACCATCACAACGGTTGGGTATGGTGACTTGGTCCCTCAAACAGACCTAGGTAAAGGGCTTGCATCACTCACCATGTTACTGGGTTATTCCATTTTGGCGGTACCTACAGGTATTTTCACGGCCGAACTGCACCAAGAGATGCAATCGCACAAAGTATTGGTGAAATGCCCAAACTGCTCCCACGCAGGGCACGACTCTGACGCAATTTACTGTAAACATTGTGGTAGTGAACTAGCCGATCCAGACAAAAGAGTCGTTCGAACGGAAGACGACGCATGAAAAAAGAGCTCCCTAAGGAGCTCTTTTATTTTGTCATCAAATAAAGGATTGATGTGATTATGCTTTCTCAGACAGAATAATTCGCAGAGTACGACGCAATGGCTCCGCAGCACCCCAAAGCAGTTGGTCACCAACAGTGAAAGCATTTAGGAAATCATCACCCATTGCCATCTTACGTAAACGACCCACTGGTACAGACATTGTGCCCGTAACTTTTGCCGGTGTTAGCTCTTGAGCAGTGATGTCACGGTCGTTAGGAATCACTTTCACCCAATCGTTATGAGTGGCGATGATTTCTTCGATTTCGTCCATTGGTACATTTTGTTTAAGCTTGATAGTAAGTGCTTGAGAGTGACAACGCATCGCGCCAATACGCACACAAGTACCGTCAATTGGGACAGGTGAACTTTGAGAACCCAAAATTTTATTCGCCTCGGCGCCCGCTTTCCACTCTTCTTTACTCTGACCATTATCGCGCTTCACATCGATCCATGGGATCAACGAACCAGCTAGTGGCACACCGAATTTATCGGTAGGGAAAGAGCCGCTGCGCATTGTATCCGCGACTTTCTTATCGATATCTAGGATAGAGCTTGATGGGTTTGCAAGTTCAGAGCTAACAGAGTCATTGATAACGCCCATTTGCGAGATCAACTCACGCATATTTTGCGCACCAGCACCAGATGCGGCTTGATAAGTCATTGCGCTTGTCCACTCAACAAGGCCTTTCTCAAATAGACCACCTAGCCCCATTAGCATTAAACTAACCGTACAGTTACCACCGACAAATGTGTTCGTGCCACCGTGGATGCCTTGTTGGATTTGCTTTAAGTTCACTGGATCAAGTGTGATGATCGAATCTTCAGCCATACGTAGCGTAGAGGCCGCGTCAATCCAGTAGCCTTTCCAACCAGCCTGACGAAGTGCAGGGAAAACTTTTTCTGTGTAGCTACCACCTTGACAGGTGATTACCGCATCAAGCTGTTTTAAGCTTTCAATATCATACGCGTCTTGCAGTAAGCCTGCGTCTTTTCCTAAGTTAGGAGCAGGAATACCAACTTGAGAAGTACTGTAGAATACTGGTTCGATTAGGTCGAAGTCTTTCTCTTCAACCATACGCTGCATAAGGACTGAACCAACCATACCGCGCCAACCAACTAAACCAACTCTCATCGTATTAACTCTCCATGTATTAAAAAACCTACCCCATAGTTAATTTTTCACAGCAAAATCTCAACCCCTATTTTGTAAATAAGCGCGTTTTTTAACCTTTTCCTCTGAAAAACCGGGTTACACGAGATTTTTTAGTGTTTGGTTTGCGGTTTTAACCATTTTTCAAGTAGGGAAAGCACTTTAGTCCCCTAATTGGTCTTACCACTCAATGAGAAAATAACACATGAAGCACAATAATTTCACATTACACAACATTTAAAACCAAAAAAGTTAAAACAAACTAACAGTTAATTTCACAAGCAAACGTTTTTACCGACGAACATCAAGATAAAACACCAAATGTTCGAAATATAATTTTTGTTAATGTATGTTATGCGCGATTACAACAAGGAGCGCCTTCCTCTATTGCTCCAAGATTGACAGAGGCACATATGAAGCAAGTTACACCACGCCTACCAAGCTTGATACAGGTATTTATCTCGCTCGGTTTATTTCTCCTGCTGGCATTTTCGTTCACAGCCAAGCTAGACCTACCGATTCAGCTAGCGCTATACATCGGTTGGTTCATTGTCATGATATTGGGCATAAAGCTTGGCCATCAGTATAAAGATCTGGAAAAAGCAGCACTAAATGGCATTTCCAATGGACTTGGAGCCGTTTTAATCCTTTTGGCCGTTGGCGCGCTTGTAGGTACTTGGATCTCTGGTGGTATTGTTCCAACCATTATTTACTACGGCCTTAAAGCAATCCACCCTTCCATCTTTTTGCTCGCGACCATGATCATCTGTTCATTGACTGCGCTAGCGACTGGCACATCTTGGGGTGCGGCTGGCACGGCAGGTATTGCAATGATGGGTATCGGTCAAGGTCTTGGTGTTCCTGCGCCAATCACTGCAGGTGCCGTACTTTCAGGCTGTTACTTTGGTGACAAAATGTCGCCTCTATCGGATTCAGTAATCCTTGCTTCATCTATGTCTAACGTTGAAGTGATGGAACATATTAAAGGCATGTTGCCGATAGCACTCATTAGCTACATTATTACAGGCATTATGTTTACTGCATTTGGCTTCCACTACGCAGGTCAAGTTGACATGAGCCAGGTAGACTCTGTCATTAAAGCGATGGAACAGCAGTTCTACATCACCCCTTACTCATTTGTTCCTGTGATCATCGTATTGTCACTTCTAGCGATGCGTATGCCTTCATTCCCAGTGATCAGTTTTGGTTCTCTGCTAGGTATTATTTGGGCAGTGATGATCCAAGATGTCGATTTCCTAACCGCGTTCAACACGGCTTGGGCTCCGTTTGCAATCTCATCTGGCGTAGATTTCATTGACTCAATCCTTAACCGTGGCGGCATGTCTTCAATGCTTGGGTCGGTAGCGGTTATCGTATTCGGCCTTGGTTTTGGCGGTCTACTAGATAAAGTAGGCGTGCTAGAGACTATCGCGAAGCTGTTTGAAAAACGCGTTCAAAGTGCAGGTTCATTGGCAACAAGCACAATTGGTACGGCCTTTATGGGCAACGTATTTGGTTCAGCGATGTACGTTTCACTTATTCTGACCCCAAAAATCTGTGCGAAGAACTATGACCGTCTAGGCTACAAACGTAAGAATTTGTCTCGTAACGCAGAATTTGGCGGCACGCTAACCTCAGGTATGGTCCCTTGGAGTGACAACGGTATCTACATGGCCAGTATTTTGGGTGTTGCTACACTGTCTTATGCCCCGTTCATGTGGCTGAGTTTTGTATGTATCATCGTAACGATCTTCACTTCTTACATGGGTTGGTTTGTTGATAAGTGCGAACCAACAGCAGAAGCAGTTGAAGAAGCTGAAGGCGAATTAAAGCAGCAAACCGCTTAACTTCGCAGAGATAGGAAGAACCTCCCTTCCGAATTCAATACTAAAAAAGAGCGCTTTAAAGCGCTCTTTTTTTATTTCCAAAACAAATCGTTAGCTTTGTTTGACTGGCGTTTTCACGGCTGCACGCTTCCCAAACCAATAGCCCAATCCAAGCGGTGCAAAGAATATAACGGCAATGAACAGAATAAAGTAGATGATGGTACTTTTGACAAGTTCAATCAGCTTAGTCATGGCGAGATTCACAACCTCTTGCGACACTCGATCCATATCTTGAGCAAACTTCTCGCGCTCATGGGTAATGATCTGTGCGATTTCTTGGCGCTCTCTGGCAACCATCAGCTCTATAGCTTGGCGTTCTTCACCCAACTGAGATAAACGCGCCTCCGTCCTTTGATCGATATCGTCAACCAAAGGTTGTAACTCCAGCGCCATTTGTTCTGCCAAATAGCGCATGTACTCTGGGTTGTTATCGATAAAATCCCTCATCGAATCAGCGGTAACTTGCAAACTATTGAGCGCCGCATTGACTTTTTCGATACTGGCAGAGCTATTCAAGGCCAACAACTGCGCTTTCCACGTCATAATTTTTGGTGTCTGCTCTGATACCAGACTTAGACGATCAGAGACATCCCCGAGTGCTTCTGGCATCGTGCCTAGCGTTGTAACGGCTTCCTCTTCGCTAATTTGGTTTGCATCTAACCACCTACGGTAAGCCGGAGTCCTAATCATGCTTAAATCAGCGAATGGATGCTGCTTGGCGAACTCTGCAACAAACGTTTTTGTCTTGATGTATGCTTCTTTCTTCAATAAAGATTGAGCCAGTTTATCTACCTCTTTCGCTAAATAAACGGAAACTAACTTGGCCTCATCAGACGCAAAGAGCTCATTACCAGAAGCGGTAATAAAAAACTGTTCCATTTGTAGCGTGAAAGTCCATGTATCAATCAGTGCAGCCATTGGGGACACTTGGTATGCAGAAGCTTGGATGCCTTCTTCAGCATTTATCTTCCAAAGTAAAATATAAGATTGATGAACTTTATCATGAGGCTCATATTGTTCGTGTAGTGCATCTGCTGCTTGCTCAACCTGAGCAAAAAACTGCTGCGCGTACTCACGAGTCAAAAGACGCATATTGAGCTCTTGTTTTGTAAGAGGGACGGTTTGACTCTCGATCTTGACTTCGAGCAGGGAGCACCCTGAAAGCATCATAACCAGCCCTATCAACATCATTGAAGACATTCGGCGAACGGACATGAAAACACCTTTAACAAATTGTATAGAACAGGAATAAAGCGAACTAAGTCATATAGTTCGAGCCTTTATTACCTCAACTCTTATGACATTAAGTCAGAGCAATATCAATCTGTTAGCGCTTCTGTTATCTTTTCACTATTGAGAACATTATTAGCAAAAAGTATGGTTTGTTTTAGGACATCATCTAAACATGCCAACTTCTCTTCCGGCACTTTTTGCCCTTGTTTAATCAACAGTTCAATATCACCCGAAATACAGTGCAGTGGCATTGCACCTAAACTCCCTGAGACCCCTTTAAGGCTGTGTGCGGCTCTTTGCGCTTGCTCTTTATCCTCTTCTAACAGCTGATACATTTTAGTGCCATCGCCAGAGTGGTCCTGAATAAAGACCTCCAGTAACATCCGCACAGCGCCCTCGTCACCAGACAGAGAATCTAACATTTTATTGATATCTATGTACGGCTCACGTTCCACTACTTCCACTTGTGATGAATTCACCTCATTACAACTTTTTTCGTTCATTTGGACGTTTTGAAAATTTTCTGACTGATCTGAGGGAACAATGTTAGCTCCATTTTCATCATCGCCAACTTGCTCTGACTTTTTATCATCGGTTCTGGGTAGTGGTATCGGTTGAATCGTTTTTGGGGAGAAGGCTCCCCATGAAATGAGGAAAAGGAGCAAACCACTGATTACAGACAACCAAACAATAAAAGTCATTAGCTTCTGTTCCAACTGATCATTTATCGAAGTTAACTGGTTCGGGAAATCTGGATTAAGCAGTTGATTAGATAAATAACTGCCCTGTGCCTGAGCAGATAGTGCGCTTGAGGTTTGAGCAAGCTGGCGCTGAAGAGCGCTTCGCTCTTCGGGAGAGAGCGTCTCTGATTCAATAAAAAGTCGGTCTAAGTCACGGTAAGTATCGCTATTCGTTGCAGAGTCACTAAAGACAGACTCAAAAACAAGCGCACCTAAGCGATAGTACATTGCCTGAATTTGCTCAGAGTTTTCTGTTCGAGCACGGCTGCTTCGTAACTGTTCTGCTAACGAAACCAATTCACTGTCACTTCTTACAAAAGCTCGAGCACTTTCTAAAAATCGGTCGGTCGTATAAAGTAATTGAGTGATGTCTGGTGTGATTTTCCCTTCAGAAAACTCACTTTCAAGCTGTAAGCGAACTGCATAAGCCAACTGAAGTTTCAGTGAAATTTGGTCGACGTGTTTAACACGGTAAGGCAGATCGAAGTTAAAAAAGTGCCTGACTTCTTCAACTTTACTTCCTAACTCATTTACAGTCGAAATCGTTTGAATCGTTTGTTTGGCTTGCAGCCAAATGCCAAGTGCTAAAACACTCCACAAAACGAACCAGAACCAAACAAACCGCCGTATTCCTTCTTTTAGCTTCAGCAACACTTGCCCCTCGCATATCTCCATTAATTACAAGCATATACTATGGATGTTTCTTATTCACATAAAAAAAGAGAGCCGTTTGCTCTCTTTATTTAACGATATGATTTTAATTGCGACTTAACTGATCTTTTAGATTTGGAGGCGTCCCTTTAATCGTTAAGGTATCCGTCTCTGGATCATAAAAAATACGCTCACCAAGTAAGAGACTATCGAAGCTAATATTCAAACCACCACCAGCTCCAACAAATTTAGTCAGTTTGCGAACCGTCGCACGATCACCTGGGAAAGACTCTTCAAGTTCGTACCCTTGCTCTTTGGTGAAATCCATAAAGCTCGTGCCATCTTGGCTTTGAGGAAGCTCTCCGGAAAGTTCTGAGATTTGAACTTCATCACCGGATTTAATTTGCTCATTGCAGTAGTCGTAAACTTGTTTCTTGTACTCGTTCACTTCTTGCTTTTCTAGCTTCGAGTCAGCACAAAAATCATCCACCGCCTGCATCAACACTAAGTTTTGTTGTTTAGTATCTAAGCCAATATCCGCTTGCAGAAAATCTAGGAAGAAGTCCGCCACTTTACGGCCAACGCGTCCTTTAATGTATTGTAGATAACGATTGGATTCCTTGTCGGTCTCGTAGCTCGACAGGTCGATGCGTGCGGCAATATCCATTTTGGTGATATCTAAGTAATCTGTCGCACTGATGTCCAAACCTTCGGTCACTTTTAAACTTTGATTCATTGGTAGGATACCGATGAACAAGTAGTCCGTTGCTAAACTCTGATACTCAGCGAAAACCAAGATACCTTCATCCGAAAATGGGTACTTAATCAACTCTTCTTTCAAGCGATTTGCACTAATTTGTGAGAAGTCGTAAAAATCTCGCTCTCCTTTGCGCATTTCTTGAAGCCAAAATTGAAATTCGCTGTCTGACTGGAAAGCGCCAAAACCTTTACCAGCTTTAGAATGGAATACTCGGTGAAGCTCAGCGACTAAGTTTTCTGTAGATGCATCGTTCTCTAATGATGCTGGACGAAAGTTTACAACCAGCTCGTCCTGATCGTTTTTGCACAGTTGATGCAGAATAACGTTTGAAAGATGAAGACTCATAGTGATTTTATCTTGCTACAAGGTTTTAGTTGATGGGCATTGTAGGTTATCATAAGCCGCTTTTACTATCATTATTAGAGTCTTTATGCCGATTACATCTAAATATACTGACGAGCAAGTAGAAAAAATTCTTGCTGAAGTAGCAACAGTTCTTGAAAAACACGCTGCTTCTCCTGAGTTGACGCTAATGATTGCCGGAAATATCGCAACCAATGTCTTAAATCAACGTGTTGCTGCTTCACAACGCAAAGCGATTGCTGAAAAATTTGCTCAGGCGCTGATGTCTTCTTTAGAAACACCAAAAACACACTAATCACGGACAATAGAACACATACATGGTAGACAGCGGAAACTCATACGGCGAACGTGTATCTCGACTAGTTGGTTGGGGTCACTGGTTTGCATTCTTCAATATCGTTGCATCGATGTTGATAGGCACACGCTACATTGTTCAGTCTCCTTGGCCCGAGACGTTACTTGGTCAGTTTTATCTGGCGGTTTCTTGGGTTGGTCACTTTGGCTTTCTAGTTTTCGCACTTTACTTGCTTGTTCTATTCCCGTTGACGTTTATCCTGCCATCGCGGAAATTGTTCCGTTTGGTGGCAGTGATTTTCGCAACCGTTGGGCAAACCATATTATTAATTGATACCCAAGCGTATCAGTCGATCAATTTGCACTTAACTCCCGTTGTCTGGGAGTTACTATTCAGCGAAGACAAAAGTGCACTCAGCACTGACCTACAACATTTATTTGTTGTGATGCCGCTGATCTTCCTTATTCAACTCGCACTATCCGAATGGGT
Organism: Vibrio sp. Vb0349; assembly: GCF_033338975.1. Lineage (NCBI taxonomy): Bacteria > Pseudomonadati > Pseudomonadota > Gammaproteobacteria > Vibrionales > Vibrionaceae > Vibrio > Vibrio sp. Vb0349. The sequence goes on along the minus strand of NZ_JAWOTS010000011.1, from coordinate 116,829 downwards.
ATGGCGAAAACAGCGCAAACTATCTCATAAGCACGTAGGACGCCCTCTCGCGGCCGTCTTTTTCCTCAGCTTTATGACCAGCCATTTGGTTTACATTTGGGCAGATGCGTATTTTTATAACCCAATTACTAGCCAGCGTTCAAACTTCCCGTTGTCTTACCCGATGACGGCGAAGAGTTTTATGGAAAAACATGGTCTACTTGACCGTGAGGAATACCTAAAACGTTTAGCAGAAAACGAAGGCAACGTAGAGTTAGTCAACTATCCTCTTGAAAAGCTTGAGTTTAACCGCCGAGTTAATAAGCTCAATGTGTTGATGATCAGCATAAACAATTTACGAGCGGATGCGCTTAACCAAGAAGAGATGCCTAACCTCTATGAGTTTGCTGAAAACAATCAGAACTTCCGTAATCATTACAGCTCAAGTAATGATACATACGGGGCCTTTGGTTTGTTCTATGGCTTACCGACTAGTTATGCATCAAGCATCAAGGCGCAAGGTGCGTCCCCAGTATTGCTCGATGTACTGAAAGAGCAGGGCTACAACTTTGGTTTATTCAGTGGCAGTGGGTTTGAAGATGATCTCTACTCAGAAATTATTTTCCGCGACTTGAACTTAGCGGAAGACCTAGATGGCACGCAAGCTCATACCGATAAACAATCTATCGCAAACTGGAATACATGGTTAGCAGAGAAAGCAAGTCAGCCATGGTTTAGTTACATCGAAGTCACCACCGTTGATAATTTTGAATCGATTCCTTCAAATAATGACGAAGAAATGCCCGCAAGTGAGCGATTCAAAAAAGCTTATGAATATGCAGTGAAGTCGGCGGATAGAACTATCGCCGGTATTATTGATGAACTAGAAACGACGGGACAACTGACAAACACCATCGTAATCATCACTTCTAATCACGGTAGTGAATTTAACGAAACCAATACGAACAGCTGGGGAGCAAACAGCAACTACAGCCGTTATCAATTACAAGTTCCGATGGTGATCCATTGGCCTGGAATGCTGGCTGGCGAATTTAATCACAGCACAAGTCACTTGGACCTCTCGGTTACACTGTTGCAAGATATGCTCGGCGTATCTTCCAACCCATATGATTACAGTAGTGGTCGCAACCTATTCGATGAAAGTCGTCGTCGCTGGATCTTGGCGGGCGATACTCGCGAGCTTGCCTTAATTACTAGCTCGCAAACCACAGTGATCGATAAGTTTGGCAACTACAAGCTGTATGACAAAAACTACAAACGACTTCGAGATGATGCACCTAAGTTGCCAGTTTTGATGCAAGGTTTAACTGAGTTACAGCGTTTTTATTCTAAAAACGATTAATACCTAGCAATCCATATACTATTCAAACTCCCCTTTTTGGGGAGTTTTTGTTTATTTAAACAACACAAACCACAAATTTGCGCAGTAAACATCCAATCAGTTCAACTAGGGGTTTACAACATTTTCAAAGCCTTATATTATGCGCCTCAACAACGGAGAGATGGCTGAGTGGTTGAAAGCACCGGTCTTGAAAACCGGCATACGTTAATAGCGTATCTAGGGTTCAAATGCCTATCTCTCCGCCACTTTTAGAAAAAGCCCGCTAAGAAATTAGCGGGCTTTTTCGAATCTCCAGACTTAAAAGATTTGTACAAATCACTTATCACTTCTTGAACGCAACTAAGCACTCCGCCACACTCCGAAAGAACCCACAAAAAATTAATGCCCTTTTCGTTCGTTCCAGTGTTGAATCAATTTGATATTTACATCTAGTTGTATCTACTCATCAATAAAGACTTCTTTAGCGGCATTGATAAGCTGCAAATGGATTGGGACGAGGTCAGCATGATTCGTTCGATATCCACCTCCAACGACAGCTGCGACAGGGATACCTCGAGATTTCACTGTTTGCATTAAAAATCTATCACGTTCTAAAATCCCTTGAGTCGACACATCAAAATATCCAAGCTCATCGTCTTGATGTATATCGACACCAGCATCGTAGATAACTAAATCAGGGCGATGAAGATTAAGTGCCATATCGACCACTTCTTTAAACGCCATTAAAAAATCCTCATCACCTGTCCCTCGCACCAAAGGCACATCGAGGTCAGACTGAGGCTTCCTCGCTGGGAAGTTTTTATCACAGTGGAAAGAAAGCGTGATGATATCTGGCTCATCGTCACATAAAGTTGCTGTTCCATCCCCATGGTGAACATCACTATCAATGATCAATACTTTATCGACATGCTCGACTTCGAGCGCTTGCCTGGCCGCGATCACTAAGTCATTAAATAAACAAAAACCACTGCCAAACTCTTTGTGTGCGTGGTGATACCCACCACTCAAATGAATGGCCACACCGTACTCAAGTGCCTTTTTTGCGGTCAGAGCCGTGCCCGCTGCTGAAGTTAGCGTTCTGGTAATGAGAGACTCACTCCAAGGAAAACCTATTCGGCGCATCTTCGCAGCTGGCATGTTTCCACTAACAAGTAACTCGACGTATTCCTCGTCATGAACACGTTTTACTTCCCCAACAGTTAATGCTTCGGGCTGGAAAAACTGCGCGTGCTCTTTCCAGTTATCTTTCTCTATATGCACCAATACCGATTCATAGAGGTACTGGTATTTCATAATTGGGTAACGATGCCCCTCTGGCAACTCAAGTTGAGAATAAATCGGGTGGTAGATAAATGGCAGCATGAGAAATTCTTAATAACAATGGTAACGAAATAGTATCAACTTCAAGGGTTGAATAAAACGCAATTTAATTGATAATGATTTTCAATATTAATTAAATTTAATATACATATGAATTCTACTTTCTTTGCTATTCTCGGCGCACTGTTTGGCTCTCTTTGTGCTCTGTCCCTATTTTCATCTCTTGTTGTTAGTGCGTGGTGGTTGGTTGATTTTATTGTGCTTAGCTAACACAATGACTTTCAACTGAAATCAAAAAAACATAGGTGTTTGTATGAGTCAAACCGTCTTTATTACCGGAGCAAATCGCGGCATTGGCCTTAGCTTAACTGAGCTGTACCTGAAGCAAGGCCACCAAGTACATGCTACTAGCCGTTCCTTAGAGAACAGTTCAGAACTACAAACTCTAGCCTCACAATTCAGCAATCTGGTTTTGCACGAACTGGATGTCACGCACTACGAACAAGTCGCTAAGCTTGCCGATAAACTCCCTGCCATCGACTTACTCATCAATAATGCAGGATATTACGGTCCCAAGGGATATGGCTTTGGAAATACTGACGTAGAAGCATGGCGTAAAGTCTTCGAAGTAAACACCATTGCTCCGTTAAAACTGGTTGAGTACTGTTACCCTCGCTTACAACAAGGCAAGATGAAAAAGATTGCTTGTATCTCATCAAAAGTCGGCAGTATGACCGAAAATACGTCCGGCGGCGGCTATATTTATCGCTCATCGAAAGCGGCGCTTAACTCGGTTGTGAAAAGCTTAAGTAATGATTTAACACCTGAAGGATTTACCGTTTTAGCGCTTCACCCTGGTTGGGTAAAAACGGCGATGGGCGGGCCAAATGCTTTGATAGATACGCAAACCTCCGCGCAAGGCCTAGCGAACGTGATAGAACTGAGCACACCGCAGCTTTCAGGTCGATTTATTAACTACGATGGTACTGAGTTACCTTGGTAGCAGCATTAAGACACAACCATCACTAAACCAAATACCATCAAAGCCATGCTTCATAATCGTGACTTGGTTGGCAAACATAATGTTCATCAGTGATCCACCAGCATAATTCGCGCAATCTAACTTGAATTTATCTACATCCAATCCAGACTTAGGAAAAAGTAGAACAAATAAGGAGAAAGCACGATGGCAGCAGATAGGGATTTGGTTAATTTTAGCGAAGAGCACGAACTAAATTACTGCTTGAGAAGTGCTGGTAAACGCCAAACTCAAGCGAATCGAGATACATTAGTTGACTTGGGCAACCAGGTGAAAGAGGTACTGGACAAACGCGTGTTAACTCAAGGTGAAGTAAGAGGCGCGATCCAAAACCACGGTGATCTGTTCGAGTAATCTATTTTCAAGCATGCGCGGAGTTTAATTACGCCGCGCTTGTCCTATGCCTGCTTACCTTTGGTTGCACGAGATTTAGTCGCGCCACCGTTCTTTGAATAACTGCGCTTTTTACGTTTAAACGCAGGACGTTCCACCTTGGGTAGATGACGTAATGAATCAGGGATAGGCCCTGCTTTTACTTGTGCCATCAAGCTATCAATGCGTTGTTCCAGTGCTTGCATGAACGGCTGATATGCTTGATTTCTCTCTGCCATACCTTGTAACTGGTGCTCCCAATGAGCCGTCATATCAGGGTATGTTGAATCTTCTGGCAAGGCATGAATGAGACCTCTTCCCGCAGGAGAACTGAGAATTGACTTACCTTGACGCGTAAGCAGTTGGCGTTTGAACAGCGTGTCCAAAATACCAGCGCGAGTCGCTTCCGTGCCTAGCCCATCAGTGTCACGAAGGATTTTTTTCAGTTCTTTATCCGCAACATAACGGGCGATCCCGGTCATCGCTTGCAACAGCGATGCCTCGGTAAAATGCTTTGGTGGCTCGGTTTTTCGGTCTTTTATTTCCCCTTCACGACAAGTTAACACGGTGCCTTCGGGTAGCGGTGGCACGGCATCAATACCTTCATCTTCCTTGTCAGTTTTGCCCATTAGCGCTTTCCAACCCGGCGAAACTAACTGACGACCTTTCGCGACAAACGTACCACCAGCGATATCGAAAACCAATTTCGCTTCTGCGTAAACCGCCGCCGGATAGAACTGCATGAGGTACTGGCGCGCAATCAATTGATACACTTTCATCTCATTGCCGGAAAGCGCATTCACATTAGCTTGCTTCGGTGTAGGGATAATCGCATGGTGCGCATCCACTTTTTTATCGTTCCAGGCTTTGGACTTTAATGTTAAGTCTGCTCCCTGAACGGCAACTTGCAACTCTTTTGCGTTATTCGCAATAGCAGTTGTCACCGTCCCTGCTTGTGAGTAGTGTTCCATTGGTAAATAGCGACAATCTGAACGCGGGTAAGTGATCAGCTTGTGCTTTTCATACAATGCCTGACAAGTATCTAGTACTTGTTGCGCACTCATACCATAGCGCTTCGCGGCATCGATCTGTAAGGCAGATAACGAATAAGGTAATGGTGCTGATTGCTTGGTTTGCTTTTGTTCCGACTCTGTTACTTTTGCGGGTTGATTTGCGATACGGTTTGCAACATTTTCCACCAACTTACGGTTTAATACTCGACCTTCTTCGTCCTGCCAAGGCTTGCATGCCTCACTTGGCTTCCAACGAGCACGAATATCAAAAGTACCATTGGCATCTTGATATGGGATCAGAGCATGTAGGGTAAAATAGTCCTTCGGGACAAAGTTTTCGATTTCTTCATCACGACGCACCACTAAGCCAAGAACTGGCGTTTGCACTCGCCCTACCGAGAGAACACCTTGATACCCTGCTTTTTGACCAAGCAAGGTATAAGCACGAGACATGTTCATACCATACAGCCAATCAGCCCGAGAGCGGGCCAATGCTGAAACTGAAAGTGGGATAAACTCGCGATTACTGCGCATAGAACTGAGAGCACGTTTAACCGCAGGTAAGTTCAAGTCGGAAATCAACAAACGCTGTGTAGATTCCTTCTTGGTTTTAGATAACTTGCAATAGTCCAGAACTTCATCAACTAACAGCTGACCCTCTCGATCTGGGTCTCCTGCATGAATGACTTCGTTAGCTTCTTTGAGCAATTTACGAATCACTGTTAATTGCTTACTTGCACTTTTCCTCGGTCTGAGCTGCCATTGCTGCGGAACAATTGGTAAATCTGCCATATTCCACTTTTTATAACGCTCATCGTAAGCGTCGGGTTCGACTTGTTCGAGTAAGTGGCCGATACACCAAGTAACGATATCCCCGTTCCCACAGCGGATGAATCCTTGATCTTTCTTTTGAGGGTTTGGCAGTGCAGCGGCAATCGCACGGCCTAAACTTGGTTTTTCAGCAATAAACAGACGAGACATAACGTTTTGGAAATAAATATAATTAGGGCCACATTATCGAATGTAGCCCTAATAAATCAAGAAACACTGTATAAATAAACAGTCAGTTTATTTAAGTTTTTAGTTATAGGAATTCAACAAACTGAGAAAGGTCACGCTCAGGAACTTTCATCGGTGTACAACCAGGCGTGCCTAAGTACAAGAAACCAACAATCTCATCGTCACCCTCTAAACCAAATGCTTGATGAACTTCTGGATGGAACATCCACTTACCTGAGCGCCAAAACCCTTGAAAGCCTTGCGCTACGGCTGCCATTTGCATCGCTTGTACAGCGCATCCCGCAGATAAGTGTTGCTCTAGTGCTGGTACTTTCTCATGTTCTGTTACTTTAGCAATCACCGTGATCACCATTGGTGCGCGAAATGGGGCATTCTTTACCTTTTCGACCACCGCTTCATCACTATTTTCAGCTTCTGCCGCTTTTACCAATATATCTGACAGTTTTTTCAAACCATCGCCCTGTGCGATAACGAAACGCCAAGGGGTTAATCCCGCATGGTCAGGCGCACGAAGGCCAGCACGAATGATGTTCTCAAGTGCTTTACCTTCTGGTGCAGGCGCGGATAACTTCGCGATAGATCGGCGATTGAGCAAAAGATCGAGAGCGTCCATGAAAGAATCCTTATTGAAGATCGTTGTTATTTTGTTTACGCCACTTTAGCACAATCTGCTCCTGCGAATAACAACCGGTTCTCTGTGGGCTTGATAACGTGCTTCACTTAACATCAATCTGGGTTTAATGTTAATTTATTCGCGAAATGAATAAGTTAAACATAGGCAGGTTGATGAACAAGGACAAACAAAACAGCATTTACGAAAAGATCGTTAATGACGAAGATGCCCGTGCCTGTAAGGCGATTCCTGAATCAGCTTGTCATCAAGTTCCCGGCAACTTTCTTAAAATCATTCTCGCTCAGTTTTTAACGAAAGTCGGCGATGCGTTAATCAATCCTAAAGTCACGTTGCCGTGGATACTACAAAGTCTCGGGGCTCCGGTTTACTTAATTGGTTGGCTGGTTCCTATTCGTGAGTCAGGCTCCCTTATCCCACAACTTAGCATCGCGCACTACATCCGACGCATTCCAGTAAGAAAATGGGTCTGGGTAATTGGCAGCATCTTGCAGGCTCTTTCCATATTTGCAATCGGATTGGTCGCATTAACTCTAACAGGAGCAGCTGCGGGTTATGGTGTGATTGCATGTCTTGTGATCTTCAGCCTCTCACGCGGTTTAAATTCCGTCGCATCAAAAGATGTATTGGGCAAAACCATCCCTAAAAACCAACGAGGTCAAGTCAACGGCTGGTCTTCAAGCGCTGCTGGCCTGGTTACGCTGCTTTTCGCTAGCCTTCTGGCACTAGCCTGGTTATGGGACGTAGAGCCGACAGAGCGCTTTTACGGTCTGAGTTTAGGCTTAGCGGGCGTCATATGGCTCATCGCGGCATTAGTCTATGCGCGAATTAATGAGTATGCCGGTGAGGTAGACGGTGGTCGAAATGGCGTCCTCGAAGCATTTAAACAACTCGCGTTACTTAAGACAGACGTGACCTTTCGTCGATTCGTTATCACGCGGACACTATTTTTATGTTCTGCGCTGAGTGCACCGTACTACGTTGTGCTGGCACAGCAATCTCTGGGTGGACAGCTCTGGGTGCTAGCTCTCTTTATGTTTGCGAGTGGCTTAGCCTCCTTTGTGTCAAGTCCTTTCTGGGGAAGAATGTCCGATCGCTCTAGCCGCAGTGTGATGGTCATAGGCGCAATGATGAGCGCGCTACTTGGTGTTGTGTTATTTGTTTACGATACATGGGTCACCGCTAGCCAAAGCTTCCTATTCGTGATTCCTCTGCTTTACTTTTGTGTTTGTATTGCCCACGACGGAATACGAGTCGGACGAAAAACCTATTTAGTTGATATCGCAGAAGGTGACAAACGGACGAGCTATGTAGCCGTGAGTAACACAGTGGTTGGGATAATGCTGCTTCTAATGAGCTCTCTTGGTGTTATGTCGAACTTCTTGAGCCTTTCAGCTGTGGTGTTAGTGTTCTCTTTTATTACTTTTGCTGGCGTGGTAATGGCCAAACAACTGCCAGATATCAGTGACTAGTTCTATACAAAAAAGCTGCGCTCAAAGCGCAGCTTTTATGGTAAACACACATTAAAAGGCTAGAGTTTTACCGCCAATTTAACACCTTGACGAATCGCACGCACAGCATCAAGTTCACCCGCATGGTCAGCTCCGCCAATGATATGAACCTTCTCTCCAAGTTCAGACCATTTATCTTCAAACGGACGTACAGACTCTTGCCCAGCACAAATGATAACTTTGTCTGCATTAAGTACCTGCGCGCTTCCGTCTACATGAATGTGCAAACCTTGATCATCAATTTTATCGTAAGACACACCACCGACTAAATGTACGCCCCGTTTTTCAAGGGTACGTTTATGGATCCAACCTGTCGTTTTACCCGGACCTTTACCTACACGACCTTTACGACGCTGAAGTACCCAGACTTCTTTATCGCTAACCGCATCAGGGTAAGGGTATAAACCACCCGGCTGAGACATCTCCTTGTCGATTCCCCATTCATGCAACCAGTCATCCAACGTTTGTCCAACTGGCTCTGTGAGCATGGTCGCGACATCTACGCCAATGCCACCAGCACCAACGATAGCCACTTTCTCACCGACTGGCGTTTTGTCTCGAATGAGAGTTTGATAGTCGACGACTTTCTCTGGGTTATCAATTCCATCAATATTGACTTTACGTGGCTCAACACCCGATGCCATCACTATCTCATCGTACTCTGTGAGTAAGTCATAGTTCGCTTCCGTCGATAAGTGCAGATTTACGCCTGTTTCATCAATACGGTTAGCGAAATATCGTATCGTCTCTCGAAACTCTTCCTTACCAGGGATCTGCATCGCAAGACGGAACTGACCACCGATGCGGTCGTTCTTTTCGAACAAATCAACCTTATGGCCACGTTCAGCCAGTGTGGTCGCACAAGCCAAGCCCGCAGGTCCAGCACCAACAACTGCAATGTTTTTCTTTTTAAAGGCTGGTTCAACAACAATTTCGGTTTCATAGCACGCTAGAGGGTTCACTAAGCAACTGGCGCGCTTACCTTTAAACACGTTATCTAGACACGCCTGATTACAACCAATACACGTATTAATAAGCTGCGCTTTTTCCTGTTCGGCTTTAGCAACAAAGTAAGGATCGGCCAAGAATGGGCGCGCCATCGAAACCATGTCGGCATGACCTGAAGATAAAATACGTTCTGCTTCATCTGGCGTATTTATACGGTTGCAAGTGATAATAGGAACCGAAACGTGAGGTTTAACTTTTTCCGTAACCCATGTAAACGCACCACGTGGTACTTGAGTCGCAATGGTCGGAATTCGAGCCTCATGCCAACCGATACCCGTATTAATAATCGTGACGCCAGCCTCTTCAAGTGCTTTCGCCAATTCGATAACGTCTTCAAAAGTGCTGCCCTGCTCGACAAGATCCAGCATAGAAAGACGGAAGATGATGATGAACTTGTCACCCACCGCCTTGCGTACCGCTTTAACAATTTCTAGCGGAAAACGCATACGTTTTTTATAGCTGCCACCCCATTCGTCGTAACGCATATTAGTACGTTTACATAAGAATTGGTTTATCAAGTAACCTTCCGAGCCCATTAACTCGACGCCATCATAACCAGCAAGCTGTGCTAACTCCGCACTATTAGCAAACGCGTCGATGGTTTTCTTTATCTGGCGGTCGCTCATTTCACTCGGAGCAAACTTTGCAATCGGCGCTTTAATGCCAGATGCACTTTGCGAGAATGGATGCATTGCATAACGCCCAGCATGGAGAATTTGCAACGCAATTTTACCACCGTGCTTGTGCACCGCTTCTGTCACAACTTTATGGGCTTTAGCATGTTTTGGCTTGCTGAATTCAGCACTCAACGGGTGTAAACGACCGCGTAAGTTAGGAGAAAAACCTCCGGTTACAATCAGTCCGACACCGCCTTTCGCGCGTTCTTCATAAAAAGCAGCGAGCTTCTGTAATCCTTCTTTGTGCTCTTCTAAGCCAGTGTGCATTGATCCCATCAGAACTCGGTTTCGTAATTGTGTGAAACCGAGGTCCAGTGGCTTTAATAGGTTTGGGTACATGGCAGACATCACTTAACATCCATTGTTATTATCATGGTCTGACCAGATTAAGCCTGCTCAACCAAAAAATCAAACAAGCGTTTACATTTTTGTAACACCGATCAATCTCGTGTGAAAATATGCCAATTGTTGAGTGGTCGTGATAAGCTAAAAAAATGTTATCTTTTGAGATCTTAGAGATAAGAACCCATACTTTGTTAGACTCGGCGTAACTATCTCGTTATGGAGACAAGATGAAAAAACTCTTCAAATTTATTGGTTTGATATTTAAAGGGATATGGAAAAGTATCACTTTCATCAGACTCGCACTAGCAAACCTAATTTTCTTGCTGATGATTGCCGTTTTCTACTTTGCCTTTACTTATACCGGAGACGGTCAACCTGTCGTCGAAAAAGAATCGGCATTGGTGATGAACCTTTCAGGCCCAATTGTCGAACAAAGACGTTATGTAAACCCAATGGACTCTTTTGCTGGTTCCCTTTTGGGTAATGAGCTACCGAAAGAAAACGTCCTTTTCGATATCGTTGATACTATTCGCTACGCGAAAGACGATCCTAAAGTGTCTGGATTAGTGCTAGCACTGCGAGACATGCCAGAAACAAATCTCACGAAACTACGTTACATCGCGAAAGCGTTGAACGAATTTAAAGCATCAGGCAAACCCGTTTACGCCGTAGGTGATTTCTACAACCAAAGCCAATATTACTTGGCAAGTTACGCCGATAAAGTTTATCTGGCACCTGATGGTGGTGTATTGATTAAAGGTTACAGCGCTTACTCAATGTACTACAAAACGTTACTTGAAAAGCTTGACGTTTCTACTCATGTTTTTCGCGTAGGTACTTATAAATCCGCTATCGAACCTTTTATTCGTGATGACATGTCCGATGCGGCGAAAGAGTCAGCAACACGTTGGGTTACTCAATTATGGAGTGCTTTTGTTGATGACGTAACAACAAACCGAAACATTGATGCGAAAGTGCTTAATCCAACCATGGATGAACTGATTAACGAGATGAAGTCTGTAAATGGCGATATTGCTCAGCTCGCAGTCAAATTGGGGCTAGTGGATGAACTTGCGACACGCCAAGACATTCGCACTCTATTCGCAAAACAGTTTGGTAGCGACGGCAAAGACAGCTACAACGCGATTGGTTACTACGACTACCTTGCAACGATTCGTCCCGATTACACACTACCTCAGCACGACATCGCCGTTGTTCTAGCAAGTGGCGCGATTATGGACGGGCAACAACCTCGCGGAACTGTTGGTGGTGACACAGTCGCAAGCTTGCTGCGTCAAGCACGCAATGATGAAAAAGTGAAAGCGGTCGTATTACGAGTAGATAGTCCAGGAGGCAGTGCCTTTGCTTCTGAAGTGATTCGTAACGAAGTAGAAGCTCTGAAGCAAGCAGGTAAGCCGGTTGTTGTATCCATGTCGAGTTTGGCTGCTTCTGGTGGTTATTGGATTTCAATGAGCGCAGACAAAATCGTTGCTCAGCCAACAACCCTGACGGGCTCCATTGGTATATTTAGTGTCATCACCACGTTTGAAAAAGGCTTTAGCAAGTTAGGTATTAACACTGATGGCGTTGGCACATCGCCGTTCTCAGGTGACGGTATTACCACTGGCCTTTCTGAAGGCGCGTCTCAAGTGTTCCAATTAGGTATCGAACACGGTTACAAGCGCTTTATTTCTCTAGTTGGCGAGAATCGCGATATGTCTCTAGAGGAAGTTGACAAGGTTGCTCAAGGTCGAGTTTGGACTGGCCAAGATGCACTATCCTTTGGTCTTGTCGATCAAATGGGTGACTTTGATGATGCTGTAGAGCTAGCGGCGAAACTAGCGAACGTAACCGATTACGGCATTTACTGGGTAGAAGAGCCTCTTTCACCTACTGAACTATTTCTACAAGAGTTTATGAAACAGGTGAAAGTCTCTCTAGGTATTGATGCAACAAGCTTGCTACCAAAAAGTCTTCAACCCGTAGCTCAACAATTCGAACAAGACGCAAGCTTGCTCCAAAGCTTCAACGATCCTAAAGGTCAATACGCATTTTGTTTAAACTGCCAAGTGCAGTAGTTTTTCCATCAATATTACAAAGGGCACTTCTACTTGAAGTGCCCTTTTTATTAGGCTTTGCATCTCCTCAGATGACTTTCTGATGCTGTGCGTATAGCCTCGCATCTCAAGGTTATTTAGGTATATAATCCCCGCCTCTGTTCCCCTACACGAAAGAAAAAACGATGACTAGAAAACACATCTACATCGCTTACACCGGTGGTACCATCGGAATGCAAAAATCCGACCACGGCTATGTGCCTGTTGCTGGCTTTATGGAAAAGCAATTAGCAAGCATGCCAGAATTCCATCGTCCTGAAATGCCGGATTACACCATCCACGAATACGACCCTCTGATTGACTCATCAGATATGACACCTGCTGACTGGCAGCAGATTGCGAATGATATTCGTGACAACTATGACAAATACGATGGTTTCGTTATCCTACATGGTACTGACACCATGGCGTACACAGCGTCCGCATTGTCTTTCATGCTTGAAAACCTTGGTAAGCCAGTGATTGTAACGGGTTCACAAATCCCTCTCGCAGAGCTGCGTTCTGACGGCCAAGCAAACCTATTAAACGCGCTACATATTGCGGCAAACTACCCGATCAACGAAGTAACTTTGTTCTTCAATAATCAATTGATGCGTGGTAACCGCAGCACAAAATCTCATGCAGACGGTTTTAATGCCTTTACTTCACCAAACCTTCCTCCACTATTGGAAGCTGGGATCAATATTCAAGTTAGCAACAGCATAACCGTTGGTGCACAACCAGAAGGTGAGTTTAAGGTTCACAACATCACGCCACAACCAATCGGCGTGATCACCATGTACCCTGGTATTTCACACGAAGTTATCCGCAACACGCTTCGTCAGCCCGTGAATGCGATGATTCTTCTGACTTTTGGTGTCGGCAATGCTCCTCAGAACCCTGAGCTGCTTGGTCACCTGAAAGAAGCCTCTGAGCGCGGCGTTATTGTTGTCAACCTGACTCAGTGTTTGGCAGGTAAAGTGAATATGGGCGGATATGCCACAGGTTGTGCGCTCGCAGACTCTGGTGTTATCAGTGGCTTTGACATGACGCCCGAAGCGGCGCTGGCAAAACTACACTACCTTCTAAGCCAAAACCTTTCATACGAAGAAGTAAAAGAGAGAATGCAACAAGTACTGCGTGGTGAAATGAGCCTGTAAGTAAGTTCAAGCTTTCTACGATCTAAAAAGCCCAATACAATTTGGGCTTTTTTCTTTCAAAATCAAAATAATAAAATTTTGAGAAATAAGGCGAAAGGATTAATCAATGTTCGGATTGACACGAACAATATCGCTCTCTTCTCCGCTGAATTGTTTTTTAAGCTCTTGTTTTGATTTAAAACTGATTTCACCACCGACTGCAACCGTCATATGCTGCGCATCAGTATTATGTTTTGATTGATACAACATCACAGCTTGCATACACGAATCTCGCTGCTCTTTAGAAAGTGTTGTACCCTCAGGCCATCTTCCCGTTTCTACTGCATACACTAAGCGATCATAAACTTCTGGAGTCATCGCTTGTAATAGTTGTTCTGCGTCCATAGTGTACCTTCTTATTACATTCTATTTACAGAACATAACGGGTTAAGAAACTGAGTCAAGAATACGAAAATGAATTGGTGTAACGGATCACAAGCAAAGCCATGAAAAGAACAAACTGGTTACTTCTCAGCCTCGCATGTTTTGTGCTATCGGGCTGTTTTGAAGGTAACGTGACAACCGAAGAGTTGTGCCAAAAAACACCAGAACTGCGTTGCGAGCAGCTCAATATGGATGACGGCCAATGTCGAATTCCAAGAACAAATTTGGTTTGGCATCGGTTTGAGCAATTGAAAAACCCATCGGAAGCAAACCAAATCATCGAATACGGTCTGGTCGCTGAATATAGGAAATGCTTAGAACTCGCCTCCCAGATCACCCCTATTGATCAAAGTGCTCTCAAAAGACAACGCTTTAATGCATTGGTACACAGTATTGATGAGCTAGAGCGCATTGTAAACGAGTTAAAAGGCTCAGAAGACCCGGCTACTTTGTATTTCTTATGGTCTCAAACGGGAGATACTCAAGCTCGGCGCGCATTTTTACAAATGGAAGGGTCTCCCCAATTAAATAATGCTGAGATGCAATATGCATTAGCCACTTTTTATACCAACCGAGATACCAAGAAAACCCTGGAGCTTCTTAATAACGCGTTGTCTTTATCTGATGAAGACAACATCAATCCGGTCATTCTCAAGTCAATGGCAAGTATTCATCAGGGGCTTGGAGACAAAGAGCAAGCGTATCTATGGGCAATGGTCGCGAAGAGATTCGACGTACCGCTTGCTGATGAAAAGCAGCTCCAACGTATGTTCAATTTCAGTCATCCAGAGCGATATAAGCAGTTGGATGAATTAGCCGAATCGGTGGCGAAAGCCATAGAGAAAGGTATCTATTCCCCAGCAATGATACCCAGTGAGATATAAACGAAAAACTCCCGCAATGAGCGGGAGTTTTTATTTAAGTCGAGCGACACTCAGATCACTGTTGAGCATGAATCATCCTGAAAGGATAAAACAATCTCGAGCACAATTTTGTCGTTATTATTCTGATTTGTTGAAAATTAACGACACAGAATTAACACAAAAACGCTCTCCTGTGGTCTGTGGACCATCTTCAAAAACGTGCCCTAGATGGCTATCACACGTTGCACAACGAATCTCTGTACGTACCATTCCGTGACTTAGATCTTCTAAATAGCGCACCGCTTGATCGTTGATAGGCGCATCAAAACTTGGCCATCCGCAGCCAGAGTCATACTTGTTATCAGAGACAAAGAGAGGGGCATTACAACAAGTACAAGCATAAACACCAGTTTCCTTATTATGCAGTAGCTTACCGCTGAAAGGAGGCTCTGTACCTTGCTCTCGGCAAACACGGAACTCTTCATCAGACAGTTGCTCACGCCACTGTTCATCTGACTTCGTCACTTTTTTCCCGCTTTGTTCCACGACTTTCGGCTCCTTATTTACTGTTCTTGGTATTGACTTTTTTAGCAAAAAACTTGCTTCTCTTAACAGTTGTAGCACATACTTTCTCACCAGGACACCATGCGTAATTAATTTGATAAGAGCACTTATCTCACCAGTTATATTACGCCAACTGGGCTACAGAAGAATCAGTTAAAAGTTTAAAAAACGTACATTTGCAAAGAATTGTTAAAAAAAGCGTCGCTTTTTTTTGACTTTAAACAAGTTAAGTCCGATTATCACTTGCAGATGTTTACTGGATTCTGTAATTTTACTACCAGTTATCTTTAATCAGAAATTAAGTTGTGGAGCAACTATAATGACTATCAAAGTAGGTATTAACGGTTTTGGCCGTATCGGTCGTTTCGTATTCCGTGCAGCGCAAGAGCGCAACGACATCGAAGTAGTAGGTATTAACGACCTTATCGATGTAGATTACATGGCATACATGCTTAAGTATGACTCAACTCACGGCCGTTTCAACGGTACTGTTGAAGTTGAAGGCGGTAACCTAATCGTTAACGGTAAAACTGTACGTGTTACTGCAGAGCGCAACCCTGAAGACCTAAAATGGGACGAAATCGGTGTTGACGTTGTAGCTGAAGCAACTGGTCTTTTCCTAACTGACGAGACTGCACGTAAGCACATCACTGCTGGCGCGAAAAAAGTTGTACTAACTGGTCCTTCTAAAGACGCTACTCCAATGTTCGTTAACGGCGTAAACTTCGACACTTACGCTGGTCAAGACATCGTTTCTAACGCTTCTTGTACTACTAACTGTCTAGCGCCTATCGCTAAAGTTCTTAACGACAAGTTCGGTATCGAATCTGGTCTTATGACTACAGTTCACGCAACTACAGCAACTCAAAAAACTGTAGATGGTCCTTCTGCTAAAGACTGGCGCGGTGGTCGTGGTGCTTCTCAAAACATCATCCCATCTTCAACTGGTGCTGCTAAAGCTGTAGGCGTTGTACTTCCAGAAGTAAACGGCAAACTAACTGGTATGGCTTTCCGCGTACCAACTGCTAACGTTTCTGTAGTTGACCTAACTGTTAACCTAGTTAACGGTGCTTCTTACGAAGACATCTGTAAAGCGATGAAAGAAGCTTCTGAAGGCGAACTAAAAGGCGTTCTAGGCTACACTGAAGATGCAGTTGTATCTCAAGACTTCATCGGCGAAGTTTGCACTTCAGTATTCGATGCTAAAGCTGGTATCGCGCTAACTGACAAATTCGTTAAGGTTGTATCTTGGTACGACAACGAAATCGGTTACTCAAACAAAGTTCTAGACCTAATCGCTCACATCTCTAAGTAATTAGAAAGTTAGCAATTAGCGAATAACTTCGTTAAAGAAAAGGCGGCTCTAGAGTCGCCTTTTTTGTATCTGGAATTTGAGAGAATGCAGGCTCGATGTTGCATTTAATGTGCGAAGCGCGTCTAAAAGCTCTCCCCCAGCGATAGGAAACTACACATGGATTTAAAAACTCTCCCAGCCCTAACGGTGCTATCTGATAACGTCACTATCGTTGAAGTTGATCAGATAAAAATCGTCCGCGTGATTCATGACAAAGCAACGGCAGGCATCTCGCTACACGGTGGTCATGTCGTGTCGTTCACGCCTGTAGGTCAAGAAGATCTGATCTGGATGAGCGAAAAAGCTGTCTTCGATGGTAAAGCTGCTCTTCGCGGTGGTATTCCGGTTTGTTGGCCTTGGTTTGGGCGTATTGCTGCTCCAGCTCACGGCTTTGCCCGCACCGCAGAATGGGAGTTGGTTGAACATCGTGAGAACCATAACGGTGTGATTGTTGAACTTGCTCTGTTCCCGACAGAAGAAATCCACGATATTTGGCCCCATATGTTTGACGCTCGTTTGGTGATTGAAGTGGGCGATGAGCTAAAAGTGACGCTCAAAGTCATGAACATTGATGACGAGGCTTGGACCTTCTCTGGCGCATTACATACTTACCTAAACGTTGGAGACATTAAGCAAGCACAAACGACAGGCATGGGTGCCGAGTACATTGATAGCTTGAAAGCTGATGCGGTATGCCAAGGTGGTAATGTTCTACAACTAACTGACACGATTGATCGCGTTTACACGCAACCAGAAGCGAAAATTTTGGTAAAAGACCCGGTATTGGATCGTACGCTAAGCGTACACAACCAAGGCCACAACTCAGCAGTATTATGGAACCCTTGGGCAGAAGGTGCGCAAAGCATGGGTGACATGGCTGACGATGGTTATCAAACCATGTTGTGTGTGGAGTCTGCTGTTCATGCACCAAGTATTGAGCAAGGTCAAACGCTCCAACCAGGTGAGACACATGAACTTGTCACTGTCATTTCAGCGCAGTAAGAATCACCATATAAAGGCCGGGGATACCCGGCTTTTTTTTGTAATAAAAGCTCTGCTTAGATGGTCCTATCTTTACTAACTTATTGGTTACTGGTCACTTTTGACGGTTTCATTAATAAATATCAAAAAAATTGATCATATAAACCGATAGCATACCGATACAAAACTCATAAATAATAAAAATATCAGGAATTAGTCTATGTTAGAGAGATACCGAAATCAAAGTGTCGGATTCCAGTTGAAACTGGTGATCACTTTGTGCCTATTCATTGCTTTCAGCAGTATTGCCGCGCTTGTTTACCGCAACGCTTCCGATGTTCTATTGGAAAGCACACTGAAAGAACACCAATCTAAAGTAGAATCAATGGCAAAAACCATTGCTGGCCAATTCGATGCTTACCTGCACACCGCTAAAGTCCTCGAATCTACTTTTCGCAATGGCTACCTTGCCGGTGTCTATGTCGAAAATTACACGGTTGACTTCATGGGACATGAAGTACCAAACATCACTCAATACAGTGAAAGCTTAATTAATGACACCAAGTTGGTCGACAGTTTCACACGTGATACCGGCGCTATAGCAACGCTATTCGCACCGTTGGGTGACGACTTTATTCGGGTGTCCACCTCCCTAAAAGATCCACAAGGTCAACGAGCGGTCGGAACCACGCTAGGCATCAACCATCCTGGTTATCAGCAACTTAAAGCAGGACAACCGTATTACGCTCAAATTAAATTGTATGGCGAGCGCTACATTACCTACTATGCCCCAATCAAAGATGCGACAGGAAAGGTAGCAGGCCTATCGTTTATTGGCTTACCAGTAGACCAAGCGACACAAACCTTGTTCGATGCACTCGAAGAGATAAAATGGGGCGACACTGGTTACACCATTATCGTTGATAACGACGAAAACAATCTTGGTAAATACCTACTTCATCCAGCAAAAAGCGGCTCAGATTCGTCAATACTAGAAGTCGCCGACTACAATGGTCACAAGCCTTTTGGTCAGATTTTCGAACAATCTAGTGGATTAATTCGCTACCCTTTCGAGTACCAAGGTAACGTAGGCGAAAAGTATCTTGTCTACACAGAGGTTCCAGGTTGGAATTGGAAACTGCTAGGCGGTACGTTTATCAAAGAAGTGACAAAAGGTAGCGACACGCTTCTCACACTCATTGCCATCATTTCTTCGGTTGCAGCGATCATTACTTTTGTTGTATTGACGCTTTTCTTGAATCGCAGCTTACAACCTCTCACGACTCTAAACTCATACATGACTCGCTTAGCCGGCGGCGAAGTCAGCTTGAGCATCCCAGCGTCTCGTAAAGCATCAAAGAATGAAATTACGAACCTGAGCTCGGGTGTCGCCAGTATGGCAAGTCAGCTCAATGAACTTGTTGGTAAGATCCGTTCAACAAGCGACTTAGTGGAGAGCAACTCCACCAGCGTTGCCAACGATGCCCATAGCAATTTGACCCAAGCCGACCGACAACAACAAGAAGTCGAGCAAGTTGTGACAGCGATTGAAGAAATGGCCTCTTCCGCTCAATCTGTCGCACAACAAGTCGAAAGCATTGCGGAAAACGTACGCTCAGCAAATACCGATAGCCAGTCTGGTCTCGCGATTGTTGAAGGCGTATGTATCGACGTTGCTCAACTTAACGATCAATTGGATCAATCAGCAACGGCTATCGAGCAAGTAAATCGCGATAGCGAGAGTATTCAAACCGTCACGAAAATGATTGATGAAATTGCTGAGCAAACCAATTTACTTGCCTTGAATGCCGCCATTGAAGCAGCACGAGCAGGTGAACAAGGTCGTGGCTTCGCAGTTGTAGCAGATGAAGTGCGCACACTTGCGCACCGAACCCAAAGCTCAGTTCAGGATGTCGTGGAAATTATCGAGAAACTAAAAGGGTCGACTCATAATGCAGTTAATATGATGACAGACAGCCAACGCAGTGCAAACCAGGTCTTGGACAAAGCACAAGACGCGGGCACAGCATTAGAAGCCATCGCAGTACAAGTGCAGTCGATAGCCTCTCAAGCCGACGCCATTGCAGCGACTTCAGAAGAACAAGCTCAAGTTTCACAAGAAATTGCAGCAAATGCCCATTCTATCAGTGAACTTAACCGAGAAAGCCGCAACACGAGCGCAAAAACCTCGCAAAGTGCCATTGAACTTCAACAACAAGCACGAAACTTGAAAGAGCAAGTCGACTTCTTCCACTAATACTTAATAAGAGCCGACCCAGTCGGCTCTTTTTGTTTCACTTGAGACCATGCTTTTTGATAGAATTTGCCGCCCTACTTTCTGTTCGAGATCGTCATGAACTATCAATGCCCTCTATGCCACCAAGCTCTAGCGTTAAATGAAAAAACGTTTAAGTGCGAAAACAATCATCAGTTTGACTTAGCAAAAGAAGGCTACGTTAACTTGATGCCAGCGCACCACAAACGTTCTAAAGATCCTGGTGACAACAAAGAGATGATGCAAGCTCGTCGTCGATTCCTCGAAGGAGATTACTACAACCCAATGCGCCAAGAAGTGGCGCAGCTGTGTGCAACATACACTGAGGGGAGCACCCATCAATTATTAGATATTGGTTGTGGTGAAGGTTACTACACAGATCAAGTACAAAAGACGATAGAAACACAAGCGAACCATGCCACGATTTATGGCTTAGACATTTCCAAAGTTGCCATTCGTTACGCGGCGAAGCGTTACACGCACTGCAACTTTAGTGTGGCTTCTAGTCACCGACTTCCCTTCGCAAATGAATCCTTAGATGCCATTTTGCGCATTTATGCCCCGTGTAAAGCTGAGGAGCTGCAGCGCGTTGTAAAAAACGACGGCGTTGTTGTCACGGTTACTCCTGCTAGCCGCCACTTATACCAACTGCGTGAGCGCATTTATCAAGAAGTTCGTCTTCACAATGAAGAACCAGAACATATTGAAGGGTTTGAATTAGAGCACCAGCAGCATCTTAACTATGTTATGGACTTGAAAAACGGAGCCGCAATCGATTTATTGCAAATGACGCCATTCGCATGGAAAGCAACCGATGCTCTTCGTGAAGAGTTGAAATCCGCTACACTTTTCCAATGTGAGGCTGATTTTATGTTGCGTGTATATCGCAAAAAAACACTCAATTAATAAGTCAAAAAAAACAACAAACGCAAATAGTTATCATTTATATTGATTCATTGCTCAGCCTCCATTAATATCATCCGGACATTTTTGGAGGCTTTTCAATGCGCTTTTCTACTTTGAGCTTGCTCTTTGCAGGCTTACTTACTGGTTGCTCTTCATATACGCAAACCAACTCTCACGCAACCTCAGCGGAAGTCACTAGTTTTTACGACTACCAACTATACACCCCTTCTGGCGAGCATATCGCTCTAAGCAAACTGCCAATTGAGCTGCAACAAGCAGATGTCGTTCTTATTGGTGAATGGCACACACACGCCGGCGTTCATCGCTTTCAAACCGATATGCTCAAACAACTTACGTCCTACGACCGCTCACTCGCGTTATCTATGGAACAATTTACCCGCGACAAACAACCTGTTGTTGACGCTTACCTACGTGGGGAGATCGGCGAACAGTACTTAATGAAACAAGCCAACGCTTGGCCCAATTATGAAAGCGACTATCGCCCTCTCGTGGAGTTTGCTAAGCAGAAAAATCTCCCGGTCATTGCAGCAAATGCACCAAAGAGCATTGTTCGATGCATTGGTCGACAAGGGCTAGATTACATTAACAAGCTCGATGATGATCAGCGGATGTTCATTGCACAAGCCATCAACACTGGTAGTAGTCCGTACAAAGAAAAGTTCATGGCATCCATGCATCACGGTAAGCCAGAGCAGACGGAAAAACAGTTTGCAGCTCAAGTTACTTGGGATGAAACTATGGCGGAATCTATCGTTAGCTATCTAGACGACAACCCAGGCGCTCAGATTGTCCATGTTGCGGGCAAGTTTCACACCGAGCAAGGGTTGGGTACGGCAGCATCAATCTTAAGCCGCAACCCGAGCTTAAAAGTGGTTGTAATTAGCCCAACAGATAACGTGCTTTCTGATAATACAGACTATCAGTTAGAGGTTCTCGCACCACCAGTACGGTATGTACAAGATGCTCACCGCATGGCGGCATATCAACATCTAACTAAACGCAATAACGATCTTCAATGTAAGTAGCTGGTCTTCAATTTAAGTTACTACCTTGTCGTTGCGTTGCATCATCACACCGCTCCGAGTTCATAGAGTGACAACGGTCTGCTTCCTGCTGGTCTATTTTTTGCTAAAGATCACCAATAGAAACTAGAAGCGGCAAAAGCAGACCTGTTTTTATCCAAATAGCTTCAGAAATAAACTTTGCCGCCGATAAAAATATAACTGCTTTTTACCCGCACTCAGTGACCGAGTGTCGATGTTCCAAGGAGTATTCGATGAATCCAGTAGGAAGCACTTCTGTTAATAGCTATGCCAAACAATCTGTCGCCTCTAAACAAGCAAGTATTGCACAAGAAGAAACTAGTGCTTCGCCGCTGAAAGTCGAACACAATAAGGTAACGCTTTCGACCGAAGGCAAAGCGCTACTTGCCGCTCTGCAACAAATCGAGCACGACAGCAAGAAAATAGAAGCAGAAGATAAATCTGTTGGTGAAAAGGTCGAATCTTTCACGCATGGTGCGCTTGGCATGGATCACCCCGATAAAATCGAGAAAGAAGAGGATGGCTCATATTCTGCGGGTCAATACCTTTCTGCGGCATTTACCGTTGGTGGCATCATACTGGCATTAGTCTGATAACCAGTCTGATAATCGTCACGACAACAAATCCTATTTGAACCAAACACTTACTGCAGCCCATAATTTAATAAGCCAAAGAACGATATGATGCAAACGTAAGTGAATTCGACCGCTCTTGTGGCCCGATAATACATGCTCGTTTATTGCTCCCTAAACTAGGTTTCTTGTGAAGGCACTGAATGGATAACTTTAGTCCATGCTTTCAACTCCTAAGCGTAATCCAAGCCCACGTTTGTGGGCTTTCTTCTTTCCAAACTAACGAACGTTAGAGAGCGACTCATTTTTTCTGCAAAACCAAACAAAAACGACAATTTGGTTAAACTTTTATTACCGACACAAAACCTTCATAAATCATTGCTTTAATGCCTGCGCTTTCAATAAACAAGGAAAATATAATGAAGCGCTTAGTATCTCCAATCGTTACGGCAGTGGCTGCATCTACCCTCTCTTTCAACGCACTCTCAGCTGAAATCAAAAACGTCATTTTGATGATCGGCGACGGCATGGGTCCTCAACAAGTTGGTTTACTCGAGACCTACGCAAAACACGCACCTAACTCGGTTTACAAAGGCGAAAGCACAGCGTTATACAAACTCGCTCAAGAAGGTGTGATTGGATCATCACTAACCAATCCAGAAGATGCAATTGTCGTCGACTCTGCGTGCTCAGCTACGATGCTAGCGACAGGAATCCCTACCGCTTCTGAAGTCATTGGCATTGATAGCCAAGGCAACCATGTCGAAACTATTTTGGAAAAAGCCAAAAGTAAAGGTAAGGCAACTGGGCTCGTCTCTGATACGCGTATGACCCACGCAACGCCAGCAGCATTTGCCGCTCATCAACCACATCGCTCCCTAGAAAACAGTATTGCGGCGGATATGCTCGAAACAGGCGTAGACGTGATGATGTCTGGTGGACTTCGTCATTGGATTCCAAAGTCGACAAACGACAAAGGAGAGACATACGAGCAGCTTGAAAAGCTCACTGAAGGAAATGTCTACCTAAAATCGAAACGCAAAGACGAACGCAACTTGCTTACTGAGGCGCAAGACCAAGGTTACAACCTGGCTTTCAGCCGCGATATGCTCGCGCAAGCTAAAGGTGACAAATTACTTGGACTTTTTGCTTACTCGGGCATGAACGATGGTATTGCCTACAGTCAAAGCAAAAACGATCCAAAACGCACGCAGCCATCGCTGAAAGAAATGACCATCAAAGCAATCGACATTCTTTCAAAAGACAAAGACGGTTTTTTCTTGATGGTTGAAGGCGGCCAAATTGACTGGGCTGGCCACAGTAACGATGCAGGTACGATGCTGCATGAAATGCTTAAATTCGATGAAGCGGTAAACTCAGTTTATGAGTGGGCAAAAGGCCGTGATGACACCCTGATCATTGTTACTGCTGACCACGAAACCGGCTCTTTTGGCTTTAGCTACTCATCAGCAAACTTGCCTAAACCACAAAAACGCGACGGCGAAGCATTCAAAAATCAGGATTACGCGCCAAACTTCAACTTTGGTCAGTTCGAGATCCTCGATGGTTTATACAACCAAAAGAAAAGTTACTACGGCATGATCAGTGAATTCCAAGCGCTTAATAAGAAAGAGCAAACTCCAGAGAAGTTTGCGGAAGTCGTGAACGCAAATAGCGATTTTTCGATTACGCCTGAGCAAGCAGAACGCGTATTAGCAAGTAAACCAAATCCATACCGACTTGCTGGACACAAATACTTAAGCGAAGAGAACGTACCGGCAATCAATGACTTTGATGCTTTCTTTCCTTACAACGACCGTGGCAACTTGCTAGCGCGTGAGCATGCAACAAAGCAAAACACAGTATGGGGGACGGGTACTCATACGCATACTCCTGTCAACGTATTTGCTTGGGGACCTGCAGAAACTATCCTTCCAGTATCAAAAATCATGCACCACTCGCAACTAGGCGAGTACTTGAAGCAACAAATTAAATAATCAACTTGCACTTACTTCACAACTCGTGATGTTTCAACGCTCTCGCAAGGGAGCGTTTTTTTATGCATGAAAACAGTTGACGTTTTAAATCGTACACCACAATAATTATGGGTCTTTAATTATATGAATAAAGAAAATGTGCGAAATCTTTGCTAAGCAACCCCAAGACAACTATCAGTTCATCACCCGCTCTATCCGTATTGATGGTCACGCGACCAGTGTAAAACTTGAAGCGAGCTTTTGGACAATTCTTGAGGAAATCGCTAGTGCTCAAAACATGACGGTTCCTAAATTCATAAGCACTGTTTATCAAGAAGCACTCGAATACAATGGTGAAGTGAGCAACTTTGCCTCCTTACTTCGATGCGCTTGCCTCACTTACGCCCGCCAACCTCAAGAGACCACTCGTCAAGCACTTGCGCAACTTAACAGTTAATAGCAACCAACCGAGCAATAACCATCCTAGGCTATGCATCCGTATTATAAACCCTTGAGCATCTTCTAATTTGTCGTACTAGAGTACTACCCAGACTCCTTTTGAAATCGCTAACCTATGCGGACTATCAAGGAGTACCTATGACAAAAATGATTCACACCATGATCCGAGTAAGTGATCTGGACCGCTCTCTACAATTTTACTGTGACGTACTTGAACTAGAAGTCGCTGATCAATACATCTTTGATGGCTTTTCTCTAACCTATCTAGCCAACCAAGAAACTGGCTTTGAATTGGAACTGACGCACAATCACGACCAAAGTGAGCCCTACACTCACGGCTCAGGTTACGGCCACCTTGCCGTCAGCGTGGAGGACATTGAACAAGCCCACAAACGCATTAAATCTCTCGGCATTGAAACTGGTGACATCAAAGCCTTTGACCATCAACAAAAGCATTTAGCAACGTTCTTTTTTGTAACCGACCCTGATGGTTACAAAATTGAGTTCCTGCAACGCCAAGGGCGTTACCTATAACAAAAAGAGTAAACATTATGATTCACTTGACGGCTACCTTTCATGCACAACCGGGAAAAGAACAAGAGTTGAAAGAGGTACTTACCCGAGCGCTTGAACCTACTCGCAATGAAGAAGGTTGTGTTCGTTATCAATTGTTCCAAGATAAAGACAATGCATGCCACTTCGTTTTTCAGGAGCAATTTAAAGACCAACAAGCATTTGAGCTTCATGGTAAAACAGAACACTTTGCTCTTTTGATTAGCCAGATCGACAATTTGTTAGAATGCGAGCCGAAACTGGTGTTCTTTAACGAACTGTAACTATAGCGCTAACCGAAGATCAAAAAAGGCACTCTATCTAGAGTGCCTTTCACTAGTTGGGATCTGTGATTAAGCGTCTTGCTTCTCCACCATATGCAAATGCACATCTTGTTGTGGGAAAGGAATCGAAATACCTTCTCGGTCGAAGCGTAGTTTCACTTCTTTAGTCACATCCCAGTATACATCCCAGTAATCATCCGTTTTTACCCAAGGACGCACAATAAAATCTACAGAAGACGTATTTAATGTATGAACTTTGATCATTGGCTCTGGAGTGCGAAGTACCGAAGGGTGAGAGGTAATGATATCAGACAATACTGACTCCGCTTTTAAGAGGTCATCCGCATAGCCAATGCCAAACACCATATCCACGCGGCGAATGCGTTCATGCGTGACGTTCTTAATAACATCTCCCCAGATTTTGCTGTTAGGCACAATAATAATTTGGTTATCAAACGTACGGATTGTGGTGTTCACCAAACTCATATGGCTTACCTTGCCATCCACACCGCCAGCATACACAAAATCACCAACATCAAATGGGCGATAAATAAGCAGCATCATACCCGCCGCGAAGTTGGATAACGTGTCTTGCAACGCGAAACCAATAATCACACCAGCAATACCGAAACCGGTTAGGATTGGCGCTAGGTTCAAACCAAGCTGAGATAAGCCCACCATGATACCGATCACCCACACGAATTTGCCGGACATCGAGATAAAGAAGTCCTGCATCAAGTGGGAAAGTTTTAAGTTTTTCGATGCAACTGCTTTACGGACGACTTTGCGCGTTAACTTAGCCAGTCCGCGAGCGATCAATAAAATCAGCGCAAAAACAAACAACTGGAAGATATGCTGCGGTGCATTCTCGGCAAACCAATCCAGTGCCGAGTTGGACCAGTGACTCAGTATTGACCACACAACTTTGGTATTTAGTAAATCATGGGTGATATTACCCGTCACTTCAAAAATTTGGCGTTTGTATTCAGACGTTTCTAAACCGACTTTATCACCAATTGAAATCAGGTTGCGTAAGCTTTCTGTCGCAATATTTAGCCTTTGTTTAGTAATGAGCTGACTAAGTTGCAACGACGCTTTTTCCGACTCTGGGCTAGACGAAAGTTGGGAGCCAATGATCTCACTTTGCTGACTCAAGTACTCAATAGAAGCAGACAGTAAGCGCATACGTTTATCAATTTTATCTTTTAGTTCCGCTTCTGCGCGCTCGTTTTGGGCCCCTAGCTCCTTCAACCAAGCGAGATTTTGCCAGCTCGAATCGAAGCTAACATCAAGATAACGCTGTAGCTCTCGATAATCATTAACAAGAGCAAGCTTCTCTTCATCCTTAGCCTTATTTAAATCCTCGACGACTTTCTTTATTTTTTCCGATAGATAGTTCGTCGCGTCCTCAGAGTATTGTTCTTGTTTTTTAACTAGCAAGATCAGCTTGTCGCGAGAGATAGTTTCACGTTCAATCGCTGACGCTAACTGGCTTCTTAATTCTTCATTCTTTTGGAATAGTTGCAGTTGAAGGGCATCACGCTCGTCGCCACTCGCTTGCGAGAGGCTTTGGGATAAATCCACAATCTCTCGGTTCAAGTTGTCAATCGAGATTTCGGCAGCAGAAGGCTCTTGGATATCGTCAGTAGCAGTCGCATGAACAGCCATTGGGGAGAACATAATGACGGCAAGTGCGAATAATGTCACCCAAGATGTCAGGCGCAGTTTCTGGGGGAAATGAAACGTCATGTTTACCTCATAGGAAACAATCCTGATCAAAACAATCAGGAATAGAAGTGTAAAGCGTTGAAATCATACTCCTAAGTTTACAACACTAAATAATAAACTGAGCAGCATTTCGTTAGCGAGACGTCAAAGTTGGGAGCCCCAATAGCAAACAAGCCTTTCATTTAATCAATGAAAGGCTTGTTTTTATTCGACTAAGGACGGTTGGGATGATTTAAAATATGGTCTTCCCAATCCACCACATCAATCTCGTAAACAACTTTGTTACGGACACTTTCCCCTGCCGCATGCATTGCGGACTTAGAGCCTGTAATCAACGGATGCCATTCTGGTAAAGGCTGCTTTTCAGCCAACAGACGGTAAGCGCACGTGTGTGGCAGCCAAGTAAAATCGTCGATGTCTTCTCGGGTCAGCTTGGTGCACTCTTCACCCGAAGTGAAACGGTTTGGGTAATCCTTACATGAACACGTTTTACTGTTCAGCCAGCTACAAGCCACATTGGTATAGTAGATTTCATCGGTATCTTCATCCATCAGCTTATGCAAACAACATTTGCCACAACCATCACAGAGAGATTCCCATTCCTCTTCTGTCATCTGCTCTAACGATTTACTTTGCCAAAATGGAGTGCTCATACTTCAGGTCTCACCAAGGGAATTTAGGGGGCGATTTATACTCTTCTCAACGCAAAAGTTCAAGTTTTGAGAAGATCTTGCATCCTTCCCACATAACGGTGGAGATATTCAACTACTTTCGTTTTACTGTTCTATCCTTAAACAAGTTTCCATTACTCAATTGATCAAGAAGGCATTAAGGAGTTTTCATGGGTATTATTTCTTGGATTATTTTGGGCTTAATCGCCGGCGCACTTGCTAAATGGCTCATGCCAGGAAAAGATGGGGGCGGTTGGATTGCAACAATGTTACTTGGTATTGCAGGGGCATTTGTCGGTGGCTTCCTTGGCGGCATTCTCGGTTTCGGCGGAGCCACTGGCGTCAACATTGGTAGTATCATTACCGCAACACTAGGCGCATTTATTCTGTTGTTTGTTTATAACCGTTTCTTAAAATAATCACGATGATTTAAAAGCAAAAAACCAAAAAGGGAGCGTAATGTTAAGCGCGCCCTTTTATTTTTTTCTTTCTTCACTCTTCCAATCCACGTCAAAATGACCATAATTGCCCCCTTAATTTTTAAGAGGTTTACATTATGGATTGTCGATTAGGATGTGGAGCGTGCTGTATTGCGCCAAGTATCTCTTCACCAATACCTGGAATGCCCAAGGGCAAACCTGCAGGTGTTCGTTGTGTGCAACTCAACGACGACAATTTGTGCAAGCTATTTGGTAAGCCTGAACGCCCTAAAGTCTGTCACGATTTTAAACCGTGTCCGATTGTATGCGGCAACACCAATCAAGAAGCACTCGACAACATCACTGAATTAGAACAATTGACGTAATGCGACTCTAGACCACACGTTTAAAGTTAGTACCTCGGTTGTTTCTCTCCGAGGCAGTAATCAAAGCAAACTCAAGATTTAGCACTTTCCCCCTCTGCTTTTTATCTCACCCTTGAGAACTCTTGCCACATAGCGTTCCATTTGCGGTTTTTTCGCGATCTCCCTCACAATTTATTGACAATTCTCGACTATGTTCAGCGGGTCATTTAATTAAAGATCAGGAAAGAACATGAATAAGTATTTGGCTGAGGCTTTTGGCACGTTCTGGCTAGTGTTAGGCGGCTGTGGTAGCGCGGTGTTGGCTGCGGGTTTCCCTGAAGTGGGTATTGGTCTGTTGGGCGTTTCTTTGGCATTCGGTTTAACCGTTCTGACGATGGCATTTGCTATCGGTCATATTTCAGGTTGTCACTTGAACCCTGCAGTGACAGTTGGCCTTTGGGCTGGCGGTCGTTTTGAGACAAAAGACGTTGCTCCCTACATCATCTCACAGGTTATCGGCGGGCTTATCGCAGGTGGTGTGCTTTACGTTATTGCATCTGGACAAGCAGGATTCGATGTTGTGGGTTCTGGCTTTGCCGCCAATGGTTATGGTGAACACTCTCCAGGCCAATACTCGATGATCGCTGCACTTGTGACTGAAGTTGTCATGACGATGATGTTCCTGATTGTCATTATGGGTGCAACAGACAAACGTGCGCCACAAGGCTTTGCACCTATCGCAATTGGCCTGTGTTTGACTCTCATTCACCTGATCAGCATTCCTGTCACCAATACGTCAGTAAACCCTGCTCGTAGCACGGCAGTCGCAGTATATGTGGGTGACTGGGCGGTTTCTCAGCTATGGCTGTTCTGGATTGCTCCTATTGTGGGTGGCGTGCTTGGTGCGGTTATCTACAAAAATCTTCTTGGTAAAGAATCGAACGATTAATCGTTCCTAACTCCCAAAATCAAAAAAGCCGCTGAATTCAGCGGCTTTTTATTAAATTCTGTGTCGACCTAATAGCGAATGTGACAACGTCGTGCCATCAACAAGCTCTAGCTCCCCACCGACAGGCACACCATGCGCGATGCGGCTGGCATCAACTTGGTGCTCTTTACATAGCTCTGCGATGTAGTGGGCAGTGGCTTCACCTTCAACTGTTGGGTTTGTCGCCAAAATCACTTCGGTAATATCACCGCGACGTAAGCGGTAATCAAGGACATCTAATCCAATATCACTTGGACCAATACCATCTAATGGCGACAAATGCCCCATAAGAACAAAATACCGACCAGAATATTGGCCTGTTGCTTCAACGGCTGCGATGTCTGCCGGGCTTTCTACCACACAAATTTGACCATTTTCTTGGCGTTTTGGGTTGGTACAAATGTGACAGACTTCTTCTTCGGTGAAGGTTCGACACTCAGTACAATGACCTATTTCTGTCATTGCCTGACTCAGCGCATCTGCAAGCTGCAAACCGCCTTTTCTATCGCGCTGTAACAAATGAAAGGCCATACGCTGCGCTGACTTGGGGCCAACCCCAGGTAGACAACGTAAGGCCTCCATCAATTGCTCCAGCATATGACTGGTACGCATTAAAAGTCCGCTTAATTAAATATCAGCAGATTAGAATGGCATTTTCATGCCTGGTGGTAGTTGCATACCGCCAGTTACAGAAGCCATTTTCTCTTTTTGAGTTTCTTCAACACGACGGGCTGCATCGTTGAACGCCGCAGCGATCAGATCTTCAAGCATTTCTTTGTCGTCTTCCATCAAACTTTCATCGATGTCAACACGACGTACGCTGTGACTACCAGTGATAGTAACTTTAACTAGGCCAGCACCAGACTCGCCAGTTACTTCCATATTCGCGATTTCTTCTTGAAGCTTTTGCATGCGATCTTGCATTTGCTGGGCTTGCTTCATTAGGTTGCCCATACCGCCTTTACCAAACATGTTTATCTCTCTGGTTTAATGAGGTGTTGCATCAATTAATGGGGTTATACCTTTGGGTTTTCAACCCCATTCCATTCGATTATTAGATAGGGCGCACACTATCTTTATCAAGCTCTGCAGCAAAACGACGTTCAATAAATTGAACATTTGGATCGTTTTCTAAACTGTTCAGCGCTTGCTGTAATTTCTCTTGGTAGAGCCTATCTCTCAGTTCAAGTGGTGTTTCTCCACTCTCCCCTATTTCGATGCTCATGTGGCACTCTTCACCTAACACGGTATTAAGTGCTTTGAGCAATTCGGCTTGAGCTCTATCAGTATTCAAATGAGCTTGGCTGCTTCTCAATAGTAACGAAACGGTTGTTCCTTCCTTACTATAATGAGAGTTTAGCGCAAGTTGCTCTACCAGCTTAGGGATCTCCATTAAGCTGATTAGCTTCGCCCATTCATTATGTTCTAATGACTCATCGATGAGCTTTTGTGCCATTTCAGGCGTTTTCTCATGCTCAAGTGCCTGCTTGAGCTGCGTAGGTGTCAGTTTTGTATTTACTTTTGTCTCAACAGGCTTGCTTGGACGCCAGCGATACGCTTCCTCAACTTGTGGCTCCGTCGACTTCGGAGCTGAGTTTGGCGACACCTGCGCGGAATTGCCATGCAATTGCGCTACTCGGTCGATAACCGATTCTGGTTGTGCAGATGCCGCTTTAGGCTTTTTTGAGCCACCATTTTGAGGAGTGTTCTGTTGTAGGCCTTGACGCTGAGAACGTAATTGGTGACGTAAACCGCTTAGACCACCGCGCGCCGGTGTTGAAACGCTCTCTTGCACTTGTTGAGGTGGCGTTTCATGTTGCGGTGCAGGGTTTTCGCTCATCGGCGGCGCCATATCATACTGTGGCGGAACCGTCTCATATCCACTCGCGTGATATTCAGGTTGTGAATTGGATGAAGGTTGAGGCGCCACTTGTGGTGAGCTTTGTGCTGGACTCGGCTGCTGAGCTCGAGGAGCTGCTACTGTCCGAGCTGGTGCAGTCTTTGATTGACTGGCACTTTGAACTGGGGCTGAAGCTGATTCGCAGTTACTGGAAACAACATTTGCCCCACTGTTACTTGATGGGCGGAACGCCATCATACGCAGCACAATCATTTCCAGACCGACTCGCCCATTTGGCGAGAGAGTCAAATCTTCACGACCTTTCAATGCAATTTGGTAGTAAAGCTGAACGTCTTGCGGACTTAGTGCTTTACTCAACAACTCGATTCTTTCTGCATCTGGCTGCGCTCGGTCTAGCGACGCTGGCAGCGCTTGATACATCGCAATTCGATGAAGCTGTGTTGCGACTTGCTGCAACAAACCATCCCACTCAACACCATTTGCTGCTAATTGCTGGATTTTATCCATGGCTTGTTGAGGTTGCTTGCTGCTGATTGACTCTAGTAAGTGAATCGCTTGGTCGGTATCAATCGTCCCCAACATGTGGCTGACAATATCGGCTTGCACCGCACCGTTACCTAAAGCAATTGCTTGATCAGTCAAGCTAAGAGCATCACGCATACTGCCATCTGCAGCATGTGAGATCATACCCAACGCTTTTGGCTCTGCTGAAACTTGCTCTTGACCTAGGATGTAATCAAGTTGCTGGTGAATCTCATCAACGCTGATTGGTTTCAGATGAAACTGAAGACAACGCGACAATATAGTGACAGGCAGCTTTTGTGGATCAGTTGTTGCGAGTAAGAACTTCACATACTCTGGCGGCTCTTCCAGGGTTTTCAACAACGCATTGAAAGAGTGACGCGATAGCATGTGCACCTCATCGATGAGGTACACTTTAAAACGTCCACGAGCAGGTTTGTATTGAACGTTGTCTAACAGTTCACGAGTGTCTTCAACTTTAGTACGTGATGCTGCGTCGATTTCAAGAAGATCGACAAAGCGACCTTCATCAATTTCACGACAAGTATCACACTTACCACAAGGTGTCGCGGTAATGCCGGTTTCGCAGTTCAAGCCTTTGGCAAACAGCCTACCGATACTCGTTTTACCCACACCACGAGTCCCGCTGAACAGATAAGCATGGTGTAAACGGTTTTGCGCCAGTGCGTTTTCCAACGCCGTCAGGACATGTTTTTGTCCGACAACTTGGTCAAACTGATTAGGACGCCATTTTCGCGCTAAAGCTAAATAACTCATTGAATGTATTAATGTCCTTCAAAATCGCAGATGCTGTACACGTTTAGACCTAGTGCTTCTAAACGTTTATCGCCACCGATTTCTGGTAGGTTGATAACGAACGCAGCGTGCTCAACTTCACCACCCAGTTGGCGAATCAGCTTAGTCGTCGCTTCAATAGTACCGCCCGTTGCCAATAAATCGTCGACAACCAGTACTTTGTCGCCTTCAACGATGGCATCTGTATGGATTTCTAGTGTATCAACGCCGTATTCAAGCTCATAAGATTGAGCAACAGTAGGGCGTGGTAGCTTGCCTGGTTTACGCACTGGTACAAAACCAACACCTAGCTCAAGCGCTAAAGGCGCGCCAAATAGAAAGCCACGAGCTTCCGTACCCACAACCTTGGTAAAGCCCATATCTTTGTAACGTTCAACAAGTAAGTTGATCGTTGCTTGGTATGCTTTCGCGTCTTCAAGAAGGCTCGTCACATCACGAAATAGAATGCCTGGCTTTGGGTAGTCTTGGATGCTTTTGATGCTAGATTTGATCAGTGAAATTGTTTCTGTAGTCATAATACCGATTTACTTAGATTGGCTCATCGCCCTCTCTAATCGCAGTATCACGAGGGCAACGAACAATAGGTTTTCACCACTATGTGCTTATTTTCGTAAAAGTCACAGGCGCTGAAAATACAAACGCCCACTCGAAGAGCGGGCACACTATTCTCTACAATCTTAGTGATTTTCTTCTCGGTCAGCAACCAACTCAATCACAGGCAGACGCATAAACCAGCTGAGTAAAACGATTAGCATCACTAAAAGACCAATTTTTGCCCAAACGAGGGGGACAACAACGATTGAAACCATGAAACTAAGCGCAATAAAAATCGCACCACGCTTTTTTACTTTTGAAGTAACAGCCCGATGCTTATGCCAATTGTCGAGAATGGGTCCAAACGTTTTGTGGTTATGTAACCATTGATGAAATGCGGGGCTACCACGCATAAAACATGCGCTAGCAAGCAAAATAAAAGGTGTGGTGGGTAAAAGTGGAAGGGCTATGCCGGCTATGCCGAGCACAATACAGAGTCCACCAACAGTATTGAAAAAGTAACGCTTAATACGAATGGTGAACTCCGGTACAAAATAGCTAGATTAAAAGCCTGCGTAACCATTCATTACACGAAGCCAGGTTAGCGTTGCAGGAAGTGTTGGGATCAAAAGAACTGCAATAAAACCTAAAAAGTAAAAAATATTATAAGGCTCTTTAAAATCTTTGTCTGCCATGATGTGTCTTCTCACTAGTTGACTTTGCTTCTCCCAAGGCACAGCGTTAAATTATCGTTGCACAAATGGGTCATTATTGTTTTAAGCGCTGACTATACATTAAACAGCCAAATCTAAACACCAGTAAAAAGTAAGGTTATTAAACTAAACGTATGTTGTTTTGGTGGTTCTAAAAAGATAATAAGCAGCGTAAGGACGCTGCTTATTGGTTTGCAAGTCATAATTATACTAGTCGGGATTTCCGGGTAATACTTAAACTAAAACTTGAAGAACCTAAACACCCGATAGACAACTGTCCTGCAACACTAAGCGGTAAATCGCGGGTGATGAAGTTTTTCATACTTCCTCCCCCTAAACGGTTACCTGCTGCGATGTGTTGATTCATATTTCCGTCAGACCAATGGCTATCTAAACCCGCAGGCAATATAGAGACCGAGGATGAAGCGAGGTCGGCGACACCAAACACAGCATTGACTGCACCCGCACACTCCGAACACTCAATTCCTTTTTCAATGATCCCTACCATGTCCTTAAGATCAGCACTGAAACTTTTCAAGTTACGGAGATAGTCGTCAAACAATGCCCTAACGAGCAATGTCGTCGCAACTCCATCATTAGCTTGGGAAGCAGAATCAACTAGATAAAACGCAAATTGACCATTCATTAACCAACGATAATCGAAAACCAAGGGCATCACATCCGTCGATTGCAATAAACGGTACGAGCAGCGCCAATCTCCCTGAGCAGCATCCTTCTCTGGCAATAGCGCTTGCAGTAAATCTCTTGCCGCACTCGGATTCTGTTGTAAATATTCCAGATGCCAATACAGCTCTTGTTCATCTGGGATTTCACCACCATCATCAACCCTGAACCACTGACTTGAAAAGTCACGTTGTTCTGAGAAGTGGCTATCGGTATCTTCTAGCGTATTCTCTATCGCCTGAGATAGGTGCTCATAATTACCTATCGGTTTAGGAAGAAAATCTTTAATACCAAATCGCAACGCTTTCGCGACATCGGACATTTCATCCGTGCCTGATACCACGATAAGCGGCATATATGGGTATTCGAGACTAACTTCTTCGACGAACTCGATACCATCTAAGACCGGCATCGATAAATCACATAAGATAAGATCGGGTTGGCATTCCCTGAGTTGTTGAAGCGCTTCTAGGCCGTTTTCTGCTTCTACTACTTTAAAACCCTGACTTTCTAAATAGGCATTGGTTACTTTACGAAATATTGGATCATCGTCCACCAACATTATTAGTTTTTGATTAATCACTTCCTGTGCCGAGACCATTGCCGTTTGACTGTGAGTCTTAAACATACCTTTATCCCTCACAAAGCTCAGTCAAAAAAACAGATTTATTATTAAGTCATTATTTTTGTTGTGTTTACTTCCAGCAAAACGTGTCACAGCAAGACCTGAGGCCGCTTTGCCTTGTTATAAAACTTAGCTCGGAAACTGCATTAATACAAATATTACGGCGTATAACAGTATTTACTCAAACAGGGTTGCTGTGTTCAAATGATGCAACATGTTGACTTAAAGCAAGCTTTGATCACAAAGTTAATTATAAATTAACCGTAATCGGTAATTTAATGTGTCTGGAAATATGAAATTAGATGACTTAAACCTGTTTCGACTGGTTGTCGAAAATGGGAGCTACACCGCAACTTCGCGAAAAACCATGATCCCGGTTGCGACCATCACCCGACGCATTCAAGCGCTAGAAGACTCTGTCAATCTTCGACTATTGAACCGTCATGCTCGCAAACTTTCGCTCACTGAAGCAGGGGAACGTTTTTACCATGAGTGCTCTCCTTTACTACAAAGGCTAACAACCGCAGCAGAGGAAATCACTGACGACTGCCGAGGAGCATCCGGCAAGATTAAGATATCCGCGCCTTACAACTTAACTAAACGAATGATGATGCCGATGTTCAACAGCTTTATGAAGCAGTACCCGGACATCAACATTGAGCTAACGACAGAGAATAATGCGGACAAGCTTGACCCTACTGAATGGGATGTAATTTTTCGAGTGGGACCTCAACGCGACTCTAGCCTCATCGCGCGTAAGATTGGCGAAGTGAAGGATATTCTCGTTGCAAGCCCTGACTATCTAACCTCGAATCCTGCGCCACATCATGCAGAAGAGCTCTCTAACCATTCATTGCTAAAAGGGTACCCGCTTATTAAGTGGACCTTAATTAATAGCAAAGGCGAGTCTGTGGTGAATGTTGATCGTGGTCGTTTTCAAGCAAACGCGCTCAATGTGGTGCGCAGTGCTTGTTCCGAAGGTTTAGGCATCACACTAATGCCAGATGTCATGATCAAAGAGTACATCGAGAGCGGCGATTTGGTACGCATACTGCCAGATTGGAGTGCAAACCCGCGCGACATTTATATGCTTTACAACCACAAAGACCACCTGCCAGAGAAAGTTCGCCTCTTTATTGACTTTGTGATCGCTTATAACATTCACTAACTAGATAGCGAAAACAAAAAACCAGAGCCAAAGCTCTGGTTTTTTTACGACTTAAGAAA
The DNA here is from genome assembly GCF_033338975.1 of Vibrio sp. Vb0349. NCBI lineage: Bacteria > Pseudomonadati > Pseudomonadota > Gammaproteobacteria > Vibrionales > Vibrionaceae > Vibrio > Vibrio sp. Vb0349. The sequence goes on along the minus strand of NZ_JAWOTS010000011.1, from coordinate 79,869 downwards.
GCGCATCCTATGCGCCTTCGTTATGAAGCTCTAGATTTGCTAAATCCTGTTGGATTTCAAGTTGTGTTTTCGCATCATCATTACGAAGACCATCTAAAAAATCTAGGTATTGTTGGTCAATATCACCCGTTACGTATTCGCCGTTAAACACGGATGTATCGAACTGAGTAATATCTTGGTTTCCAAGACCTACCGCCTCTACCAAATCTTCTAGACGTTGATAAATAAGCGCATCGGCACCAATCTGCTTACAAATTGTATCGTTGTCACGGCCATGGGCAATAAGCTCTGTAGCACTTGGCATATCAATGCCGTATACGTTCGGGAAACGAACTTCAGGAGCCGCTGAGACCATGTACACTTTCTTGGCACCAGAATCACGAGCCATCTCAATAATCTGCTCTGACGTTGTACCTCGAACAATAGAGTCATCCACCAGCAACACATTCTTACCTTTGAATTCCGAACGAATAGCATTCAACTTGCGACGTACTGATTTCTTACGTTGTTGCTGGCCAGGCATGATAAACGTACGTCCAACATAACGGTTTTTCACGAAACCCTGGCGATAAGGGATATCGATCGCTTGAGCGATTTGCAGTGCAATGTCGCAAGACGTTTCAGGGATAGGAATGACAACATCGATATCAAGGTTTGCGTAATCTTCACGAATACGTTCGCCCAGCTTTTTACCCATTTCAACGCGAGCACTGTATACCGAAATTTTATCGATGAACGAATCTGGACGAGCAAAGTACACGAACTCGAAAATACAAGGGTTCAGCTTAGGATTATCTGCACACTGCTTCGTGTAAAGCTCACCGTCAAACGTTGCGTAAATCGCTTCACCAGGTGCAACATCACGGACGAAATCAAAACCGACCGCATCCAATGCCACCGATTCAGACGCAACCATGTACTCTGCTCTGCCGTTAACTTCACGCTTACCTAAACAGAGCGGGCGAATACCGTGTGGGTCACGAAATGCAATCATACCATGACCAATGATCATGGCGGTCACAGCATAAGCACCGCGAATTGTGCGATGAACATTGGTGACTGCGCGGAATACGTCTTCGGTCGTGACATTTCCTTTTACTGAGTCAATTTCGTGCGCCAGTACATTTAGTAATACTTCAGAGTCTGAAGTGGTATTGATATGACGGCGATCTTTTTCAAACAGCTTCTGACGAACTTCGTTAGCGTTAGTCAAGTTACCGTTGTGGGCAAGTGTAATACCGAAAGGAGAGTTTACGTAGAAAGGTTGAGCTTCTGAAGCGCTTGAACTGCCTGCTGTAGGGTAACGAACATGACCAATTCCGACCTCGCCTTGCAGGCGTTGCATGTGTCTTGCTTCAAATACATCCTTGACTAAACCGTTCGCCTTACGTAGACGAAAACGATTGCTTTCTATGGTACAAATACCAGCGGCATCTTGGCCACGATGCTGTAACACCGTTAACGCGTCATAAATAGACTGGTTTACAGGCGTTGTGCCCACGATTCCAACAATACCACACATGTCCTAATCCTCGATTTGCGACAGTAGCTGGCACTACTAGATAGTGCCAGACAGAAAACTTGATGTTGCTTGTAAATGCTCGAAGAATGGGGCGATGATACGGCTGAACTCAGGGATCAACTGTGAATCTTTCCACCAATCCGAGCTTGGGAATGCAGTAAACGCATCCATAAAAAACAGCACCGCAGAAACAATTAAGACTCCGCGTAGACCACCAAATACAATCCCGAGAATTCGGTCCGTACCTGATAGCCCTGTTTTTTGTACCAGTTGACCAATGACGTAATTCACCACTGCACCAACTACCAAGGTTGCGACAAATAACGCCGCAATCGCCGCTCCGTTACGAAACATATCATCTTCGATGTTGGTGAAGTACACCGCCAATTTGGCATAGTAATTACTGGAGATAAAAAACGCTCCAAACCAAATCACCAAAGACAAAGCTTCTTTAGCAAAACCGCGAACTAAACTGATCAGAGCTGAAAATCCGATCACACCTAAAATGATAAAATCTATCCAATTCATCTTTTCTTCATCTTAAGTTGGCGCGCATTTTAACAGAAAAAATGCTGACGCAAACGTTTTCTTATGGATTTAATGGCTTAAATTTAAGCAATTGACCTTTTGAACCTGTAATTTTTTGTAATTCTTGAACTTGTCGTTCAAGTTTACTTTTTGACACATCAGGGCCAACAATCACTCTCGTAAACTCGTTTTCTTTCTTTGTGTGAGCTTGATAACCACGCTTTTGCAAATCCGCGACAAGCGCGACAGCATTTTCGTGATTCTTAAGTGCCATCAACTGAATGATCCAAGCTGAATCTTCATATTGATTTTTCTCTTGAACAGGACGAGTGACGACCTCAACTTGCTCTGGTTGTTTGATGACCTCAGGTTTAGATGTTGGCGCTGGCTCGGGCTCAGAAACGGCTACTTGAGCATCCTCACGTTCTTGCACTACAGCTTCAACCGGAGAATCCGGTAACGTAATGTCGTCTTCCACTGGCTCTAATATTTCGAAGTTTTCCACATCACTATCAAGTTCTGGTTTGATAGGAATACTGGCAAATTCTTCTTTGTAGTGCAGTTTCTTACCATCTAGCACATCGGGAAGAACAATGACTCCGACTGCGACTAGAATGATGGTGCCGACTAAACGACTTTGGAATTTACTTGCCATCAAAATACCTTTACTTATTTATTATTTGATTGCCAATGTTCCAATACCTCTCCGACGGTATGGAATGAGCCAACCACCAGAATAACGTCTCCTGTCTTTGCGTGGCTTCTCGCACTCTCGAAGGCGTCAACAGGGTTTTCAAAATGAACTTGCCCATCAGGTAAGTATTGGCACAATTCATCAGCGGTCGCCGCTCTCGGTCCAGTAAGCGACGCTGGATACCATTGTGTTGCAACTGGAGTTAGAGCTTCAATGGTTGCTTTAATGTCCTTGTCATGCAGCATTGCAACCACAATATGGATATTCTTACCCAGATATTGTTGCTTCACTCTCTCTACCAAATACTCAGCAGAGTGCGGGTTATGAGCGACATCAAGGACTATTTCAGGTTCGTGATGCAGTACCTGCATACGCCCCGCCAAACGAGCATTATTCAAGCCATTGACAATATTTATGTCAGTGATTTGCAATTCCGAAGCCCCTAGTGCCATCAGTGCAGTGGCTGCATTTTGTAATGGTAGCGATGGGATTGGTAAATCCTCTAACTCAAATGCCCCACTGCTCCATTTCCAACCATTATCAGTTAGTTGGTAATCGTACTGAATACCTACTTGGAAGAACTCAGAACCAATATCGTCAGCATGAGCCGCCACGGTCGCTGGTGGCGTTGGTTGACCACAAATTGCTGGCTTCCCTGAACGGTAAATGCCCGCTTTTTCAAAGCCAATAACATTGATGTCATCACCAAGCCAATCCACATGATCGATCGCTAAGCTCGTAATAACAGAAACATCATGGTCAACAACGTTAGTGGCGTCTAGACGACCGCCAAGTCCTACTTCAAGTAAGACAACGTCAACTTTCTCTACTTGGAAAATACGTAGCGCAGCAAGTGTACCGAATTCAAAGAGGCTAAGGCTAATATCACCACGCTGCTTTTCTACATAATCGAATGCTTCACAGTGCTTTGCATCTACAACATCGACGCCATTAATGCGTACACGCTCGTTGTAACGAATCAGGTGCGGAGAACTGTAAACACCGACTGAATAGCCAGCATCAAGTAAAATGGCTTCCATTAACGCACACGTTGAGCCTTTGCCATTGGTTCCGGCAACGGTGATTACGGTTGGAGCTGGTTTGGTAAGATTGGCTTTGTTTGCTACCGCTTGGACACGGTCTAAGCCTAGATCAATTGCTGAGGAATGAATATTTGCTAAATAATCAAGCCACATCTCTAATGAAGATGTGGCTTGAGGAGTTGGGTTTTGGGTCATCTAACTTTAACCATTAAATTCTTTGGTTTTTATGTTAGTTGATACTTTACCCTTTTTCGTCCGCTTCTGGTACAGAATATGGCTCTTCATTTGGAGATTCGTTAACCGAAACCACCAAAGGAGACTTGTGGTTAGTCATCTTAGCGATAAGACCACCCACACGCTGACGCATTTCACGACGGTCAACGATCATATCAATAGCACCGTGATCAAGTAGGAACTCACTACGCTGGAAACCTTCAGGAAGATCTTCACGTACAGTTTGCTCGATTACACGACGACCAGCAAAGCCAATGAGGGCCTTAGGTTCACCGATGTTGATATCACCCAACATAGCCAAACTTGCTGATACACCACCCATTGTAGGGTCAGTTAGAACAGAAATAAACGGCAGACCTTTTTCTGATAAACGCTCAAGCGCAGCACTGGTTTTTGCCATTTGCATAAGAGACATTAAAGCCTCTTGCATACGAGCACCACCACTTGCTGAGAAACAAACAAGCGCACAGTTATTTTCAATGGCTGCATCCACTGCTTTCACAAAGCGAGCACCAACGACTGAACCCATTGAACCACCCATAAAGGAGAATTCAAACGCACACGCCACAAGCGGCAGACCAAGCAATTCACCCTGCATCACAACTAGCGCATCTTTCTCACCGCTATTTTTTTGTGCAGCAGAGATACGCTCTTTGTATCGTTTAGAATCTTTAAATTTCAGTTTATCCTGTGGCTCAAGTTCAGAACCTAATTCAACTCGATTACCTTCATCTAAAAATGTTTCCAAACGACGACGCGCTTTCATACGCATGTGATGGTTACACTTTGGACAAACTTCTAAGTTACGCTCTAGTTCAGCATGGTATAAAACCTGTTCACAAGAGGTACATTTAGTCCACACACCTTCTGGGATAGAAGCTTTGCGTGAACTTACTAGATTGCTTTTCTCTAAAATCTTTTCAAGCCAACTCATGGAAGACCTTTTCTCTCAACTCTTCCGCTTCATTGCGAAAGATATAAATTCGACATAATACCGACGGATTAAACCATATCTTGCAGCTACTGTAGATAAAAAACTGGTTGTACCTATTTTTGATATCGTAAATAGCGTATGTTTTCCGTTCACATTCAATGTAAACACTACCGATATTTTGAAATAAGTTTGTAAAATTAGTTCAAATTATCTGGTAAAAACAGTGGACCGATCGGCACTTCAGGTAACCCAAACTCTTCTGGGTAGTCTACATCTACCAGGTACAGACCTTCCGCTTTCGCTGTCGCACCCGCTAGTTTGCGATCTTTGGCTTCTAATAACCACTTGATCCATTCAGGACTCTCTTCGCCACGTCCAACTTTTATCAAGCTACCCGTGATATTACGAACCATATGATGCACGAACGCATTAGCTTTAATATCAATAACCACATAGTTCCCATGGCGCGTAACGTTCAGATGCATCAAGTTTCGAAATGGGCTGCGAGACTGACAATGCGCCGCGCGAAACGACGTAAAATCATTTTCGCCAAGTAGGAACTGCCCTGCTTCATGCATTTTTTTCTCGTCGAGCTCACCATGATAGTGACTAACCCCCGAGTTTAGGATGCCTGGACGTAAAGCATGATTGAAAATAATGTAACGATAACGGCGAGCTGTCGCTGAGAATCTTGCATGGAAATCATCTGAAACTTCCTTAGCCCAACGAACCGCTATATCGCTTGGCATGTTCGCGTTTGCGCCCATGGTCCAAGCTACCATTTTTCGAGTAACGTTGGTATCAAAGTGCACAACTTGTCCCGTGCCATGCACGCCTGCGTCTGTCCGACCAGCACACTGAACTTCAACTGGGTGATTAGCGACGACGGACAATGCTTTCTCTAGCTCTTCTTGGACACTTTTCACTTCTCTTTGGCGCTGCCAACCAAAGTAGTTTGTACCGTTGTACTCGATACCTAATGCGATTCTCATCTTAACCTTCGAACTCTAAAATGGGGCGGGAAGTATATACTCAAGTCACCTCAAGTTGCCAGTTTCACCAAGGGTGACATAAAGGTAGCATCCTACTAACGGGACACAAAAAGGGTAGCAAACGCTACCCTTTTGTTTCGGTTTATCGGCCATTAATGGCGTCAATCAGGCTTTTTGCTTCGCGGCGAATATCATCCTCACCGTAAACAATCGCCTCTTCTAGTAGTTTAATCGCCCCTTGAGAATCGTTCATCTCGAGATAGATTTTAGCCAAATCCAGTTTCCCAGCCGCTTCAGCATTGTTATCTACGTCAATATCGCCGATCTCGCCGATAACATCTGGAAACTCGTTCAATCCGACATCGAGCTTAAGGTCTTCTTCTTCGAACTCACCACCTTCTCTGTCGACCTGAGCCATCAATTCATCAATCGTCATAAATTGATTTTTCTTCGGGTCGAAGTCATCCAAGTCGCTTTGCTCTGCCCAGTTTTCTTGCGCGATCTCTGGCTGACTTAGTGCATCACTCGAATTCCAAACATCACGCTGGTCCTCAGGCACTTCTTCAGTAGAACTTACGTTATCAGCAGCGGGTTTAAAGCCATCCCAATCATCTCCAACATCAAGCATGGTTTCAAAATCCATACCTGCACTTGCGATGGTGTCACTGTCTAGTTTACCTTCAAATACTTCTGAGTTTGCGTCTTCCGCAAGAAGGTTAGCCATTGATGATTCATCATCCAAATTACTGAGCGGCTCACCCTCTGTCGCTGTTGGCTGCACTTCTGGGTCAGTATCAAAGCCGTTTTGCTGCGCAAATACTTCAAACAAAGCATCATGATCGTTATCGGCTTGAATAGCTGGTCTCGATGTCTCTGCTTCAACCTTAGGGCTCTCTGGCGCACCCTCGTTCATTGACGCGAGAACATCTTCCTCATTGAACTCTGGAAGATCTTGGTCGTCAAAACTTAACTCTTCATCCTCACCGGAGATTGGTTCTATATCTGCAGTCTCAGAGCTCGGTAATTCTGGCTCTTCTTCCATCGACGCCAAGGCATCTTCTTCGCTGAACTCTGGCAAATCGAGCTCATCAAAATTGAACTCTTCTTCGGACTCAGCTGGCAAGTCGGCTTCAACCTGTTCTGGCTCAACGGACTCGGACGTTTCTAACGCAGGTTCGCCAGCCATAGACGCCAGTGCATCTTCTTCACTGAACTCTGGCAAATCGAGCTCATCAAAATTGAACTCTTCTTCGGACTCAGTTGGCAAGTCGGCTTCAACTTGTTCTGGCTCAACGGACTCGGACGTTTCTAACGCAGGTTCGCCAGCCATAGACGCCAATGCGTCGTCTTCACTAAACTCAGGAAGATCCAGCTCGTCAAAATTGAACTCTTCTTCGGACTCAGCTGACAAGTCGGCTTCAACTTGTTCTGGCTTAACGGACTCGGACGTTTCTAACGTAGGTTCGCCAGCCATAGACGCCAGTGCATCTTCTTCACTGAACTCTGGCAAATCGAGCTCATCAAAATTGAACTCTTTTTCGGACTCGGTTGGTAAGTCAGCTTCGACTTGATCTGGTTTAACGGACTCGGACGTTTCTAACGCAGGTTCGCCAGCCATGGACGCCAGGGCATCTTCTTCACTGAATTCTGGAAGATCCAGCTCGTCAAAATTGAACTCTTCTTCGGACTCAGCTGGTAAGCCTGCTTCAACTTGTTCTGGTTCAACGGACTCGGACGTTTCTAACGCAGGTTCGCCAGCCATAGATGCTAGAGCATCTTCTTCGCTGAATTCTGGAAGATCTAGCTCATCAAAATTGAATTCTTCTTCTGAATCGTTGGTCGACTCAGTTTCCAGCTCCAATTCAGGCTCATCCAGTAGCCAATCTTCTTCTTGTGGAACACCGAATTCATTTTCTATTGTATTTGGTGTCGGCGTGAAGGCTGGAATGTCTTCCTCTTGCTCAACGTGAGGCTGTACCTCAGCACCGGACTCCACGGATGGTTCTTGTGTTGAATCAGTATCGGTAGCCTCTTGTTGTAGTGATGAAGCTTCCTCTATCTCCGTTTGTGTTTTTTCAACTTGCTGCGGTAAATCGTCTTCACTATCAAATAGAGCGTCAAGTTCAGCAGAAAAATCCGCTTTTTCTTGTTCTGTTGGCAGAAGTTCTTCACTGTCTGACTCAAATAGGTCGTCTAGCTCGCTCATTAAAGGATCATTCTCTGGTGAGAGGTCCTCTAAATCACCAAGAAATTCATCGCTGCTAAATGGCTCTGAAGCAGCCTCTGGCTCGGTTAATGGTTGCTCTTTTGCAGCTTGTTGCGTGTCTGGTTGGCTTTCACTTAATAAAGCGTCGATGTCCAATCCAGACTCAATGTCCTGATCTTCATGAGTTTGTTCTGACTCAACTACGGAAGATGGCTTTTCGTCGGCGTCTGGCTCACCAAAACCAAGTGATTTCAGTAACTCTTCCTCTTCCGATTTATTCAGCTCTGGGCTCTCGTCCTCTCGAATCAGATCATCAAACGGATCTAAATCAGCTTCAGTCTCTTCATCAAGTTCAGAGGTAACATCATCAATGAGTTCATCCAGTAAGTCTGTGCTATCTGCGTCTAACTCTTCGATCGAGTCATCACCTTCAAAACCAGAGATTGCTTCTAGCTCGTTTAGTGGATCAAACTCGTCTGTGTCATCTTCATCAAAATCAATGAGTTCATCGAGTAGCTCTGTACTGTTTTCATCTAGAACAGGACCTTCATTGGCGTCAGCTTCTCGAACTTCCGATTCACTAGCCGGTTGTTCATACTGGGCCAATAGCTTATCGATATCGTCGTCAGATGCCTCTCCTACACTAAAGTCATCATCCGAAACGGGCTGTTTTAACTCAGGCTCATCAGTATCTAAATCGAAGTCATCGTTGCCAAGTTCAGCAAACAAGTCATCAAGCATATCCTGGTCGACAGTGTCACTTGGTAACTCTTCTGACGGCTCATCGGCTGCAAGTAACTCGGCAAATGCGTCGTCTGAAAGCGAGTCTGATTTCTCATTCACATCATCCGAAAGATCGAAGCCAGACTCATCATCATCGAGCACTTCTAGTTCTGGAGCAACCTCATCTAAGGCTCGCTCCATTTCTTCTAAACCAAGCGCTTTTTCTTCGCCGTTGACTTGGATACCATTGTTCGATGACTCAAACTCATCCAGACCAACATCTAGGTCACCGTCATCGCCAATATCTGCAAATGGGTCATCGTCCCCTTCCAGATTGAAATCAAGTTCTTCATCGTCGAGGTTAGCAAAGACGTCTTCTTCTAAATCTGACTTCTCTTCTTGTAAAGACTGTGTGTTGATATCTTCATCTGCAAACAATTCATCATCAAGCGTGAGCTCTTCATCCAGCTCATCCGCCGCCTCTAAACCGATTGGCGCCGCAAGAGGATCAACGTTTTGCTGTTCCTGTGCAGCCGCATGTTCCTCTTTCGCTTTAGATCGTCGACCAAGAAGCATAACAACTAGCAACGCAATCAAAGCACCAGGAATTAATGCCGCAAGACCAACAAGCCAACCATTCGACAAAATTTTGTCCATGGTGCTTGGTTGCATGCGTTGTTGTTCAGCAAGGCGCTGGCGCTCTTCTGCAAGCAGCTTCTCGACTTCTGAGCGAATGCGTTCTTCGTCATTCAGCTCGCTTTTCAAAGTTTCGACTTCGCTTTGCACTTCTGACAGCATCAATCGAAGACGATGGTTCTTCTCTTCTAATGAGTCTAATTCACTTTGTGAGCCTTGAAGTTTGTCCTTTAGCGCACTGACCTGCTTTTCACCCTGCGGAGAGGTGGTTACTGGTGGCGCAGGGATGACGGGTATTGTTTTCGGAGTTGGTTTTGGCTCCGTTGCTGCCACTGTCTCTGGCTTAGTCGCAGGCTTGGGTTCTACTTTAATTTGTGGCTTTGGTTGCTCGGTGACTCGTTGTGCTGGCGTCACTCTATTTGTCGGCTTCGGCTGTTTTAACTTAGCTTCATGCGCCTTCATAATCGCAACAGCTTGCGCTGTGGTCGCGCTTTGCACTTGCTCTAGAGAAGGTACTCGTAGCCGACTACCTGGGATCAATTCATGAATGTTTTGGTTCTCAAACGCTTGAGGGTTAATTCGGTAAATGGCAAGAAGCGTTTGTTGAACGGTAACACCGCGTGAAGGTCGTAATTCTGAAGCGATCGACCATAGTGTTTGATTTTCACCAGTCGGACCAAAGAAACGTGACGGTTGAGTATTCGCAGGAGGAGCAGGTAATGCTCGCTCAATATCTTCAGCATAGCTCGGAGATGATTGCACTTCACCAGACGGTCCAACAAGACGAATTCCTTCGGCTTGAACCACTGATGATGTCTGAGTCGCGATCATCAACACAAGGGCTGCTAACAAACGCTTATAATTTTGACGCATAGAAGGCTCAGTTTTGTGCTAAATACAATTTGAAATGGTGATCGGTTAAATATATCGGATATCGCATGCAAAACTATAGCGTTGAGAATAAAAAATGTGTGGCTCTCGCCATATTCGTACTAATCTCACACTATTTTGTTTCGTTCGTACAAAAAAGCCTCGCACTGTGCGAGGCTTTGAAATGAACTGTAAGCGACTTAGTAGTAATCGCGGATCAGAACTTCTGCGATTTGCACCGCGTTAGTTGCCGCGCCTTTACGCACGTTATCAGCAACAACCCACAGGTTTACGCCGCTATGATGGCTGATATCGTTACGGATACGACCAACCATTACATGGTCCTTACCGCCCGCATCGCGAACTTGTGTAGGGAAGTCTTCACCGTGGAACACTTCGATACCGTCAGTTTGTTCAAGCAAGTTAACGACTTCTTGTGCATCGATAGGTGAACGAGTCTCAATGTGGAGTGCTTCTGCGTGACCGTAGAATACAGGAACACGTACACACGTTGGATTGACTGTGATTGATGGATCGTTAAAGATCTTCTGTGTTTCCCACACCATTTTCATTTCTTCTTTGGTGTAGCCGTTTTCCATCATTTGATCGATTTGTGGAATACAGTTAAACGCGATCTGTTGAGAGAATTGCTTCTTGTCTGCAGGCAGACCGTTTAGCAGCTTCGCCGTTTGACCTGCTAGCTCATCAATACCCGCTTTTCCTGCACCAGATACCGATTGGTAAGTTGATACGTTAATACGCTCAATGCCCACCGCATCGTGAATTGGTTTTAGTGCCACCAGCATTTGGATGGTTGAACAGTTCGGGTTCGCGATGATGTTACGGTTACGAAACTCTGCAATCGCTTCTGGGTTTACTTCTGGCACAACAAGAGGAATGTCGTACTCGTAACGGAAGTGTGATGTATTGTCGATAACAATCACGCCTTCATCAGCGGCAATTGGAGCCCACTTGGCTGATAGCTCACCACCAGCAGAAAACAGTGCGATATGCGCTTGAGACCAATCGAACTCTTCTACGTTTTGAACGCGTACCGTTTTACCATTGAAGCGGTAAGTCTTGCCTTCGCTGCGCTCACTCGCGAGTAGGAAGATTTCGCCTACTGGGAATTTGCGCTCTTGAAGCACATCCAAAATTGTTTCACCGACCGCACCGGTCGCACCTAAAATGGCAACATTATATTGCTGGCTCATTGACTTACCTCAATCTGAAAACCTAGTTCTGCTAATGGAGCAAGGTTACATGTTTTGTTACCCACTAGCGTGACAGCGCTGTATTCACGGCGATCCCAGTAGTTTTTACGCATCAGGTCAAAAGCGCCTGGCTTACTGATTTCACGGCGGAAAAGAGCGTCATCTCTACGCACATCATAGATTAACTGCGTGATGTTATGCAGTGTTGCTTCGTCCCAAGCTCTGTCCAATACCATAGTAGGAACAGGCGCGGTTGGCAGTAAATCGCTGGCATGCGCACGTAATTCGTTATTTAAGAACTCACAGTAGCTGTTGAAAATCATCGTTGTACCGCGAGCTTTCCCTTCCAAGCCGTAGCCTGCAACGTGAGGGGTTGCGAATGCTAGCAGAGGCAGAAGCTCCATATCAACCTCTGGTTCAAATTCAAATACGTCGAGTGCCGCTGTAAAGCCATCATTTTTCAAAAGACGTTGCTTCAAAGCAGCGTTGTCAACGATGGGACCTCGAGCCGCGTTAATCAAAATTTGATCGCTGCGGAGACCATTTAATACCTTCTCATCAATCAAATGATGCGTTGGGTATGGGCCATCTTTGGTGATTGGCGTATGTAGTGTAATGATGTCTGAGCTTTCAATCAGTTCTGTCAACGGAGTAAAGCTACGAGGATCACCAGACTCTTGTTTGAATGGGTCATTGATGAGAACTTTCATACCCATGCCTTTCAAACATTTCTCTAGGTAGCTACCTACTTGGCCTGCACCAATAATACCTACCGTCTTGTCAAATACCGAGAAACCTTGTTGCTGAGCGAGCACCATCATCACGCTGAACGCGTATTCCGCCACACCCACTTTGTTACACCCTGGCGCCGCAGTGAAGAAAATGCCTTTCTCTTTTAAGAGTGCTTGGTCAACATGATCCATGCCTGCCGTGGCCGTACCAACAAACTTCAGCTTGTTTGCTTTGCTGATCAGGTCAGCATTAACTTTGGTGACTGAGCGAATCATTAGGGCATCAACATCCACTAAATCATCGGCGGTCAGTGTACGACCTGGTTTTAGAATTACGTTACCGAGTTGGCTGAATAGCTCTTCAGCATACGGCATATTTTCATCAACAATAATTTTCATAGCGCCAGCGTTCTAACATCCATTTGTAAGAGTTCGTTTATTCGCAAGATGCGAAACTAAAGCGATTGTGCCCTTTTCCCGAAAAATCTCAAGATATAACACCAATAAACCTCAAGGAGGTAACTCCTATAGAATCGATTGACGGGAAGCCTAGAGAAAAGCAGAAACAGAGAAAAGAAAAAGCCCGGCTAAATAGCCGGGCAAAGTTCCAGAACAAAAGGATCCTATCCCGCTCTCCATGGGATAGAGTCTGCGTCTGTTCGATCAGTGTGACTGATCAAGCTCTGGAAACTGGATTGTTGGCGTTTACAGTACTCTCGCAAGGCGCCAACAAATTCAGTTAACCTTGGTACTTTTTAATAACCAAAGTTGCGTTTGTGCCGCCAAAGCCAAAGCTGTTTGACATTACGGTCGTTAGCTCTGCATCACGTGCTTCTGTCACGATGTCCAGACCTTGTGCTGCTTCGTCCAAGTTTGAAATATTGATGCTTGGAGCAATGAAGTTTTTGTCTAGCATAAGTGTTGAGTAAATCGCTTCGTGCACGCCCGCTGCGCCGAGTGCGTGGCCAGTCATTGCTTTTGTTGCAGAGATTGCAGGGCTGTTCTCACCAAACAATTGTTGGATAGCACCAAGCTCTTTCACGTCACCAACTGGTGTCGATGTGCCGTGCGTGTTGATGTAATCCACACCATCAACGTCTTGCATCGCCATCTTCATACAACGAATTGCGCCTTCACCTGATGGCGCTACCATGTCGTAGCCATCTGATGTCGCACCGTAACCTACGATTTCACCGTAGATTTTCGCACCACGTGCCAGTGCGTGCTCTAGTTCTTCAATAACCAGCATGCCGCCGCCGCCCGAGATAACAAAACCGTCACGGTCTGCATCGTATGTACGAGATGCTTTGTCTGGCGTGTCATTGTATTTGGTTGACAGTGCGCCCATCGCATCAAACATCATAGTTTGAGACCAATCTAGCTCTTCGCCGCCACCAGCAAAAACAATATCTTGTTTGCCTAGTTGAATAAGCTCCATAGCATGGCCGATACAGTGTGCAGATGTTGCACATGCAGAGCTCATTGAGTAGTTCACGCCACGAATCTTAAATGGCGTAGCAAGACAAGCAGAAACAGTAGAAGACATAGTACGAGGAACCATGTAAGGACCAACTCGCTTTACGCCTTTGGCGCGCATCGTGTCTGTCGCTACCGTTTGATTGTATGCAGAAGCACCGCCAGAACCTGCAACGATACCGGTACGATCGTTTGAAACCTGCTCTTCTGTAAGACCAGCGTCTGCGATTGCCTGCTCCATTGATAGGTATGCATAAGCAGCCGCATCACCCATAAAGCGCATCTGCTTACGGTCGATGTGTTCCGCCGGGTTGATTTTTAGATCACCCCATACTTGCGAACGAAGACCGTGTTCTTTGAACTGCTCAGATGCAGTGATGCCAGATTTGCCCGCTTTAAGAGACGCTAGAACTTCTTCGACGTTGTTACCGATACTTGAAACAATACCCATACCGGTGATTACGACTCGTTTCATTATGACATTCCTATAATTCAAAAATCCGCTAGATGATAACTAAGATAGTCAACAAAAGTGGTCAGCTTTCCCATAAATTCGTACAATCGCCCCATTCTTACCGCGCCAAATCACAAATTTGCACCATTATGACTTCAATAAAAAATGCAGAACTTGGTTGGAACGAAGCTGGTACTCCGGTTTCAGACCAATTTGATGATGTTTACTTCTCTAACGTAAACGGTCTTGAAGAGACACGCTACGTTTTCTTAAAACAAAATCATCTCCCAGAAAGATGGCAGGAATTTGACCAAAGACGTTTTGTCATTGGTGAAACAGGATTTGGCACGGGATTAAACTTCTTAGCAGTATGCCAGTGGTTTAGTGAGTTTCGTCGTCAGCATCCGGACGCAACATTGAAAGAGCTGCATTTTATTAGCTTTGAAAAATACCCATTAAGCAAAGCCGATTTAAAGAAGGCGCATGAAGCTTGGCCTGAGCTAGCTGAATACGCGGAAAAGTTACAAAAGCACTACCCTGCCGCTGTGCCGGAGTGTCATCGCATCGTTTTAGAAGACGGCGCAATCACACTCGACCTTTGGTTTGGTGACATTAAAGACTGCATGCCGCAAGTCCCATACAACCAACAAGGTTTGATTGATGCTTGGTTCTTAGATGGATTCGCGCCAAGCAAAAACCCAGAGATGTGGAACCAAGGCCTGTTCAACAACATGGCAAAGCTAGCCAAGCAAGATTGTACAGTTGCCACGTTTACCGCAGCAGGCTTTGTACGTCGTGGTTTGAACGAAGCTGGCTTTACAATGAAAAAGGTGAAAGGTTTCGGCACTAAGCGAGAAATGATCGCCGGCTCTATGGAGCAACGTGAAAAGCAGTCGAACCATCTCCCTTGGTTCAATCGCACAGCATCTAGCAATCTTGATTCGATTGCCATCATTGGCGGTGGTATAGCCAGCGCGGCGTTAGCGAAAACGTTAGTTCGTCGTGGCCAAAACGTCACCCTTTACTGTAAAGACAAACAACCAGCCAAAGGAGCGTCGGGTAATCGTCAAGGGGCCGTGTATCCATTGTTGAACGGTCCCCATACTGGCGTTTCGCGTGTGTTTGCTCCTGCATTTTTGTTCGCACGTCAGTTTGTTGAACAAGCAGCACAAGAGATCGATTTTGATCATGACTGGTGTGGCGTAACTCAGTTGATGTGGGATGACAAATCCACAGACAAACTGGAGAAAATACTTGCGGGTAACTTCACACCAGAGCTCATTCACAAGCTGTCCGCCGAGGAGACTGCGAACACTATCGGGTTACCTATTGATATGGCATCTGTGCACTACCCAATGGGAGGGTGGCTGTGCCCTGCCGAGTTAACTCGTGGGTTAATAAAACAATTGGAGAAGACGTCGTTACTCTCAACGAAGTTTGAACACCATGTTGAGGCATTAGATTGGGATGAAAAGCGTCAGCTCTGGCTACTAACAGCGAGTGGTCAAACATTTGAGCACTCAACGGTTGTGATTGCGAACGGCCATGAGTTCCAGACATTGAGTCAAACCGCTTCCCTACCAATGGGACAAGTGAAAGGACAAGTCAGTCATGCGCCAGCAACCGAAACGCTGAGTCAGCTGAAAACGGTGTTGTGTTACGACGGTTACATGACACCTGTTAACCCAAGTAATCAACACTTGTGTATCGGTGCAAGCTACGACCGCAGTCACCTTGACTACGAATTTGATGAAAACGCCCAAAAAGATAATGCGGAAAAGCTAGTGAAATGTGTACCGAATCAAACATGGGCAAAAGAGGTAGATATCACTGGTAATCAATCTCGCCAAGGTATTCGTTGTGTTAGCCGAGATCACTTACCATTTGTCGGAAATGTGGGTGACTTTGAGACGATCAAAACGCAATACGCCAACTTACAAAATCAAAAAGAAGAAGAGGTAGAAACCATTCATCAGTACCCTAACCTATTCTGCTTCTTAGGTTTAGGATCTCGTGGACTGAGCTCTGCACCATTATTAGCTGAAGTGTTGGCCTCCCAGATCTGTGGGGACCCGCTGCCATTACCGGTTGATGTATTGACCGAACTTCACCCAAGTCGAATGTGGGTTCGTAAACTAAGAAAAGGCAAAGCCATTACCGAGCTGTAAGAGTATTCTCTGTTTTGATTCCCGACACAGATACGTGTCGGGAATCGCTAACTCATTAAGTCGCTCGTACTGAGATTACTTCAGCAGTGCAACTGCCTGTTTCACTTGCTCTGCCACTTCTGGGTTTACAACCTTACCCGATTCCACGTCAAAATTTTCGTAGAAGCTCGGCACAGATAACGATGCCTTTACATCCGCGCCAAAAAATTGTGCAGAACCTGTCGCCGCCGCAAGAACACTTTGCGCACCACCGGGACCTGGGGAAGTTGCTAAATAAACGACAGGTTTGTTTTGAAATACATTACGCTCAATGCGCGTCGCCCAATCGAACAAGTTTTTATAGGCCGCTGGGTACGAACCGTTGTGCTCTGCGAAGGAAACAACGAGAGCGTCAGCCTCCGCCAAGTCACGTAAAAACGCGACAGCCCCTTCAGCTTGACCTATTTCTTTCTCTTTGTCCTCGCTAAACATTGGCGCTTGATAATCGTTTAAGTCTAGAACATTCACTTGAGCGCCTTCGACTTGATTTGCTGCGTATGTAGCAAGTAGTTTGTTGATTGAGGTAGAGCTGGTAGATGCACCAAATGCGACAATTTTCATGGTTGTAATCCTTTGTTCACGTTTTATGCTGATCAGAATAAAAGTTGAACAGTTTCGCTACAACCACAAAAATTTTATGGAGAGGTTCGAATTTTTCGAAGTAGTAAATGACTAGGATTAAATAAAGGGAGAACGCTGCTTAGGGACTAAGCCTGAGCCTGGAGCTCCTGCCACAAATCACTGACAATCACGCGATCGGCCGGGCTTAACTCGGTACGCGCATTTTCTAAGCTGCTCTCAATGCGTGACTTCAGCTCAGTAATATCGCTAATCCCTTCTTCTTCACAAGACGCCGCGGATAAAGAGATGTGACCACGTAAATAACCACCAGCAAACAATTCATCGTCAGATGCTGTTTCAATTCGAGCATCAATCAGTTCCAGTAGTTTTTCTTCAAATTCAATAATCATGGTGTATCTCTGAGGTTATTAGTGGTTATTTAACGCAAAAGTCCGACGCTTCCAGTGGCTTAGTTTGATAAAATGCGCGCAGGGCATCAGAAAGCATTTTCACTCGCAAAGGCAAGCCAACGTCCAAAATACCTAGCACTTCTTTATGCACTTTTTTCATAAAGCCGAGCCTATCTGGTTCAAAATCGCCGTGTAGATTGTCACAACTCACCGTAAAAGGGAAGCCAGCGCTTTGTGCCAGAATCCATTCATAAGCTTGAGGTCGCACTTCAACTTTCTCAAACTCCGCTTGAACTTCTGCTGTTCGCCCATCAGGTTCATACCAATAACCAAAATCTTCCAGCAAACGACGCTCTGGACCAGCCACACACCAATGCGAGATCTCGTGTAAAGCAGAGGCGTAAAAACCCCGAGCAAAAATAATCCGATGATGAGGGTGTTCATCATCAGCAGGAAGATAAATAGGCTCATCACCACCTAACTCTAATTTCGTATTAAATTGTTCTAAAAAGGTGTCATTAAAAATGGTGATTAAGTCTTGGTATTCGTGGGTCATCGTCGAGTTTGTACTTCAGTTTGACATGCGCTGCATATTGTCGCTGTTTTTAGCTATGAGGTAAAGGCAACCCCACATTTTTGGTTATTAGTTGAATTTATCTGAACATCGCTTTCTCCATACAATTTCTCATTCGTCAGCGTACTTATTTACCACTACACTCTCGCCTTATTTTGATGCCGTTCAAACCGCTATTTTTAAGCCGTTTGATTACAAGCATGTTGCTGGTTTTAATCACTTTTTAAGAGAGATAGAACCGTTTGTAAGTGTTGTTACTTCGCCTACGCTGATTCTCGTAGAACGTAGTGACTTTTTACGTTGAGTGTTTCCCTATGTTGCTAAGTGTGTTGTATATCATTGGTATCACGGCTGAAGCCATGACAGGTGCGTTAAGTGCTGGTAGAAGAAAGATGGACTGGTTTGGTGTTATGTTGGTGGCCAGCGCAACGGCCATTGGTGGTGGCACCGTACGTGACATTCTATTAGGCCACTACCCTCTTGGTTGGGTAAAAAACCCAGAGTTCCTTGCAATTACGTGTGTTGCAGGTGTGCTAACAACAGGTTTAGCGAAATGGGTGATTAAGCTGAAAGGTCTGTTCATTCGCCTCGATGCACTAGGTTTAATCGTGTTTAGTATCATCGGAACAAAAATTGCGATGGGCATGGGCTTGCACCCTGGTATTTGTATGGTTTCAGCGTTAGTAACTGGTGTATTCGGTGGGCTACTTCGTGACTTAATCTGTCGCCAAACACCATTGGTACTGCATGAAGAGCTTTACGCTTCTGTCGCTCTTATCGCATCAGGAATGTACTTAGCGCTATTAGAATTTAATGTTCCCGATGTCACTGCCACGATCATTACACTGGTTACTGGTTACATGCTGCGTATGGCTGCAGTGCGCTTTAAGTGGCGTCTGCCTTCTTTCCATTTGGAAACCGAAGGCTCGATTCATTAAGCAAAAACTACTTAAACAAAAAAGGTTGCCTGATAAAATTGTGCCACCCGCGATTCAGTGAGTGGCATAATTTTATATTCAGTCATCCTGAACAGCGACGAAGGAGCATGATTCAGGATCTATTATCCGAGCACTCTGTTGTCAGAGATGTTTCTTTCTCTTTTCATCGTGCTGAAATTAGATTCCTAGTCTCGCTATAGCTCGCTGGAATGACACAAAGCTCTTAAATCTTCGGTGTTTCAGTTGTTACGCCATGGTTTTGACCACGGTGGCGTAGTAAATGATCCATCACCACAATTGCCAGCATCGCTTCTGCGATAGGCACAGCACGAATACCCACACATGGGTCATGACGACCTTTGGTGATCAACTGAGTTGGTTCACCTTCTTTTGTGATGGTCTCACCCGGCACAGTGATACTTGATGTTGGCTTAAGCGCAATGTTAGCGACAATGTCTTGACCAGTCGAGATACCGCCAAGAATGCCACCCGCATGATTACTACCAAAACCTTCAGGAGCAAGCGTATCACGGTGCTGACTGCCTTTTTGGTTTACCACGTCGAAACCGTCTCCGATTTCCACGCCTTTCACCGCGTTTATGCTCATTAGTGCGTGCGCGATGTCTGCATCCAAACGGTCAAATACGGGTTCCCCAAGACCAACAGGCACGTTAGTTGCCACAACCTGGATTTTTGCGCCAATAGAGTCGCCTTCTTTTTTCAGGTCACGGATAAGTTGGTCAAATGCTTCTACTTTGTCAGCATCAGGGCAGAAGAATGCATTGTTCTCGATTTCGTTCCAATCTACCTTGTCGATAGATACATCACCCATTTGTGACAAGTAAGCACGAATCTCAACACCAAACTCATCTTTTAAGTATTTCTTCGCGATTGCACCAGCAGCCACACGCATTGCGGTTTCACGAGCTGAAGAACGGCCGCCACCGCGATAGTCGCGGATGCCATATTTTTGGTGGTAAGTGTAATCAGCATGACCCGGTCTGAACTTATCTTTGATGTCAGAGTAGTCTTTTGAGCGCTGATCGGTGTTTTCAATTAGCAAACCGATCGATGTGCCCGTGGTTTTGCCTTCAAAAACGCCAGAAAGAATTTTAACTTCATCCGGTTCACGACGTTGTGTGGTGTAACGTGATGTGCCTGGACGACGGCGGTCGAGATCAATTTGTAGATCTGCTTCTGTAATTTCCAACCCCGGAGGACATCCGTCTACGATACATCCCAGTGCGATACCGTGACTTTCCCCGAATGTCGTCACTCGGAAATGTTGTCCGATACTGTTTCCTGCCATTACTTCCTCAAGTTTTTATCGCCACGCTCTCTCAAAACAGAGCATAGCTGCTTTCCAATTCTTCGTGGATTCATAGTGGCTTTATTACGTTTTGATGTAAAGAGTTAATATCGGCGAGGTATGCATAAAAAAACACCGAGCATAAAGCTCGGTGTTTTGATGTTTAGTGCAAGACTCTATTAGTCTTTGTACAGTTTAAACTCTTCTGCACACTCAACCAGCTGGTCACGCGTTAGCATAAACACGCCATGACCGCCGTTCTCGAACTCAATCCAAGTAAATGGAATCTCTGGGTACTGTTCCATCATATGAATCATTGAGTTTCCGACTTCACAAATAAGAATGCCGTTATCTGTTAGATAATCTGGCGCGTTAGCAAGAATACGACGCACTAGTTTTAGACCATCCGTACCCGCAGCTAGCCCAAGCTCAGGCTCATGCGTGAACTCATCTGGCAGGCTGTTCATGTCTTCTTCATCCACATATGGTGGGTTGGACACGATTAGATTGTATTTCTCTTTTGGAAGATCACGGAACAAATCAGAGCGAATTGGGAACACTTGCTGCTCCATGCCGTGATCTTGTACGTTTTGCTCAGCCACTTGTAGAGCATCTGTAGAGATGTCGATAGCATCCACTTCTGCTTCAGGGAAAGCGTGCGCACAAGCAATCGCGATACAACCAGAACCCGTACATAGGTCCATGATGCGCGTAGGCTCTTCCACCAACCAAGGTTGGAATTCCGCTTGAATCAATTCGCCGATAGGAGAACGTGGCACAAGTACACGCTCATCAACGAAGAACTCAAGACCGCAGAACCATGCTTTGTTTGTTAGGTATGCTGTTGGCGTACGCTCGTTGATGCGTTTTACTACGCGCTCAACAATACGCAGACGCTCGCTTGTCGTTAGGCGAGAGTTCAATACGTGCGGAGGCACATCAATCGGCAAGTATAAGGTTGGCAGGATAAGCTGAACTGCTTCATCCCACGCATTATCAGTACCATGACCGTAAAACAGGTTCGCTGCATTAAAGCGGCTTACCGTCCAACGAATCATATCTTGAAGGGTATGCAGCTCCGATACCGCTTCTTCTACAAAAATCTTATCCAAAATTGCCTCCGAAAAGCGCTACAATACTGCCAATAAAGTTTATTAATGAAATTGTTTACCTAATGAGCAAAAAAGACACCGAGAGCGATGACGATTTCGCCTTGTTTCAGGAAGCAGTACAGGGCGTAAAAAAGTTGCGACAGGATACCATAATCCAGCAACCAAAAAAAAATACTAAGCAAAAAGAAATCAAGCGCTCCAACCGTGAAGCGAGTGACTCTGAATTTTACTTTTCAGACGAGTTTGTCCCTCTATTAAACGATGAAGGTCCAACTCGTTATGCACGTGACGACGTCTCCACTTATGAAGTCAAACGTCTACGTCGTGGCGTGTATGTACCGGACGTGTTCCTCGATATGCACGGCATGACACAGCAAGAAGCAAAACGCGAGCTTGGTGCGATGATAGCCTATTGCATCAAAAACGAGATTCATTGTGCGTGTGTGCAACATGGTATTGGGAAACACATCCTGAAACAGAAAGCCCCACTTTGGTTAGCACAGCATCCTGACGTAATGGCTTTTCACCAAGCGCCACTAGAATTTGGTGGTGATGGTGCGTTGTTAGTGTTGCTTTCAATTCCTGAAAAGTAACAGGCTTACCGTAGACACGATGAAACGAAAAGGCAGGGATATCCTGCCTTTCTTATTCGGTCTCTAATTTGCAAACGCTTATTTTGGTTTAGACACTTATGGCGTAATATGCCATAGCACTTCACCATTTTGTGTTTGTAAATCATATTCAATGCACACTAGGCCTGATGTAGGAAACATCGGTGGTGTCATGTCTTTTACAAACTCTGAAGTCAGATAACCGACCAAAGGCAAATGCGATACGAACAAAAGCGAGTCCAATTGTTCGACTTCGATTAACGCACTTGCGAAATCGAAAACATGCTCGGACTGGCCATAAGGTGTAATATCTTCACAAGTTTCAATGCTTTTTGCAGAGAAATACGCACTGATCTCTTGCCAAGTTTGTTGAGCTCTAATGTACGGACTCACCAACACTTTATCGAATTGCGCAAAACCCTGTTCTTTACAGGCTCTCGCAACCGCTTCTGATTCGACTCTGCCTCTTGGGGTCAATTGTCGTGCTGCGTCTGAATCTGCAAAATGCTCGGCTTCACCGTGACGCATGATGAATATTTTCATGTTATTTCCTAGGGATAGCTAACGCTACCAAAAGGTTGACTGCTATCTTTATTAGATAGACGGGGCTAACTTTAACAATGACGAAACAAAAATACTGATATAATTATCTGTTCATTATACCAATTCGCTTGTTAAAGATAGCGACTTTCTTAACAATCTATTAAAAGAATGTACTCAGTTCATCACACTATTTAACTGTGCAATGAGTTCAGAGCATTCACTCAAACAGTTCTTCCCCATACGCAAACGCGATGGGCCTGTGCAGAAGTCTACGAATAACAAAAATACGGCAAGCAGTATTTGTCGAAACGCAAACTTTGCGCCCCCCGCGAGGGGAGCCTAAATTACTGTAATGCGAAATCTGGAGACGCATCGTGCATCTAAGTCCTAACGATTCAAATCAATACCGCTACATTACCTTGAGCAATGATCTGCGTGTACTGCTGATTCATTCCGATACAGCTCAACAGTCGGCAGCTGCTCTGGCAGTGAACGTTGGACACTTCGACGACCCAAACGATCGCCAAGGTCTGGCACACTATTTAGAACACATGCTTTTTTTGGGTACGGAAAAATACCCTAAAGTGGGCGAGTTTCAAAGCTATATTAGCCAACACGGTGGAACAAACAACGCTTGGACTGGTACAGAGCACACTTGTTTCTTTTTCAATATTGCTCCAAATGCCTTTGAAAGTGCCTTAGATCGATTTAGCCAATTCTTTACCGCACCTTTGTTTAACGAAGAAGCATTAGACAAAGAACGCCAGGCTGTCGACTCCGAATACAAGCTCAAACTCAATGATGATTCTCGTCGCCTGTATCAAGTTAACAAAGAAGTCATCAATCCAGAGCACCCGTTTTCAAAATTCTCTGTCGGAAACTTAGATACTCTTGGCGACCGAGATGGTAAATCCATCCGCGACGAAATTGTGGAGTTTCACCACTCTCAGTATTCCGCCGATTTGATGACACTGACTCTATTTGGGCCACAGTCGCTCGATGAACAGCAAGCTTGGGTAGAAACCATGTTTGCCGACATCCCAAATCACCACCTTCGTGGAAAATCGATTGATGTACCGATAGGCACTGAGGAAAGCACGGGCATTTTGGTTCAAGTCGAGCCGCTCAAAGAGTTCCGTAAACTGATTCTCACATTCCCCATGCCGGGAATGGATGCGCATTATAGCGTGAAGCCACTCTCCTACTTTGCTCACCTGTTGGGTTATGAAGGAGAAGGCAGTTTGATGCTTCAACTCAAAGAAAAAGGCTGGATTACCTCTCTCTCAGCGGGCGGCGGCGCGAGTGGCAGTAACTACCGAGACTTTACCGTAAGCTGCACCCTGACGCCAAACGGCTTAGATCATGTTGATGATATCGTTCAAGCGGTTTTTCAATACCTCTCGATGATCAAACAAGACGGGTTAGATGAATGGCGCTATCTCGAAAAACAAGCGGTATTAGAATCGGCTTTCCGCTTCCAAGAGCCATCGCGCCCAATGGATCTCGTCAGCCATCTGGTGATCAACATGCAGCACTATCAACCGGAAGACACGGTTTATGGTGACTACAAAATGGCGGGCTACGATGAGGAGTTACAGCGTTCATTGCTGCGATACTTAACCATCGATAATGTACGCGTCACTTTGATTGCTAAAGGCCTGGAATACAACCGTACTGCCGAATGGTACTTTACCCCGTACTCCGTCACACCTTTTAGTGAAGACCAACGTCGTTTCTATCAACAAATCGACCCAAGCTGGCAATTCGTCTTACCGAAAAAGAACCCTTATATTTGCTACGACCTCGACCCCATGCCACTCGAAAATGGTGATTCGCTGCCAGAGTTGATTGAGGATCTCGAAGGGTTTCGGCTGTGGCATTTGCAAGATGACGAATTTCGCGTGCCTAAAGGTGTCGTTTATGTCGCTATCGACAGCTCTCATGCCGTTGCATCACCAAAGAACATCGTCAAAACGCGCTTATGTGTAGAGATGTTCCTCGATTCGCTAGCAAAAGAAACCTATCAAGCAGAAATCGCAGGGATGGGTTACAACATGTACGCTCACCAAGGTGGCGTGACCTTAACCCTCTCAGGGTTCAGTCAAAAGCTGCCTCAGTTGCTAGAAATGATTCTGCACCGTTTTGCTTCTCGAGATTTCAGCCCTGCTCGCTTTGAAACCATCAAACAACAACTGTTACGAAACTGGAGAAATGCTTCACAAGATCGCCCTATTTCGCAGCTGTTTAACGCACTTACTGGGTTACTTCAACCCAATAACCCGCCTTTCGCAACCTTAGTCGAAGCGCTAGAAGAAATCGAAGTCGATGAACTCTCGGTATTCGTAGAATCCATTCTTGCAGAACTGCACGTTGAAATGTTTGTTTACGGAGACTGGCAACGCCAGCAAGCCCATGACATGGCTACGACCTTGAAGGATGCTCTAAGAGTTAACGAGCAACGTTATGAAGAGGCACTTCGCCCGCTCATTATGCTAGGTAAAAATGGCAGTTTTCAACGTGAGGTGCATTGTAACCAGCAAGATTCCGCGGTCGTTATTTACCACCAGTGCGAGGATATTGAGCCTCGTAGTATCGCGCTATACTCATTGGCCAATCACCTTATGTCGGCAACGTTTTTCCACGAAATCCGTACCAAGCAGCAATTAGGTTACATGGTAGGCACTGGCAATATGCCGCTAAATCGTCACCCTGGTATTGTACTGTATGTGCAGTCACCTAATGCAGCACCTGCCGAGCTGGTTACCTCAATCGATGAGTTTTTAAATGCCTTTTATATGGTGTTGTTAGAGTTAAACGATTACCAATGGCACAGCAGTAAGCGCGGCTTGTGGAACCAAATAGCAACGCCGGACACCACACTTCGAGGTCGGGCTCAACGTCTTTGGGTTGCGATAGGAAATAAAGACACTGAGTTTAACCAACGTGACAAGGTACTGGCGGAGTTGAAGAAGCTGACGCGCGCAGACATGATTCGCTTCGTTGTGAACGAATTGAAACCTCGTACTGCAAATCGTTTGATCATGCACTCTCAAGGTCAAGCGCATTCGGAGGCTCCGCGCATCCATCTAGGACAAGAAATAGGATCGATTGAAGAGTTCCAACTTCGGCCAAAAGATTGCGGCTTGGGGTGATCTAGTTGCGCAGAAATAAAATTGTCAATTACTAGAATGAACCGACAAACCCATGAGGTTGTCGGTCTCATAGATTGAATCGGCACCATAATTGGCAGAAAATTGAAATTACGCCATTGCGGCTTATGCTCTAATTACCGCACTAAAAATAACTTAATGAGGTAATCATGAAAAAAGCACTTTTACTTGTGGCTCTTATACTGCCATTGGCATCTGCTCACGCTGAAATCTCAGTCAAAGGCGATGGCTTCGAATTAAGTGACGACTGTGTGCGCCTTAGCGGAGACAATGTATCCATCAAATCAGATGATTGCTCTTCAAAACAGTGGAATGATAAAGACAAAAAAGGTAATAGCAGCGTTCATGGGGACGACAACCCTGGTAAAGGCCACAATAAAGATAAGAAAGACAAGAAGAAGTAACCATTTCTTCTTTA
The DNA here is from genome assembly GCF_033338975.1 of Vibrio sp. Vb0349. Classification (NCBI taxonomy): domain Bacteria; kingdom Pseudomonadati; phylum Pseudomonadota; class Gammaproteobacteria; order Vibrionales; family Vibrionaceae; genus Vibrio; species Vibrio sp. Vb0349. The sequence continues at coordinate 53,759 of NZ_JAWOTS010000011.1, read as the reverse complement.
TGAAAAAGGCTTGCCACTGGCAAGCCTTTTTCTCTACCGAAGCAACGTTTAATAGAACGTTGTCCCTTCACCAGCTCGAGTAAGCAAACCATCACATGGCGCGTAACGATCGCCATACTTCGATGCAAACTCATTCATTTTCTCTACGAGCTCTTTAATGCCAAATTGGTCCATGTAACGGAACGGACCACCCAAGAACGGTGGGAAACCAATACCAAATATCGCGCCAATATCACCGTCACGTGGCGAGCGAATGATGCTATCATCCAAACAACGTACCGCTTCATTCAACATTGGCAGCACACAGCGCAACGCAATATCGTTATCGCTTAGCTTAGATTCAGGGTCGAGCTTAAGCAGTTTGTAAACTGATTTGTCGACATCTTTCTTCTTGCCCTTATAAGTGTAAAAACCCTTACCACTCTTGCGTCCTTTACGTCCATCATTTAACAAGATATCAAACACATCCGGGCCTTTGAATCGGTCACCTAACTCATTAACCAGAATCGGCATAATTTTCGCGCCAATGTCGACACCGACTTCATCCAACAAGGTAATCGGGCCGACAGGGAAACCAAAGTCAAGCAACGCCGTATCAATCTTTTCGATCGGTTCGTTAGCCAACAAAATATGCGCCGCTTCGTTCATGTATGGCGCAAGAATGCGGTTCACGTAAAAGCCCGCTTTGTCTTTCACTACGATCGGAGTTTTACCTTGCTTCTTAGCAAGTGCAACAACTGTTGAAACGGTTTCATCTGACGTCGTTTCATGCGGAATCACTTCCACCAAAGGCATTTTTTCTACTGGGCTGAAGTAATGCAAACCAACTACGTTTTCTGGACGCTCTGCTTTTTCTGCAATTTTGTGGATAGGCAACGAAGAAGTATTGGTCGCAAAGATAGTTTCTGTCTTAGCGTTCGCTTCAATGTCCGCCACCATTTTTTGCTTAAGATCTAGGTCTTCAAAAACGGCTTCAATTACGACATCAATATGATTAAAACTGGTAAAGTCGACACCACCAGACAGTTGCAGCATTTTCGCTTGCAGGTCGGCCTTGGATAGAATGCGACGTTTGCGCTGTTTCTCAAATAACTTGTAGTTGTAGTTGAGCGCGTTTAAAACGCCATCGTTGCTAACGTCTTTGATGCGAACAGGTACTTTTGCTTTTGCAACAGACACATGGCTGATTCCGGCGCCCATCAGACCACCACCAAGCACACCAACTTTATGAACTGGTGCTGGTTTCGCATCCGTGCCATTTTCTTTCTTCATTTCTGTTGTGGCAAAGAAGATCGAACGGAGCGCTTTTGACTCTGAGCTCATCACAAGCTCACCGAAGCGCTTCGCTTCAAGTTCTTGACCTTTAGCGAAGCCTTTCTCTAAACCATGTTGAATAACTTCTAGAATTGCAACCGTTGCTGGATAGTTACCGCGAGTTTTTTGATTCGTTTTCTTCGCAGCTTGCTCAAATACAAACTTGCGCCCTAGCCCGCTACCAGACATCACCTTTTCTTTCGTCGATAGCTTTTTCGTGCCCTTGTTTTTACCTTTGTCGATAAACTGTTTTGCTACGTCGAGCAAAATGGTGTCAGGCACACAGGCGTCCACAACGCCCAGTTTTTTAGCTTTCTTCGCACGAAGTTGTTTACCCGTCAGGATCAAGTCCAACGATGGTAACAGGCCAATCAAACGTGGCAGACGCTGAGTACCACCAGAACCTGGCAATAAACCAAGTTGTACTTCTGGCAGACCTAAACGCGTTTTGTCAGAATCCGTACAAACACGATAATCACATGCAAGAGCCAGTTCTAAACCACCGCCCAAACATGGGCCATGAATGGCCGCAACGACAGGATACGGTAAGTCCGATAGCTGCTGGAACAACTCCTGACCCTGCCTTGCTAAGGCTTCCGCTTCACTTGCTGTGGTGCATGCTTCTAGCATTCTAACATCTGCGCCCGCAACAAAATTGTCCGGTTTTAGGGAGTGGATGATCATCCCTTTAATACCACTGGAGTCTTTTAGCTGAGCAAAAATTTCTTTCATTTCGTCAGCAAAAGCCGCCTGCAGCGTATTCATTTTTTCATTAGGAACATCGATGGCTAACCAAGCAATATTTTGCTCATCAACCTTTAGACTAAATGCTTTTTGCTCGCTCATTACTCAACCTCCAGAATCATTGCCGCACCAAGACCACCAGCAGCACATGCGGTATTCAATGCAATACCACCGCCACGGCGTTTTAGCTCTCGTAGGGTTTGCGTCATCATACGCGCACCAGTCGCAGCAAATGGGTGACCATAAGCAATTGATCCGCCAAGCACGTTGAACTTATCCATGTCAATTTCACCAATCGCTTTTGAGCGACCAAGGTTTTCTTGAGCAAACTTATCGGAAGCAAACATCTTCACATTCGCCAATGCTTGAGCAGCAAAGGCCTCGTGCATGTCGATCAACGTCAGGTCTGACAGTTCCAAGCCTGTATTTTCAAGCACTTTCGCTGTGGCATAAGTCGGCCCCATCAGCATGTCCTTTTCCACGCCGATAGCAGAGAATGCATAACCTCGGATGTAACCAAGAATCTCCATTCCGAGCTCTTTCGCTTTACCTTCTCGCATCAACATCACTGCCGCACCACCATCAGTCAATGGCGTACTGTTCGCAGCCGTAACACTGCCATACTGACGATCAAACGCAGGTCGCAATTTCGCGTATCCCTCAACCGTTGAGTCATGACGAATATTGTTATCTTCCGAAATCCACTTTCTGTATGGTTCAGGGAAAGCCGTCATCACTTCATCTTGGATTTTTCCTTCTTTCCAAGCTTGAGAAGCCAGCGTATGAGAACGATGTGCAAGCGCATCCTGTTCTGCGCGAGAAATACCATGTGTTTTAGCCATTTGCTCTGCAGTTTGTCCCATGGATAAACCCGTAGAGTACTCTGCTACTGCTGGTGGCACTGGCATCAGGTCTTTAAAGCTCAAGTTTTTGAGGATACTAAGCTTCTGACCCATTGTTTTTGTCTTACTAAGAGCAAGCAGATTAGCGGCCAATTTCTTTGATACGCCAATAGGTAGGACGGAAGAAGAGTCTGCACCGCCAGCAATACCAATATCGATGGTTCCCGCCATGATGCTTTCTGCGACATTAACTGCCGCTTGAAAACTCGTTGCGCACGCTCGAGTCACACTGTAAGCATCAGTATGGATGTTCATACCGGTGCCTAACACGATTTCTCGTGCGATGTTTGGCGCTTCAGGCATTTGTACTACTTGTCCAAATACCACTTGTTCGATTAGCTTCGGATCAATATCTGTTCGAGCAAGCATTTCGCTTACTACCATTTTCCCTAAATCGACCGCTGGCACTTGGCTAAATTCCGTGCTTTGACGAGCAAAGGGAGTTCGAAGCCCCGCGACAATAGCGACACGCTCACCATTGCGTGTTTTTACTTCCTGCTTGCCCATTGTTTCTCCTTAAATACAAGAGGTCTGACCTGATGCATTGTAATGAATTTGTTAAATTTATCAAACGTGCGTTTAAATAAACGTGAAGCAAGTAGTTCAATTACTCTACTTCTTTGATTCTTATGCGATTACTAATGGTTAACTATAGAGAGTTAAAACGGTAAGAGGTATACGGAAAGTAAAATCGAAGCAAAAAAAAACCACACATAACTGTGTGGTCGGAATATCTATAAAACAATTAACTTACGCCAATTGAAAAGTAATCAGTTTCCTGATTAGGAGAAAGTAAAGTCAGCCTTCAAAAGGAAGTGTCATCTTGCTCAACATGTTAGTCGCAATGACTAACGAGATGACAAGGTGTACTATAACCCCTTCACTGCTTGATATTTTGAAATAGATCAATTTTATAGTGATTTTACGAGTTTTAAGCTCACCTAGAGCGATTATTGATTCAAAACAATTCAAGAATCCACCATCAGAAGTCCCTTTTAATGCTCCATCGAGTGAACTTATCCAAGCCATTGATTACTAATGATGATATTGTTAACAATATATATCAATTCGTGTTCGATGATATCTGACATTTGCGTATACACTTTTAGGTAACCACATGGCTTATTGTGTCAAAGGGGTTGCATGACAAATCCTGCAACCAAAACCGCTAGGCGATGAAGCAAGTAAAGTCATGCTCAGAACAAATAAGAAACTCACAGAGCGAGGATGGAGGCTCCTGTGGCCATATTAAAAATGTTTGGAAAGAAAAATTCCAACAGTCCGGTCAACTCTGATATGGACAAGCAAAGAAAATACGAAGCGCTCGTCCGAGGGTATCATCGTGACTTGTACCGCTATGCATATTGGTTGTGCAAAGATAAAGCGGTCGCGGAAGATCTAGTTCAGGAAACCTGTCTTAGAGCTTGGAAGTCACTCGATAGCCTCCAAGACGAAAAAGCTGCCAAGTCTTGGCTCATCACAATATTGAGACGAGAAAATGCGCGCCGCTTCGAACGTAAACAATTTGATTTAGTTGATATCGATGATTACGGCAATGATGCTAAAGTCAGCGATGACTCACATCATCAGCAAGAATGGCTGCAGGCACAGATCATGAAGCTCGATGTTGAATATCGTGAGCCTTTATTTCTCCAAGTTGTCGGTGGTTTCAGTGGAGAAGAAATTGGCGACATTCTTGATTTAAATAAAAACACAGTGATGACTCGACTATTTCGCGCTCGTAATCAACTTAAAGAGATGTTGGATTCTCAAGATACTAAGAGAGGACAAAAGAATGGATGATTTAGAATTTCGTCGTCGTATTTTGTCGGATCCAAAACAAAAGGATGAAGAGATTCTGCAAGCTTTAGCTGGTAGCGACGCCAACAATAAGTTTGTTGATGACGTTTTGGATCTCGATGTAAAAATTAAACAAGCCATGAATGTGGATGTACCCGAAGATCTCGCAGATAAGATTTTATTTAGCCAGACGTCGAGTGCACTTGATGAAGAGAAGGTCGTAAGACCAAACTTTGTCCGCAAAGCAATGGCACTTGCCGCTTCTATTGCGTTCACCGCAGGGTTATTAGTTGGCCAAGTAAACTGGGGAAATGTTTTGGTGTCTCCAGCACAAGCCAGTTTAGCGGATACCGCGATGAAACACGTTATTCATGAAGAACCGTTTGTTCGTCATCTTGATGAGGATGTACCGAGCTCGCAAATTAATGCGAAAATGTCGCCATTTCATTACCAGTTTAGTGAAAACTTTCCATATCACGTTTACTACCTAAACCACTGCGGTTTTGGCGAATCCAATGCGGTGCATATGGTGTTCCAAGGTCCAAAAGGTAAAGTAACGTTATTTATTACTGGTATTCCAAGCGAACAAAGTACCGACTTTAGTAAGGATGGCATGACCGGAATCGTTCAGCCCGTCGGGAGTTCAAGCCTGATTTTAGTCGGGGAAGAAGGTGAAAATATTGATGCGCTCGCTACGACTCTTGCATCAATGATTAAGCCGATGTAACAACTTCGACGATTTCCAGCCTTCAAAAGGTTAAATGCCGCTAAATGATCTTATTTAGCGGCATTTTTGTATAAATAGAACACAAAACATTCACCACCCCTATCGCATTTAGAGCTTAAACTCTAAATTATGCATTTTAAGTGCAATTTCCCGTCTTTTAGACATCATTTCTGCAATTTTTATTCAATTTTATCCAATGGTCGGATTTGTCCAAGCAACTATTGATACTACTATCTGCGCCACTGAGCAAAAGCTCAATTTATCGTCCAAAGAGACGAATCTAATAAGGAAAAACAAATGACTCAGAACACGCGTCTGTTTAAAAAGACTCTCCTAGCAGTAACGGTAGCTTTTGCCTCAGGTCAATCGATGGCAGCGGGTTTCCAAATCAACGCTCAATCAGCAACTGGCATCGGCCGTGCATTTGCTGGTGATGCGGTAATCGCAGATAATGCAGCAGTAATGGCTCGTAACCCAGCAGCAATGGCTCTGTTTGATAAAATGGAACTGTCGCTAGGTTTCGAAAGCATTACTTCAATGATTGAAGTGAAAGATGCGAAATATAACGTTAATACTCCTTTGGGCTCCAATACTGTAAGTGTTGCTGATACTGATGATGTGGGTGATACGTCAATAGCTCCAAACATTCACCTAATCGTTCCAGTAAATGACAAGTTTGCATGGGGCGTAAACGCATACTCTAATTTCGGCACTAAAACTGAATTTTCAGATAACTACACCGCAACCGAGTACGGTGGTCTTACGGATGTAAAAAGCTTCAACTTTGGATTGGCGGGTTCTTACCGTTTAAACGAACAATTGAGCTTTGGTGCTGGTTTAGATTTAATCTACGGCCAAGGCACAATGAAGCGTACAACTAGCTCTTCAGTCCCAGGGGTTGGCGGTCAAAAAATTCTGGACGTAGATAAAGCTGATGGTTGGGCTGTTGGTTTTAACGTTGGTACTGTGTACGAACTAGATGAAAACAACCGTTTTGGTCTAGCGTATCGTTACAGCCCTGAATTTACGGCGAAAGACGACAAAGGTCAGGAAATCACGCTACCTCTACCAGATATGGCCGAGTTTTCCGGTTTCCACAAAATCCAAGACACTAAATTTGCTGTACACTACAGCATCCAATACATCGGCTGGAAAGATTTCGACCAAATTGATTTTGAGAACCTAAATCAGGGTTTACTTAAAGGTGGTTACTCGAAAGACTATCAATGGCAAGATGGCTGGCACTACGCAATTGGTGGTACTTACTACCTAAACAACAACTGGACACTTCGTGCTGGTTACATGTACGACACAAGCGCTCAAGATAAAGTAACGTCTATCTCGGTACCAGACTCAGATCGCCAGTGGTTCTCCACAGGTTTCTCTTACCATATTGATAATAGCTCAAACATCGATTTTGGCTTCACGTACTTGTTAGGTGAAGATGTAAAAGTTAATGAGAATACTCAATTAGCTCCTGGTCTTTCTACCGGTGTAACAGCAACAACTCATGCTGATGCAATTCTATTCGGCTTACAATACAGCCGTAGCTTCTAAACGCTTCGCTGTTAGTTAGTAGAAAAATACTTTATATAAAAGGCTGGATTTCCAGCCTTTTTTCATATCTGCGATTTATTGCCCACTCAATTTGAGTGAACACGTGTATCTAAATCTCACAATTAGGACGCACAGCTGTTCGCTGAATTCCGTTTACAAGCCTTTCACAGTTAGATAATTAAACCACCTAATCAACACTTGATAGCATAATATTCCAAATGACTACTCATGCTGGATTTTCATTTCTAAAGTAAAAACTCTACCTTTAAACTTTCGTCCCACGTTATAAACAAATCAGCGAACATTCGAATGAAAACCAACAAGACTCTTCTATCAACAGCAGTGGCATTAAGCCTACTTGGCACAACGGGCATGGCTAACGCAGCAGGTTTCCAACTTGCTGAATATTCTGCAACAGGCCTAGGTCGAGCATATGCTGGTGAAGCTGCAATGGCTGACAACGCAAGTGCACAATGGCGTAACCCAGCAATGCTAACTTATTTGGAAGGCACTCAAGTGTCCGTTGGTGCAATCTATGTGAACCCAAATATTGATATTGAAGGTGATGTAAACTTCCACGGTAGCACTTCTTCTGCATCTTCAGATGACTTCGCACATGATGCAATCATTCCAAACTTCTACCTATCACACCAATATAATGAGAAATTCGCGATTGGTTTGGCATTTGGCACCAACTACGGCATGGAAACCGATTTAGGTAAAGGCTTTGGTGCCTCGCACTTCGGTAACGAAGCAAGCGTAACGACAATGGAAGCGAACTTGAACGCAGCTTACAAAGTCAATGAATCAATCAGCGTTGGTGGTGGTATCCGTTACATCATCGGCGAAGGCAGCTTTGGCGCAGCAGCTCCTAGGAATAACGTTGTAGGGTTAAATCCTGAAACTAATCAACCAATCAGTGTTCCTCAAGGTACCGCTCTAAAATACATGGAAGGTGACGATACCGCTTGGGGCTGGCAAGTTGGTACAGCATGGCAGATCAATGAAAATAACCGTATCGGCTTCGCGTACAAATCTGAAGTTGAACTAAAGCTTGAAGGCCATGCTGAAGGTCTTGGTTTTGGCTTCGGTACTTCTGAACGCGACAACGGCTACATGTATCTAAACCTGCCTGCAACGGCTGAGTTGGCAAGCTTCCACCAAGTAACAGACCAACTTGCGTTACACGCAAGCGTTAACTGGACGGATTGGAGCTCTTTCGAGAAATTGGAAGCACGTCTAAATACTGCTGGCACGCATATGGTTAAAGTAGAAAACTGGGAAGACAACTATCGCTTTGCTGTTGGTGCTACTTACCAGCTTGATCCTAAGCTAGCGCTACGCACTGGTATTGCATACGATACTTCAGCGGTAAGCGACAAAAACCGCACGATTACTATTCCAGAAACTGACCGTACTTGGCTAAGTATTGGCGCAACGTACGATTGGACGAAAGACTTCAGCCTAGACGCTGGCTTCACCTATATTTTTGCGAAAGACGCACCAATCGTTGAGTCTCGTGGTTACAAGTCAGACGACACTGCAGAACAAGTCGGCGGCCAATTCGTAGGCGAAACTACGGGTAATGTTTGGCTAATCGGTGTTCAAGCAAACTACCGTTTCTAACCAAGCTGCAAAATACAAAAAAGGCTTAGTATCAGCTAAGCCTTTTTTCATTTCTCGATTATGAAGAACAACGCTTAAAAGTCTTCTAGATATTCATCTAAATACTCTTCTTCTTCGATGTTAACTTCTTCTACCGTTTCAACTTCTGCTTTAAAGTTTTGACGCTGGATATAAACATCGCGAGTAAGAATATATGGATCCGGCGACGAGTCTAGCTGCGCTTCTTGCGGTACTAATAAAGCACGCTTCTCCATTCCTTCAAACGCCCACTTACCCAAACTCGCCCAGAAGTTGAGATAAGAGAGGGGTAAATACGTACTATCTACGGTATCTGTCACTTCACGTAAGGTATACGGACCATAACCTGGAACCATGAAGTAAGGACCATTTCCAACACCATAGTGGCCTACCGCATCACTGAACGCTTTCTCGTCGTACTTCGTAATACCCGCGGCACTTGCAATATCGAATAAACCGAAAATACCGAACGTCGAGTTAATCCAAAAACGGTTAAAGTGGTCCACGGCTTTCGTACCATTACCCATGATTAAGTTATTAACCATGCTTGCTGGCTCATCTAAGTTCGATAAGAAGTTAGCGATACCAGAACGAATAGGAACTGGCGTGTATTCTACATACGCAAGTGATACAGGACGAACCAAATACGGATCTAAATATTCGTAGTTGAGTTCCCACATGGTTCGGTTAAAGCCTTCCAACGGGTCATACACATCAGAAGTCGTTTGATTTGTTTCTTGTCCTGTTACTGCTTCATCAGGCGCACTTGAACAGCCAACCAGTCCAACGGCTAACAGCAACAAGAAGGTAGATTTACCCTTGTTATACATTTTATTTTCCATAACGACTATTAATGTACCTAAGTCACCCCGATTAACCATTGTACGTATGTTGAGCAGGATACATAGTAAAGATGACTCAGATATGGGAATAAATAAAGGCCAGCAATCGCTGGCCTTCGGTATTCTACTCGATCGTTTAGAGTCATACCACTAAAGGCAACTGACTCTACCTCGTTGTCATGTTTCAGAGACAGATGTTAACAATTAATACTGCTGATCAATGGTCACTTCTACTGGTGCGCCAAATTCAACGACGTCACTTTCTCCGTGCCAATCTTGATCACGCGTTGCTACGTTACCGTCAGAATCTACACGCACACGGACGATTAGCTTATCGAGTGAAGATAACTTTTGCCCTTGCATCATGGCATTGCCATCATCTAATACGACTGTGCGAGGGAAAGTACCTAGCGGATAACGAGCAGCAGCCACAGGCATCGGGGAGCCATCTGAACGATGTACTGACACAATCAGAACTGCGTTTGGATCCAACTGAGCATTTGGTGCCACATTAATTGTCACTGCTACACTCTTATCCGGTGAAACCGCTTCGCCCATTTGCTTACGAGCACTCTCAATACTGCGTGACAACATCTCGTAGCGACTATCTTCTGGACCAATCATTTGCTGCATGATTCCCCAGTACTTGATGGCTGCCGGGAAGTCTTGACGCTCAAACGCATCGAACGCTAACAAAGAAAACACACGCAGATCGACATAGTCTTGCTGCATCAGCTTGCCGAGTAATGAGCGAGCCGTCGCTTGATCCATTTCCTCTTGGGACAGCATCAGAGCTTGTGCATAACCCAACATCACATCAGGATCTTTGGGCTCTAGGCGGTATGATTTTTCCATCGCATCGATAGCCGTGGTGACATCACGATTTGCTAACGCAATACGACCTAACAGTAACCAACCGGTAGAGTCTTCCGGCTGGTAATGTAAGCGAGTTCGAAGGGCTAGGGTCAAATCCGCCATTTCATCGTCACTCAGCGGCTCAGAAGAAGCCGACATCAGCTTTTTCGATAACTCAGGTAGATTTGCAGACACTTCTTGCCATTGAACAATATCGTCTGACGCGCCAAATTTATAATACAAACCATAGCTCAGCACCACCGTCAGAATTACCGATGGAACTAAAACCGCGATTGGAGAAACCTTGGTTTCTTTTTGCGCTTTATCACCAGGGATATCGTCAAGCAGTGATTGCTTTAGATCAGAAATCAGTTCGTCTTCACTTTCAACCAGACCTTCGTCAGTTTCTTCTGCAAGCTCAGATAGTCGGTCTTTATAAAATGCCTTGTTAAGCTCATCGCGTAACACATCATCATTGTTCGCTTTTTGTTTAAGCAGCGGCAAAGCCACCAGCGCACAAGCAATAAGCGTGAGAGCAACGGTGGAAATCCAAAATAGTGTCATTACTTCTTATCTCCGTTGTTCTCTTCTTCAAGCAATGCTTTTAAACGAGCTTCTTTTTGCTCATCCCATTGCTCGTCACTGCTCGCTTTTGCCTTAACTTTAGATTTACGGCTACGCAGCACAATCAAACCAAAACCACCCAGTACTACAGCGAGTGGCCCTAGCCACAAAATCGCAGTCGCGACCGTAAATGGTGGGTTGTAAGTCACGAAGTTACCGTAACGGGCGATCATGTAATCAACAATCTCATCTTTGGACTTACCTTCTTTGGTCATTTCGTACACCTTATGGCGTAAGTCCTGAGCAAGTTCAGCGTTAGAATCCGAGATCGTGTTGTTCTGACATTTAGGGCAACGGAGCGTATGGCTTAACTCTTTGAACTGCTGTTCTTGTTCCAAGTTATCGAACTCGTACACTTCAATGGCAGCGTGAGCAGCAAGAGATAATGTCATCGCAGCAAAAACGGCAAGAATTAGCTTTCTCATTGCTTCGCCTCCTCAACCAATTTGTTGTAAAGCGGCTCCAGTGTTTCTGACCAATTACGTGGGTTTACATCCCCTACATGGCGATAGCGAATCACACCATTTGCATCAATAATGAATGTTTCTGGAGCACCATAAACACCAAGGTCAAGGCCAAGCATACCACTGCCATCAAATAGGCTGATCAAGTACGGGTTGCCGAGATCATTCAGCCAACCTATTGCTTTATTACGATCATCTTTGTAATTCATACCGATGATCTTAACGCCCTTACCCGCCAATTCGTTTAGGTATTTATGCTCTGCATAACACGTTGGGCACCACGTTGCCCAAACGTTCAAGAGCAACGGTTCACCTTTAAAAATTGATTGGTCGTACTGTTTTCCAGGCTCAGCCAGATCTTCTAAATGAAATTCAGGAACTGGCTTGCCAACCAAAACCGACTCCAATTTAGTTGGATCATCGCCCTCTTGATTACGCATTAATTGGGTTGCGAAAATGCCCGCTAGAATCATGAAAGCGACAAGCGGAATAAATAAGATTTTCTTATTCATGTTATGCCTCCTGCTCTTTTGACTTCGCGTTTTTCTTCGGCGATTTACGGAAGCGGTAGCGTTTATCAGAAATCGCTAGTGCGCCGCCTAATGCCATAATCAAAGAGCCAGCCCAAATCCAACGAACGAACGGTTTATAGTAAATACGAACAGCCCAAGATCGGTTGTCGTCTAAACGTTCACCCATTGCAATGTATAAGTCGCGGCTAATACCACGGTCAATGGCTGCTTCAGTCATCATAGACTTAGCCGTACGGTAGAAGCGCTTCTCTGCGTGAAGCGTATTCACGTATTTGCCATCGTGTGTGATCTCAAAGTCTGCGATGTAGCCATCGTAGTTTGGACCATCTTTATCACGCAAGCCTGAGAAGTAGAAATCATAGCCTTGAATTTGGAAGTGTTCGCCAGGTGCTAAACGTACATCACGCTCGATGCTGTAGTTCTGTACCATCGCAATACCGATAACAGATACCGCCAGACCAACATGACCCAACATCATTGCCCAGTGGCTACGTTGCAGCTTGCGAACACCTTCACTAAAGCTATGACGGTGCGTTGCGCGCTCGTACAGTTCAAAGCCATGCATCGCAATAATCCAAATCGCCATCACCCAACCAATGTAAGCCATGGTTGAGAAGAAATCGGCAAACAGGTACACGCATAGCGCGGCCAAGGCGAAAGCAAGCACACCTGAAACGAGCATTGGTTTCACAAGTTTAGATAAATTGTCTCGCTTCCAGCGAATAAGAGGACCAATACCAAGCAGAAAAGCAAATGGCATCATCAACCACGCAAACAGCATGTCAAAGAATGGCGCACCGATAGAAACCGACCCCAAACCAAGCTGCTTGTGTACAAGCGGCAACAGTGTCCCCACTAACACCACAACAAGAGCGGCGATAAGTAATACGTTGTTGGCTAAGAGCGCATTTTCACGTGAGACTAAGTCGAAGTTACCTCGTACACGCACTGCTGCCCCTTTTACGGCAAACAGCAATAAAGAGCCGCCGATAACGAAAACGAGGAAGCCTAGAATAAACATACCGCGCGACGGGTCAGACGCGAACGCGTGGACCGATACTAAAATACCGGAACGGACTAAGAAGGTGCCCAACAAACTCAACGAAAATGCAGAGATTGCCAATAGTACCGTCCACGCTTTAAATGTGCCGCGTTTTTCTGTCACGGCAAGAGAGTGCATTAATGCGGTACCCGCTAACCAAGGCATGAATGATGCGTTTTCTACTGGGTCCCAGAACCACCAGCCACCCCAGCCAAGTTCGTAGTAAGCCCACCAAGAACCTAGTGCGATACCAAGTGTTAAAAATACCCATGCAGCGGTTGTCCAAGGACGAGACCAACGAGCCCAAGCCGTATCAAGGCGTCCGGTCATTAGGGATGCGATCGCAAAAGAGAATGCAACCGAGAAACCAACATAGCCCATGTAAAGCATTGGCGGGTGAACAATCAAACCAGGGTCTTGAAGCAGAGGGTTCAAGTCACGTCCGTCAACCGGGAAGAACGGTAACGTACGTAGGAATGGATTTGACGTTAAGATGATAAACAGTAGGAAACCCACTGAGATCATGCCCATAACAGCAAGTACACGTGCAACCGACTCTTGCGGCATACCACGACTAAACGTCGCTACAGCGACAGTCCAAGCAGCTTGGATTAAAACCCATAGCAACAGTGAACCTTCGTGCGCACCCCATACTGCGGTTAAACGGTAGTACCAAGGAAGCTGACTATTCGAGTTGCTCGCTACATACTGTAACGTGAAGTCGTTGGTATAAAATCCCCAACATAAAATGGCGAAAGAGAACAACAGCATCAGGAACATAGACCAAGATAGCGGTCGCGCTGTGTTCATGAGCATGGTGTTATTATTCGATGCTCCCCACAATGGCAATACGCTCAACAGCACTGCCATTGCAAGCGAAAGAATGAGAGCAAAGTGACCGATTTCAGCAATCATTGGCCGCTTCCTTGTTTCTGTTCGGTGCTGTATTGAAGCGGTTCATGCGTTTTCTTCATCGCTTCTGCAATTTCTGGCGGCATGTATTCTTCATCGTGCTTCGCTAGGACCTCAAATGCCTCAACTGTTGTGGCATCTTTCAGTACACCTTGAGCAACAATACCCTGCCCTTCACGGAACAAGTCAGGAAGAATACCGTCATAGGTAATCGTCACTTTCGGACCGACATCGTGCAGGTCAAAACTCACTTTCAAAGAATTAGGATCTCGACGAACTGAGCCCACAACCACCATTCCACCGATACGCAGACGCTGGCCTACTTCTGGCTTGGTGCCATCTGGCTTACCATTAACCAATTCCGTTGGAGTGTAGAAAAGGTCCATATTTTGGTTAAGCGCATAAAGTATCAAACCAATGGTGGCACTAATACCGATAAAGATCGCTAGTACAATACCTAGCCTCTTTTTACGTCTCGGGTTCATAAGGTGTTCTCCATGTTCTTCGCTGCGTCGATACGAGCTTGACGGTCAATTTTTGCTTTCACTTCTTTCAATAATGCATCACCGCGGCGAAGGCTAGTGATCAGAAGAATCAGCATGGATAAGAAAGTAATACCAAACGCACTCCATACGTATGATGCATAGCCACCCATGGCAAAAAAGTCGCTCAGAGATTCAAAATGCATAATCAGTTACCTCACTGAGTTTGTTCTGTTGCGAGTTTGCGCACCCAAGGGCGGTGACTTTCTTTACTGATGATTTCGTTACGGAAACGGACCATCGTCACGGCACCAAAGAAGAACGCAAAGCCAAAGATGTTCAGCAATAACGGCCAAAGCATGTCGGATGAAATAGAAGGTTGTTCAAATTTCGTGATCGTCGCACCTTGATGAAGCGTGTTCCACCATTCCACGGAAAAGTGAATGATAGGTAGGTTTACTACGCCTACGATCGCTAAGATACCAGCGGCTTTTGCAGCGGTTTTTTGATCGTCAAACGCATGGTAGAGCGCAATCACACCAAGGTAGAGAAATAGCAGAATCAATTCAGATGTAAGACGGGCATCCCATACCCACCAAGTGCCCCACATAGGCTTGCCCCAAACAGCACCTGTAAGTAGAGCAATAAAAGTAAATACTGCACCAATCGGAGCCATCGCAAGTGCCGCCATATCAGATAGGCGAACTTGCCATACTAGGCCAATAAATGCAGCGATCGCCATCGACATATAAACGCCCATAGACCAAATAGCTGATGGGACATGAATGTAGATGATTCGGAAACTGTCACCTTGTTGGTAATCTGAAGGCGCAAATGCAAGCCCCCAAACCGTACCAACCGATAAGCATACGAGGGCCAATACAGAAAACCAAGGCAGAAACTTACCACTCAAACGATAAGCTGCTTCTGGCTTGGCATAAGGATGTAGCCATTTCCACATGTTTTGTTCTCACTCTTACTTCAGGGACACTGTCTAAAGGGTTGAGACCGTAGCAGTGCTTTAATAATAATTCTTTGATCAAGCGCCGCTTCATTGGCACTTTATTGAGTTAGTTGACACTAACTCGTAATGCGGCACTGATGGCAAAAGGCGTTAATGTCATCGCCCCCATTAGCATCGCACCTAAAATCGCTAGTTGACCGTTATACGCCATACCGAGTGCGGCAGCATCAATTGCCGATGTTGCGAAAATCAAAATTGGGATGTAGAGCGGAAGAATAAGCAAACTCAAAAGAACGCCACCCTTTTGCAACCCAACAGTCAACGCCACACCAATGGCGCCAATAAAACTTAGTGTTGGTGTACCGATCATCAAGGTTAATACAACCGATAGCCAAGTATTGAAGTCGAGCGAAAGTAAAACCGCCAATAATGGGCTAATTAAAATCAGAGGTAACCCTGTTAACAACCAATGTGCTATGACCTTTGAAACCACTACAAGTTGCAATGGAATCGGCATTAGCATCATTTGTTCTAGTGCACCGTCTTGAAAATCATCACGAAATAGACGCTCTAATGATAATAAGGCGGACAGCAATGCGGCAACCCAAACGATGCCCGCTGCAATACGTGCTAACAAATTAGGCTCTGGTCCAATACTCAGAGGAAAGAGAGTAATGACAATAATAAAGAACCACAGCGGGTTCAGAATGTCTGCCTGACGGCGAAATGCGATTAGGAGCTCACGACGAATGATGGTGGTCATCGAGGAAATCATATCAGTCACCCAGCTTTATTTTTCTAAGTTTCGGGCTGTCCGCAAACATATCTTGATGCGTCGTCAACACAACAATACCGCCATTATCAGCATGACTTGCGAACAAAGATTCAAGCACCTTGACACCTTGCTTATCAATGGCAGTCAACGGCTCATCTAAGATCCATAAAATTTGCTTACTGAGCCATAACCTTGCCAATGCGACTCGTCGTTGCTGACCTGCGGAAAGTTGTGCTACAGGCACATCTTCTCGACCAGCTAATCCTACTTGAGTCAAAGCGATAAAGATTTCTTCGTCTGAAGAGCGATTATTTTGAATAGATTGATAAAAACGTAAGTTTTCTAATGCGGTAAGCTCTCGTTTCACTCCTGTTTGATGTCCTAAGAAAAGCAGATCTTGATGGAAAACATCACGAGATTTTTCAACCTCTTCGCCTTTCCATTTAATGACACCTTCTTCTCTATCACCTAACCCTGTCACAATCCGTAGCAATGTAGTTTTACCAGTACCATTACGCCCTTCGATCTGGACCAATTCACCAGGCTTAATTTCAAACTGCAGGTTTTCAAACAGAACCCTTTCATCACGGATTGCTGTCAGGTTAGACACTTCTAACATAGAGCTTCAACTAAAAAATGAACGAGCCGCTATATTAGCACAGCTTAGTTATGACAAAACAGGATAAGAGGGCTAGGTTACATGTAAGTTCATGTATTTTTGTTAATTAATCATCACACTTTAATAAAATTAACTATAAGTAGTTATAAGCGCTCATTTTGAATTTGAGAGGCCAGAACTAAGAGCAAGATCGACTGAAGGTTGTCTAGGGTTGTATTTAAGAAGAGCATTAGAGGCTAAAAACAAAAAAAGAGGCGTAATAACGCCTCTTTTTTTCGCTTGATAACCTTTATCGTCGACGACGTCCACGCGTTGGATATTCTGAGTCATCTGATGGCTGACCACTTAATGGTGGAATCTTCTCTTTCCCCGCCAGTTTCTTCTGCAGTGAAAGCATCAACTCAGCTTCGGCTTTTGGTAGTTCGCACTCTTCAATCAGCTCGTTGATATCAGCGCCAAGCTGTACCATTTTAGAAGCGCGACTGTACAAGCGACCATCAGTATCAGCGTGTTCGAGTTCGCGAATTCTCTCGTTTAAGTGCTGAATAATGTCTTGTTGCTCGGTCACTTTTTGTCCAAGACCAACAACAACCGAGCGCACTTCGAGTAACTGCTTACTCAACTTTTGCACTTCTTTATCTGCGTGTCGAGATTGAGCTCGTTGTTGATCTAACTGCTTTTGTAACCCCGAGCGAATCCGCAGTTGCAAAACAACCAATACCAACACGATAAAAGCAACGCCACCCGCAAGGAATGGGGCAGATAAAAGAGCCTCTTCAGCCATCATCATTCAGCCATTAAAGGTGAGCCATCTCGTCCCACTCGTCATCTGTTAGCAGCTTGTTCAAATCCACAAGGATAAGAAGCTTGCCGTCACGGTTGCTCACACCCTGGATGAACTTCGCACTCTCGTCGGTACCAACTGAAGGCGTCGTATCAATTTCAGAAGAACGCAGATAAACGACTTCTGCCACGCTATCTACTAAGATACCAATCACTTGACGCTCAGACTCGATCACAATAATACGAGTGTTGTCGGTGACTTCGCCTTCCATCAGGCCAAAACGTGAACGTGTATCGATAACAGTAACTACATTACCGCGTAGGTTGATGATACCAAGTACATAATCTGGTGCACCTGGAACAGGGGCAATTTCAGTATAACGAAGTACTTCACGAACTTGCATTACGTTGATGCCGTACGTTTCTTCTTCTAGCTGGAACGTCACCCACTGAAGAACTTCGTCATTCGATGCATCTTTCTTCACTTCTACTTCAAAAGCTTGAGACATAGTTAATCCTCGTTAATGTCGTTCCCGACTTAAATCTAATTCAGTGATTTGACATCTAAACCGGCGTTTAGCATGTCAATGAGCGCCTGGACATGAATTAAGGCACACATTTTTTCTTTTACCATGCCCGCTAGCCAAGGGCGTTTACCCGCCTGCTCACGCCAGCGAACCTTGTCGATATTAAGCGTTTCAGTCCCCATTAATTGGTTACTGGCCAACCCCCACATGCTCTCACCAAGCATGACGACATATTGGTAGTTATCTTTATAGCTATCATCACGAAGCTTATCTGCCATCACCCATTTCGCGGTATCGACGACATCAAACTGCTGCTCGCGATTTGTTTGTAGCCCCAAATACCAGGCGGGTTTTCCTATCAAATGGTTAAGCTCGCTAATGCGATGAATACCACCTAACTCATCAAGAGGTACAGCAAACGTGACACCATTCACATCAAAGTAAAGAACTTGGAAGTCCTCACTTCGCTTCGTGCTTTCCCAGACCGTTGGTATATCAGAATCTGCTTGTGTTTCGAGTTCAGTATCGACGTTCGATTCTATATTGATACTTTGTTCGATCACTGCGTGAGGTTCATCCACCTCTGGTTGCGCTTCCTCAAAAACTGGCTCATCAATCACCCAGTCCTGTATTTCCTCAACACCCTGAAGCTCAGGCACCTCACTAAAGGTTTGTACCTCAGGCTCAGCCGCTTTTATCTCTGCTGCAATATCAATCGTATTTTGTTCAAGAATACTATCAATATCCAACTCAGCCACTGGGTTGCTTGCTTCAAGCTGACTTAATAGCCTTTGAACATCTTCCAGGTTTGGAGCTTCCAACTCTGGCGGATATGTTTCTTGAAACTGGTACGTTTCTGGCTCCGAGTATTGTAGCTGTAATTCTGGCTCTGGCTCTGGCTCTGGCTCTGGCTCTGGCTCTGGCTCTGGCTCTGGCTCTGGCTCTGGCTCTGGCTCTGGCTCTGCAGATGATACCTCTTGAGCCAACAGGTCAAGGTCTTCCTCAAGAGTCGTTATTTCAGTTTCATCATCCAGTAATGCATTAAAGTAGTCATCAAGTGCTTGTTCACTGGACAGCACATCATTACTGCTCATCGAACGCCAACCTCTCCAGATAAATCAGTAGCTGTTTATAGGCAAACACACCACGACTACCAGATGCAAAATGCGACGCTGGCAAGTGCTTTAAACTGGCATCGCGGAACTTGGTATCAATAGGCACCGCTGAGGTCCACACTTGATTTGGGTAATCTTTTTTCAGTTGCATCAATGTCTGCAATGACGCTTTCGTGCGCTTATCGTACATGGTTGGGACGATAGTCACTTTGAAACCGCCCGGGCGAGATTTTTGCATAATGGTTAGCGTACGCATCATGCGCTCTAGACCTTTCATCGCCAAAAACTCTGTTTGAACAGGAATCAAAATTCGGTCACTGGCTGCCAACGCGTTCACCATCATCACGCCAAGGATTGGCGGACAATCAATCAACACATAGTCATAGTCTTGTGAGACAGTTTGCAGCGCCCGTTTTAAGATTAATCCCATACCACTGCGATTACCCATTACGCGATCAAGCGTGGCAAGGGACATATGCGCGGGAATGATATCCATTCCTTCCAGCTCTGTTTCTAAAATCAACGGTTTAACCGTCTCACGAGAAAACGTCTTCAACTGGAATAAATCAAATAGGCTCGAAGTTACTGCATCAGGATCATAACCGAGATAAGTAGTCAGTGAGGCGTGAGGATCAGTATCAACCATCAATACTCGATGGCCTTTCTGGCTCAATAAGCCCGCCAATGTCACTGTTGAGGTGGTTTTACCCACGCCTCCTTTCTGGTTAGCTACACTCCAAACAATCATGATGAATCCTAAGCTAGGCCAACTTCCACCAACATGCGTTCAGCAATGCGGTCAAGCGGTAAATCTTCTGAAGAAATGCCTGCTTTAGCAACCGCTTGGGGCATGCCATAAACAACACAACTTTCTTCATCTTGTGCCCAAATTGTTGAGCCTGCAGACTTCAACATGCGAGCGCCCTCACGACCGTCTGCACCCATGCCTGTCAACACTAAAGAGAGCACTTTGTCGCCATATACTTTTGCGGCAGAACCAAAAGTCACATCCACACATGGTTTGTAGTTCATGCGGTCGCCGCCATCAATAATGCGAAGACGAGCAGCGCCCGCTCGTCCATCCACCATCATTTGTTTCCCACCTGGTGCAAGGTATGCCACACCGGGCTGTAACACATCGCCATCTTGTGCTTCTTTCACTTGAATCTTACACAAGGTGTTCAAACGACTAGCAAACGCAGCAGTAAACGTTGCTGGCATGTGTTGAATCAATACAATCGGATGCGGATAGTTCATCGGCAAACGCGTCAGAATTTTTTGTAGAGCAACGGGGCCACCTGTTGATGTGCCAATTGCCGTCAGTTGATACTTCTTACCAGAAGCACGGTACTTTGTCGCAGCAGGTCGAGTTGGTGTTGGAGTCACAGGTGAAGCCGTTCTTGAACCTAATGATCGAGTAGTCGTGCTGGTACTCGCTGTTGGGCGAGCGATAGGTCGACGCATGAAAGCGCGCTTCGAGGCAATCTGAATCACACGCTGTTGAAGTAATGACACCGCTTCTTCACGGTTACGCGCAATGTCCTCAAACTTTTTCGGTAAGAAGTCCAATGCGCCCGCATCTAGCGCATCAAGCGTAGCTTTCGCCCCGTCGTGGGTCAGGGACGAAAACATTAGAATTGGCGTTGGAGCAGCGGCCATTATTTCACGTACAGCTGTAATGCCATCCATCACTGGCATTTCAATATCCATCGTGATGACGTCAGGTTTGAGAGATTTGGCTTTCTCAACCGCCTCTCTACCATTTACCGCAACGTCAATCACTTCTAGGCGCGATTCTGAGTTGATGATTTCGCTCACGCGACGTCGGAAAAAACTCGAATCATCAACGACTAGTACTTTAATCGCCATCTTATTCCTTTTAATAACGTCAGCTTTGCTTAAAGGCGTGAAGCCGCAGCGTATCGCTTAAGTAAATCAGGCACATCTAGAATTAATGCAATGTGGCCATCGCTAGTAATTGTCGCACCAGCCATACCTGGAGTGCCCTGTAATAGATTATCGAGTGGCTTAATAACCACTTCTTCTTGACCAATAAGCGTATCCACAACAAAACCAACGCGTTGGTTACCAATCTGTACAATCACCACGTGACCGTGACCAGTACGCTCTTGGACGTTTTGCGATTTGGATGCTAACCAGTTTTGTAAGTAAAATAGCGGGATAGATTTCTCACGTACAATGATCGTCAGCTGACCATCTACCACGTTTGTACGGCTAAGATCTAAGTGGAAAATTTCACTCACCGAAGCCAGTGGTAGAGCAAACGGATGACCGCCAACACCAACCATCAGAGTCGGTAAAATCGCTAACGTTAGTGGTACTTTGATCGTGATCTTAGTGCCCTTGCCTAGCTCAGAATCGATATCGATTGAACCGTTTAAGGTATTGATCGCCGTCTTAACCACGTCCATACCCACACCACGACCAGAGATGTCAGAAATTTTATCTTTACTTGAGAAACCAGGTGCGAAGATAAGGTTGAAGCACTCTTTATCTGTTAAACGTGCCGCCGCATCTTCATCCATCATGCCACGCTTCACCGCGATGCCACGCAGTTTGTTCGGGTCCATACCGCCACCATCATCTACGATGGATAGTTCAATATGGTCCCCTTCTTGCGATGCTGACAAAATCACTTTACCTGTGCGTGATTTGCCGGCCTTCGCGCGTGCGTCTGGCATTTCAATACCGTGATCAACCGAATTACGCACCAAGTGAATCAACGGATCGGCCAATGCTTCTACAAGGTTTTTATCGAGATCGGTTTCTTCACCGCGCATTTCTAGCACGATGTCTTTATTTAGGTTACGAGCCAAGTCACGGACAACGCGCGGGAAACGGCCAAACACTTTCTTAATTGGCTGCATACGCGTTTTCATTACCGCGCCTTGTAGATCCGCAGTTACCACATCAAGGTTAGCGACCGCTTTGGACATCTCTTCGTTGTCGCTATTCAAACCAAGGCTTAGTAGACGGTTACGCACCAATACGAGCTCACCCACCATGTTCATGATGGTATCAAGCGTCGAGGTGTCAACACGAACGGTTGCTTCAGCCTGAGGTTTTTTAACCGCTGGTGCTTTGGCTTCTTCTTTTACCGCGACTGGTTTAGATTCTGGCTTTGGTGCTGGCGCTGCTTGAACGGGTGCTGGCTTAGCAACAGGCTCAGGTTTCGCAGGGCTTTGCTCTACGTTTGCTGAAGCAGGCTTCGTTGCCATGTCCAATTCTTCTAGCGTTGGGCCTTTACCTGAACCATGTAGCTCATCGAGTAACTTTTCGAACTCTTCGTCCGTCATTAAGTCACTGTCTTGATTTGATGAAGATGCCAGTGGAGCGGAAGGCTCTGCCGCTTTAGGTGGCTCTACTGGTACGGATGCAGATGCAGCAGCCTCTGCCGTAGAAGGGCTTTTTCCTACACCGTGCAGTTCATCGAGTAAACGTTCAAACTCATCATCAGTGATATCACCACTTTCAACTGATGGCGCACTCGATTGAGGCGGTTCAGATGGCGTTGTAGGTGTCGCAGACATTGAGGTGCCTGGCGCTGAACCTTTACCATGAAGCTCATCAAGTAGCTTTTCGAATTCGTCTTGGGTAATTTCATCAACAGAGCCGACACTTGATGGTGCTGACGGCGCAGCAGGTTCTTCGATGATAGGCTCGGGAATAATAGGCTCTGGAGTAGCCACTGGTTCTTCAACTACGGTTGCCGCTACTTCATCTTCTGACTCAGGTTTGCATAGACGATGAAGTTCTTCAAGAAGCTCAGGGTCCGCAGCTTCTAACGGCTCACGATCTTGAACAGCCTGGAACTGGGTATTAACCGTATCCAAGGCTTTTAGCATCGTATCCATTAAGTTTTGCGTTACCGTGCGTTGACCGTTTCGTAAAACGTCGAACACGTTCTCCGCACCATGACAAGTATCGACTAGCTCTGCCAATGAAAGGAAGCCGGCACCGCCTTTTACGGTATGAAACCCGCGGAAAATAGCATTAAGTAAGTCTTTGTCTTCTGGGTTATTTTCCAATTCAACCAACTGCTCAGAAAGCAGCTCGAGAATTTCCCCAGCCTCAATGAGAAAGTCCTGAAGAATATCTTCGTCTAAATCGTAGCTCATACGTTACCTTTAAAATCCAAGACTGGACAACAAGTCATCGACTTCGTCCTGCGATGAAACCGCATCTTCTCTCAGTTCTGGATGAAGAATCGGGCCTTCGGCTTCGCTTGTTTGTGTATTCTTTTTATCTGCCGGTTCTGACAAAACTTGAATGTGTTCTTCAAGTTTATTTCCAGAGAATACGGTTAGGATTTCCACTAAGCGGCCTTCAACTTCATTAACCAACGTAATTACGCGGCGAATGATTTGGCCAGTTAGGTCTTGGAAGTCTTGCGCCATGAGAATTTCGGTCAATTGGCCGCGCAATTCAGTGCTGTCACCTTCGACTTGCACTAATAGCCCGTCGATTCGGTGACACAGTGCTTTAAATTCGCTTAATTCTATGCGCCCGTGCATGAGTTCATTCCATTGAGGACGAACTTTTAGAAGGCAATCATGCAGGTTATCAGCGATAGGAAGGCAGCAGTCGACCGCATCCATTGTTTTGTTGGCTGCAAGCTCTGTCTTCTCGATCACATAATTGAGACGATCCCTAGCGTTAGGGATTTCGTCTTTCGCAATTTCGGTCATGCGCTGATCGAGACTGAACTGCTTGAGTGATTCGTGAAGGTCTCGAGTTAACGCTCCAATTTCTTGCAGCATTGGGTTATCGGCACCTTCGTAGATCGAGGCAACAAGCATATTGGCTTGGTCTTGTTCCCCGTTTTCTAGCATTTGAACGAGTGACTTCGCCTGCTCTAGTGAGATCATTCTGAATAGACCCTTTTACGTTTAGTTCTTCTTATCACTTTGAAAACGCTAAACGAGTCATTTAATAGGTATTTAATAATTGGTATGAATGACTCGAATAACAAAGAGAAAGAGAGAGTTATAAACGCTCGAAAATTTTATCTAATTTTTCTTTTAATGTTGCAGCAGTAAATGGCTTAACAATGTAGCCGTTTACACCTGCTTGAGCAGCTTCAATGATCTGCTCACGCTTCGCTTCAGCCGTGATCATTAGAACTGGCAGATGCTTAAGTTCTGCATCCGCGCGGATGTGTTTAAGCAAATCGATGCCTTGCATACCTGGCATGTTCCAGTCAGTTACAACAAAATCGAAGTCACCTTTTTTCAGCATTGGTAATGCGGTTAAACCATCGTCCGCTTCTTGAGTGTTATTGAAACCCAAGTCACGAAGCAGGTTTTTAACAATACGGCGCATTGTTGAGAAATCATCAACAATAAGGATCTTCATGTTTTTATTCAAAATTGCCTCCACTGAATCGTAAAATCAGTGTTTTTAGTCATTTTGTGTCCACGCACTGAGCTTGGTACGTAAACGTTGCATCGCTTGACTCAGTATTTGACTTACGCGAGATTCGCTTACGCCTAACACATCGCCAATTTCTTTCAAATTGAGTTCTTCATCATAATAAAGCGAAAGAACCAAAGCTTCACGCTCTGGAAGCTGTTTTATTGATTCAACCAGTGCTTTTCGAAATGATTCATCAACTACCCCTTTGAATGGGTTGCTGTCATCGGTTTCATCCGCCGGTGAAATCACATCATCAGAAACGCCTAAATCTTCAATACCGACTAATTTTGAGCAGTTGATATCGGTAAGAGCACTATGATATTGATCCAGTGTCATACCGAGATGCGTGGCTACTTCAGAATCAGTAGGATCTCGATTTAATTCGCCTTCCAGCTCCGCAATCGCTTGGTTAATCTCTCGATTATTTTTATGAACAGAACGCGGTACCCAATCGCCTTTACGCATGTCATCTAACATTGCGCCACGAATACGGATACCTGCATAAGTTTCAAAGCTCGCACCTTTAGAACCATCATAATTCTGCTGAGCTTCGATAAGACCGATCATGCCGGCCTGAATTAAATCCTCTACCTGAACACTCGGCGGTAAACGGCCTAGTAGGTGGTGAGCAATGCGCTTAACCAACACTGAATAACGTTCAATGAACGCCTGCTGGCTATTAAATTTGCCATGTTGGTCATAGGTTATCGCTTTATTCACCAAAAGGGTCCTCTGCGAATTCGGTACGATTTAGCAACCTTTCCACAAAAAATTCCAAGTGTCCACTTGGTGTTTTCGGTAGTGGCCACGTCAACGCTTTGTTTGCTAGTGAGCTGATAGCTAAAGCAGCAGGCGAGCGTGGGAACGCATCAACGACAATTTTTTGTCTTTTTACAGCCTGTCGTACTTTATCATCTAATGGAATACATGCTACGAGTTCAAGGCTAACATTCAAGAATCGCTCTGTGACTAGTGTCAACTTTGCAAACAATTCTCGCCCTTCACGGTAGCTTCTGACCATATTTGCTACAACTTTAAAGCGTTGAACTTGGTGTTCTTTACTCAACAGCTTGATTAATGCATAGGCATCTGTGATTGACGTCGGTTCATCACACACAACTACAACCACATCTTGAGCTGCTCGCGAAAAACTGATTACCATGTCAGAGATACCAGCAGCGGTATCAATCAGCAGGACATCCATTTCGTCTTCAAGACTACCAAATGCTCGGATGAGTCCAGCATGCTGAGCGTGAGAAAGCTCTGTCATGCTCTGTGTGCCAGAAGTTGCAGGAATTATCTTTATACCATAAGGCCCTTCGACAATCGCATCTTTTAGCTCACATTCACCCGCTAAGACATGTCCTAGATTACGTTTTGCACGAATTCCGAGCATCACGTCCACATTGGCCAGACCTAAATCAGCGTCGAGAACCATCACCTTCTTGCCTTGGCGAGCCATACAAATCGCCAGACCCAGTGTTACGTTTGATTTCCCCACACCACCTTTGCCGCCAGTAACAGCAATCACTTTGGTCAACGATGGTTGTGTTAAGCGACGGAGGCCGCTTGCTTGATCGTGTATCATATTCTCAGTCATAGTAGTCCGCCGCCTTAGAGTCCTTCACTGTCACTGTTCCAAAAGTGAGGTTCGTTCTCTGTCGACTTCTCTAACAGTTCATTTGCTTTCGCAAGCATATATTTTGGTTGCGCTATCACAATGTCTTCTGGTACGCGCTGACCATTAGCGATGTAAGCTACTGGCATTGCGTTTTGAATCACTACACTGATGAATTCGCCTAGGCTTAATGACTCATCAAGCTTCGTCATAATACAACCCGAAAGTGGTATACGTCGGAAGTGATCCAGCGTTTCTTGTAGAACACGACGTTGTGCGGTAGCCGGCAAAACAAGGTAGCTGTGAATCACTTCTCCGCTCTCTTGCATTAGAGTGTCGAGCTGCTCGGAAAGCCTCACATCTCGTTGCCCCATCCCTGCCGTATCGACCAAAATCAGTCTTCTGTTTCTTAGCTGATATATAACATCGGCTAACTCGTTAGAATCTTTAGCAACTCTTACGGGACAACCCATGATTCTTCCGTAAATTGAGAGTTGCTCATGTGCACCTATGCGATATGTATCTGTTGTCACAAGGGCCACATTGTCGGCACCGTATTCCATGGCTGCGCGTGCTGCGAGTTTCGCTACGGTTGTTGTTTTCCCAACCCCCGTCGGACCCAACAATGCGACTACGCCACCACGTTTTAAAATGTCCTGTTTAGGAATATTGATTTGATCCGCCACCAGCGACAATAACGCTTTCCACGCTCGCGCTGGCTTTGTATCTTCCGGGATATAACAGGCCATCTGGTCTGCTAACTCCGGAGAAACGCCCATTCGCTCTAAGCGCTTAATCAGCATAGCTCTTAGCGGCTCACGGCGTTCTACTTCTTGCCACATCAGGCCAGAAACTTGGTGCTCCAACAGACGACGAATTGACGTCATCTCTTCGCGCATGCTTTCTAGCTCATCGGCCGACTCGTCACGCTCATCACTTGGGCGACGTCGGTCATATCGCGTCGGGTCCAGCTTGGGCGTCGGACGTTCAAATCGATTGTCCTGTGCGATTAGCTTCGCCAAAGGTGAATCTGGTTGATATGGCGCTGGCTTTTCTTGGTTGTAGCCGTCGCGATGCTTATTTTGGCGTTGCAGCAAAGCAGAGAGCGAATCTTCATTTTCCGCTACGTGATCGTCAGCATCTGCTGCACCACCGCTATATTGCTTAAGCATATTAGCGAATCGCTGCGTCATTGAGCCTGTTTTTTCATTGTTACTGTTATTACTGTTCAGGCTAATTTTATCTTCATCTAAATGACGATCTTGGTAACGATCAGCAGAAGACGATGACATTTGACGATGTTCGTTATAGCGATTCGATTGAGAAGCACCGCGATTTTGCTGTGACGCTGCGCTTGCTTGAGACGGATTAGATTCACTATCTATCGCCGCAACAATCGCTACTCCACCAGCCACTTTCTTGTTTGACATGATCACCGCTTCCGCGCCTAACTCCTCTTTCACTTGGAGCAGCGCCGTTCTCATGTCTTTGGCAAAAAATCGCTTTATTTTCAAACTATGAATCCATTAATGATGCGTGAGATCAGTTACCCACGGCTTGCACAATTCTGATCTGTTTTTCATCCGGGATTTCTTGGTAAGACAGTACCCGGAGATTAGGTATTGTGTTCTTCACAAATTTCGCCAACGTCGAGCGTAATACACCAGAAGTAAGCAGAACGGCAGGTTCGCCTTTCAGTTCTTGTTCCTGTGTCGCTTGGCTTAGTGAAGACTGCAATCGCTCAGCGAGTCCCGGTTCAATCCCCGCGGATTCGCCTCCTGATGCTTGCATAGTTTGATGCAATATTTGTTCCAGTTCGGGTATCAAAGTAATCACTGGTAGCTCAGGCTCTATACCATTGATTTCTTGAACAATTAGACGTTTAAGACTAATTCGAACTGCTGCCGTCAATATGTCAGCTTCTTGACTCTTACTTGAGTACTCAGCCAAAGTTTGAACAATCGTGCGAATATCGCGGATTGGAATGGCCTCGTTTAACAAGTTTTGTAGGACTTTCACCACCACACCTAATGGTAATTGGTCAGGAACAAAGTTCTCGACTAACTTAGGCGCGCTGCGTCCTAACATTTCTAATAAATTCTCTACTTCTTCATGACCAATTAGCTGTGACGCGTTGTTGGTCAATAGCTGGCTCAGGTGCGTCGCTAATACCGTTGATGAATCAACAACCGTATAACCTAAGGCCTGAGCGTGCTCACGCTGATCTTCTCGGATCCATACGGCTTCCAGTCCAAAAGCAGGGTCAATGGTTGGCTCACCATCAATCATGCCATACACCTGACCTGGGTTAATCGCTAGCTCTTGATCCGGACGAATCTCTGCTTCGCCCACCGCAACCCCCATCAATGTAATTCGGTAACTGTTTGGGGTCAGCTCAAGATTGTCACGAATATGAACCGCTGGAATTAGGAACCCAAAATCTTGCGATAACTTTTTACGCACGCCTTTTACGCGCTCTAACAGTTCCCCACCTTGGTCTCTGTTCACCAAAGGGATTAAGCGATAACCGACTTCCAAGCCAATAATATCGACTGGCTGGACGTCATCCCAAGACAGTTCGCGCTGTGATGAAGGTTCTGTACCTTCATCTGCTGTTGCTGGTAAAGCGGGCTCTTTCGCTTTCTGCTTCTGCCGTTTGTCGATGAAATATGCCGCTGCACCGGCCGCGACTGCCAGGCTCAAAAACGCAAAGTGCGGCATGCCCGGTACGATGCCCATCACACCAAGAATAGCTGCAGTAATCATCAGCGCTTTTGGGTTGTCGAACATCTGGAAGACCAGTTGTTCACCCATGTCTTCATCGGTGTTTTGGCGCGTCACCATCATTGCCGCTGCAATCGACAGCAATAACGATGGGATTTGTGCGACCAAACCATCACCGATTGTCAGTAAGGTATAGATTTCAATCGCTTCACCGAAACCCAATCCATACTGCGCCATACCGATCGACAGACCGCCGACGATGTTGATAAACAGAATCAAAATACCGGCAATCGCGTCCCCTTTTACGAACTTCGAGGCACCATCCATCGAGCCATAGAAATCCGCTTCTTTGGTCACTTCAAAACGACGAACTCTTGCCTGCTCTTGGTCTATCAATCCGGCATTCAAGTCCGCATCAATCGCCATTTGCTTACCCGGCAACGCATCAAGCGTAAAGCGAGCACTTACCTCAGAGATACGACCCGCACCTTTGGTCACCACCATAAAGTTGATGATCATTAAGATGAGGAAAACCACTAGGCCGACCGCGTAGTTACCACCAATAACGACGTTACCGAACGCCTCAATTACGTTACCTGCCGCATTACCGCCTTCATGACCATGCAGTAAGACGACACGAGTCGAGGCAACGTTCAAAGCCAAGCGGAGCAACGTGGCGATCAGCAATACCGTTGGAAAAGCAGCGAAGTCCAAAGGGCGACGTGTGTAAACGGTCACTAACAACACCACCATCGACAGCGCGATGTTAAAGGTGAAGAACATATCCAGCAAAAATGCTGGAATCGGCAGTACCACCATCGCTAGGGTGGCCAAAACCATCACCGGAGCACCAATAGCTGGCATTTCACGTTGAGGGATTCGTGGCAATTTATCTGCAAACGGCAGGCTTAACTTCATACTGCGAGAGATCTCAATCGATTGAAGCGTCACGTAAGCTCTTACTATTAATACGCGACCGCTTTAGCCTAAAAGTTTAGGTAGGGTTGATAATTAAAGCGTTTTAAGCAATCTATGTACCATAATTAGCGCCAAAATAATGACTAAACACTCAAATAGAGCTTAGCTTTTGATCAAACGAGCTTTTTTAAGGCTTTACCGCTTTTCGTATCAATGGCGGTGTTCGGGTGGGATTGGCAAATCATAATCTTGAATTTTCGGGCGCTGTCCACCTCGTTTTCGGTATTGCTTCAATTGGAATACAAATGCCAAAACCTGAGCGACGGCAGTAAATAACCCATCGGGGATCTCTTGCTCGAGTTCTGTCGTGTGGTACAACGCACGAGCCAAAGGTGGTGCGGGCACAATCGTAATGTCATGTTCGCGGGCGACTTCTCGAATCTTCATCGCCATGTGGTCAGTACCTTTAGCGATCACGACTGGCGCACGGTCTGTCTTCTGTTTATAACGAAGCGCTACCGAGAAGTGCTCTGGGTTAGTAACAATAACATCAGCTTGAGGAACATCCGCCATCATTCGACGTTGAGCAGCTTCCCTTTGCAACATACGAATACGGCCTTTCACTTCCGGCTTACCTTCAGTCTCTTTGTATTCGTCTTTGACTTCTTGCTTGGTCATTTTTAACTGATCGGCGTGCTGCCAAATTTGAAATGGAATATCGATGGCAACCACAATCAATAGCGAGCAACTGATCAGCAAAATAAAGTTCAGCAAAATATCTAAAGCATG
The DNA here is from genome assembly GCF_033338975.1 of Vibrio sp. Vb0349. NCBI lineage: Bacteria > Pseudomonadati > Pseudomonadota > Gammaproteobacteria > Vibrionales > Vibrionaceae > Vibrio > Vibrio sp. Vb0349. Next base: position 23,049 of record NZ_JAWOTS010000011.1, on the reverse strand, counting down.
GAAGATGTTTTGCGGATACACATCCATACTCAATTGAATCAGATCGGCCTGCGATGCTTGGATCAAATAGATGGCGACACCAGTGACCAGAACCACTTTAAGGATTGATTTGATCAACTCTACCCAGCTTTGCATTCCAACCATTCGCTTTAAACCGCTAAGCGGATTCATTTTCGACAGCTTGGGCATGGCCGCTTGGGCAGAAAAACTGATTCCTCCCACACCTGCTGCTCCAATCATGGCGGCGGTAAACAATGTCGCTAACACCAAAAATAGTGGGAACAACAAATCACTCATCGCGCCCAAAGCGATATCAAACAGTTTTGCAGTATCGAAAATCTCTTCTCGTTGAAGATCAAATAAACGGCTCATGATGGAAAACAATGAACGTGCTAACGCCTCGCCAAACCACATCAATGAAATGGCGCCAACGATCAGCACAGATGCTGATGCCAGCTCTTTAGATCGAGCGACCTGCCCCTTTTCTCTGGCTTGTTGTAACCGTCGGGGCGTGGCTTCTTCGGTGCGTTCCTGACCGTCTGATTCTGCCAAATCTTAGCACTCCAAGCGAATAAGCCGACAAATCTGCGCCTCACCCACTGTCCAGAACATTTCATAATGACTGTATAGACCAGCCAGTATGTACCAACAAAGTAATAGACCCACCATCAAAGCAAAAGCAAAACCAAGCGAGAAGATATTCAGCTGTGGTGCGGCACGGGTCATTACACCAAACGACAAGTTAATGGTCAGTAGTGCAATAATGCCGGATAGAGACATACTCAGTGCCGTTTGGAACATAATACCAAGCCAGCCTGCCATTTCACGGAAATCAACCGCGTTGAGCGAGCCGGAGCCAATCGGCAAAGTTTTGAAACTGAACACCACCAATTGCAGCATTTTTAAGTGTCCATCGGTGGCAAGGAAAAACATTGTCGTTAAGAACATGAATAACTGGCCAAGCAATGGCGTGTTCTGACCATTTGCGGGATCAACCATAGAAGCAAAGCCCAAACTTGATTGCATACCCAATATTTGACCAAGTAGGACAAAGGTTTGAATCATAAATTGAGTAACCATACCCATCGCTATGCCGATGATCATTTGCTCGGCAATGGTCATGAAGCCACGAAACGAGAGTAGCTCAATGTCTTGAGGTACGGCGGGGATGGCTGGCATGACAGCGAAAGTGATGGCTAAACCGAGGTAAAGGCGGATTCTTGGCGAAACAAATCGGGCCCCGGTTACTGTCATCACCATTAACATGGATGAGATACGAACATAGGGCCAGAAGTAGTTTGCGATCCAATCTAAGACAACGCTAGTGGGGTACTCCATAGGCGCCTCTAATAAAGCACCTGAGGTAAGCGTTCAATCAAGCCATAAAAATATTCCATCAACATTTGCGTCATCCAATGCCCAAACAGCATCAGGGCCAAAAGCGTGACAATCAAACGCGGTAAGAAGCTCAATGTTTGTTCGTTGATGGATGTCGCAGCTTGAAAAATCGCGACTACAAGGCCGATAAGCAAGCTTGGGATGATAATAGCGCAGACCATGATAAGCACCATCCAAAGTGCTTCACGGAAAAGCTCGACAAACATTTCTGGTGTCATGTCTTATCCTCTATCTGCGCTTATCTAAAGGGCAAAGCTGCCCGCAAGTGTCGAGAGTATCAAGTTCCAACCATCGACCAATACGAACAACATCAACTTGAACGGCAACGAAACAATCATTGGTGACAACATCATCATACCCATTGCCATCAGTACCGAAGCGACTACAAGGTCAATAATCAAAAACGGCAAGAAGAGCATAAAGCCAATTTGGAATGCAGTTTTTAGCTCTGAGGTGATAAAAGCCGGAATCAATACCGCCATCGACACATCTTCTGGATCCTCGACTTGCTCTCCTGACATGGTTACAAACGTCTCCAAATCTTTGATTCGGGTCTGCTTAAGCATAAATGCTTTCATTGGCGCTTGTGCAGCATCAAACGCTTCTCGCGCCGTAACTTGCTCGTTCAAATAAGGCTGAACAGCTTTGTCGTTGATTTCGTTCAGGACAGGAGACATAACAAAAAAGGTCAAAAACAGCGCAATACCAATAATGACCTGATTAGAAGGCGTTTGTTGCAAACCCATTGCCTGACGCAATATCGACATCACCACCACAATTCGAGTGAACGAGGTCATCAGAATCACCATGGCAGGCAAGAAGCCAAGCATGGTCATTAACGCTAAAATTTGTAGTGTAACCGAGTAGTCTTCACTGCCATCAGGGTTCGTGGTCATGGTGAATGCTGGAATACCACCGCCACTAGAAACGGACATAGCACGGCTAGCACCAGTATCACTTTGCATAGCCTGAACTGTAACACCACTTCCATCGGCTAAGTTATCTGGCAGCGCTGACTCCTCTGCTTCAGCAAAGGTAAATGAAGAAAACAGCACGCCGACAAAAAGTAACAACGTACTCAGGAGCAAACGAATTGGATTACCCTTTGTCATGTTTTTTGATCAGCTGGCTAAATTGAGTCGCAAAAGCATTGGTCGCCAACTCTTCCTCTTTCAGTGGCTTATCTAACTTGGCTAAAGTTTGGATCGATTGGCTAGTAATCCCAACCAAAAACTGTTCTTCACCCACTTGAACTACTGCGATTCTTTCTTTTGTACCCACTGGCAACTGACTCACTATACGCAAGCCCTTTTGTTGTCCCATCGCTGGCACTTGCATACGTTTCAGCAACCAAGCCAGCAAAAGAATCACGCCGATTACAAGCACAAGCGAGCCAAGTGTCGTCGCAAGATCCAGATTATTTGGTGCGGCAGCAAATGCATAAGGAGCACTTAGCATTAAGCTCAGTGCTCCAGTGATTTGCTTCAATCGCATTTTGATTGAACGACTCATCTTAACGCAGCTTCTTAATTCGTTCAGTTTGGCTGATCACATCCGTCAAACGGATACCAAACTTATCGTTGACGACCACGACTTCGCCGTGAGCAATCAAAGTACCGTTAACCAATACGTCGAGCGACTCACCGGCTAGACGATCCAACTCAACAACCGAACCTTGGTTAAGCTGCAACAGGTTCCGAATGCTAATTTGAGAACGACCGACTTCCATCGAAATCGTCACCGGGATATCCATAATAGTGTCGAGTTTACGACGCTCATCTTCGCTAATTGGGCTTGAAGTGTCTTTTAGCTCTTCCAGTGGCGCAGCCAATACTTCATCTACGTCTACAGAAGGGGCAGACGGGTCTTCGCCAAGAGCGGCTGCCCATTCGTCTGCTAGCTTTTGATCGTCACTTGGTTCCATTTTTCTATCCTGTGTTACGCCTAACTCATGCCATAGCATGTCTGTTTAATAAGGTATCTTAATGGTCTATATCGTCTTCACTCTCAAGCTCGGACATGATGTCTTTACCTAAGAAAGCTAAATCTGTTTTGACGACATGTGGGCGCTCAATTTCCTCAGAAATTTGCACCGCTAATTTGTCTTCCGAACGACCCATTTTTACGCGATAGGTCGGTAGGTCTTCTACAAACATCGTCGCATGTTCTGGCATTTCAATCGGGATGATATCTCCCGGTTGCAGCTCCATGAGATCACGCAAAGAAATGTCTTTTTCGAGCAAGTTCACGCGGAAGTTAACCGGACAATCCATGATCTCTTCACGTAGTGCTGAGCTCCAGCGAACGTCCGTTTCCATCTTGTCGGACTGAACACCTGCATCCAATAGTTCACGGATAGGCTCAACCATGGAGTAAGGCATAACGACATGAAAATCGCCGCCACCGCCGTCAACTTCTATATGGAATGAACTCACGACAATCACTTCTGTCGGGCTGACAATGTTTGCCATGCTTGGGTTTACTTCAGAGTCGAGATATTCGAACTCTACCCCCATCACTGGCGACCACGCTTCTTTATAATCTTCAAATACAATTTTCAGTAACAACTGAATGATGCGGCGTTCCGTTGGGGTAAATTCGCGGCCTTCGATTTTGGCGTGGAATCGACCATCACCGCCAAAGAAGTTTTCTACCAGAATAAAGACTAAACGAGCCTCCATTGTGATCAACGCAGTGCCTTTTAACGGACGAAAACGCACCATGTTCAAACTGGTTGGCACGTACAATGTGTTCTGGTATTCACCAAACTTCATCATCTGCACGCCATTGATCGACACCTCTGCCGTTTTACGCAGCATATTAAACAGACTAATACGCATGTGCCGTGCAAAGCGCTCGTTGATAAGTTCGAGCGTCGGCATTCGACCACGTACGATTCTGTCTTGCGACGAGAAATCAAAATTGACGGCACCCTCAGTGTCGTTTTCTATCGGTTCATCGACGTCATCAACATCGTCAACCCCATGCAATAGCGCATCAATTTCGTCTTGGCTTAATAGATCGGTCACGTTTTACCTATTGAATAACAAAATCTGTAAACAGTACTTTTTCAATCACTGGCTTACCGACCGCAGCATTCAGCGCTGCTTTGATATCTTCGGAAGCACGATCGCGCAATTCCACTCGTCCTGTAGGAGAGCGCAATTGATCAACCGTCGCGGAAGCAAACGTTGATAGCATAGAGCTTTCAATCAGTGGCGAATGATACCGCGCCAACTCTTCATTTTCTGCACCGCGAACCATTAACTGCGCTTTAATTTGAACCAACCTATCGCGGCTATCCCCAGTAACGTTAAATACAAATGCCTGAGGAAGATTCACATACGCGATGGGCGCAGCATCCGATGCCTTCACTTGAGCCTGTTGAGACGATTCAGCCTGAGCAGGTTCATCAGAGCCCATTAGAAAAAATGCCGCTGCCCCGCCACCAAGTAGTAATACTACAACAGCGATGATGATGATAAGTAACTTGCTTTTTCCTTTCGGCGCATCGGCCCCTTGTAACTGTTCTTCTGCCATTCTTGTCTCTTATTGTTCTTTTGAGTTACCAAGACGTTTTAGTGAGTTGCTTGGTAACCGTATGCCATTGCCGTTAAACGGCCTTTTATGCGTAAAAACTAATTCCATCACGCTTTGAAGCGACATTCAAATCCAGATTGACATCAGATTCAAAACCCTCTTCGGACTGTCCAGAAAAACCGCCACTTTGCGCGCTTTGACCATGTTGTTCAGCAGTATACCTACCTTGCTGTTGCCCGCTGTTTTGTTGCTGGACGGAAGAATCAGCCAGCTGCATACCTTGTTGCGCTAGCATTTCTCTCAAACGAGGGAGCGTCTGTTCAATAATGTCACGAGCTTGCGGGTTGTTCACTGTAAAATGTACATTGGCAACGTCGTTATTCATGGTCATACGAATTTGCATACGACCTAACTCTGGTGGATCAAGACGAATATCGAGATTTTTCAGATTCTTCGACATCATCATTTGCACTTTTTCCTCAACTTGCTCGTTGGCTAGCTCTTTAGTTAGTTGCAACGGAAGCTGAGCTTGTTGTGCAGCATCAATACGCGTTTGTTGCTGCACATTAATTCCTCGCTGACCTGCCATAGCCTGAAGCTGTCCAGCGAAGCCATGTTGGAGGTCCGGCTTATCTTGTTTATCCGCAGTCGACTTTAGCGCACCAGTCTCCAATGCTGCGTTCATCACTTTCTGGCTAATCTCTCCGTCTTTCACACCTTGAAGCGACGTCGGCACTTGCGCGGCTATCAACGTATCAGGCGTTGGAGATAATGCGACTTTTTCTCCACTATGAGCAGTTTGTGGCTGGGGTACTTGAGCCGCTGTATGCTGGATTTGCTGAGACACTGCCATAGGTCCAGCCTGGCGAGTTAAATTATGTTGTACTTGTTGCTCTGCGAGAATCTGTTTAATGTCATTAGGGAGCGCAACAAATTGGGCAAGGTCTTGATCAGGAATATCCGCCGTGATCCTTCCTTGTTTCAACCCTTCAATGATCTGAGCTTCTTGCCGAGTCAGTGGTTTTCCTTGCGCCAACTTAGTATCTATAACTTCAAGTTCATCCAAGGAGACTCGTGGAAGCGCGTCGATGTTGGAACCATCAACGTCTGTTAACAACGGCGACAGATCATTAGCTACTTCACCACTGACTGCGCTCTTAGCCGTCGGATGGCTGGCTTGTTTCGCTAGCTCTTGCCAAGCAGCAAACTCAGGCGAAAGTTTGTCGACATCGATAGGTTGACCATTCTTATCTAAAATTGGCTCTAAGTCTTGTCCTGGGATCATCTGTGCTTGTTCAAGCGAATGAACTGATGGCGTTTCATTCAAAGCCAGCTCATCAAGGTGTGTCGAAACGGTTGCTTGCTCGTGGAACGAATGCACTAAATTCGCGCTCTGAGGCAAAACTTTGCCACTATCGATGGATGCATTACTCGCATTCAGGGTTTGATTCGCTTGTTCAATTCGACCAAGAAGCTGTTGTCCTTCGCCCATCGTGCTTTTTACGTCCATTGTATTTGATGGGTTACTCGTATCAATTGATGTTGATTTCACTTTTTCAATAGCTTCAACATCATTCTCCAAAGGTGTGCTGTTACTCGCCTTTTGTAAACTTGCTTCTTCACTTAAGGTTGCATTCGGTTTGTTTGCTGATATTTCATCAAAACCATGGGTCTCGTCACTGACGGATTCTTGGCTTTCTTGCGCCAACAATTCGTCCGAGACGTTAGCAGAAGAAGTACTGCCTACATCCGCTCTTTCTTTTTCTTCAACCACTGTCGATTCTGTTGCTACTTTTTCGGGCTTTTGTTTACCAGCAAACGCATCGGTTAACGTTTCTAAAAATCCCTTGCTCTCAGTGCTCTCTGCGGACGCTTTAGCGGACACATCAGAAACTGGCGTCTTGGTAGTCGCAGATACATGGGACAAATTCACACTCATTTAGAAACTCTCGTTCTCGTGGCTCTGAGTATATCGCTGGCAGGCAGCAATACTGGCGGCAAACTAAGGTCAAAAAGACCCGACACTGACAGCTAAAATGCAAAAATCACACCACAATATTGGGCCAATTCTCGGCAAGCTAATAGATGGCATGTTTATGGAACAAACATCAACAATACTATCCGATAACCTGGTTCCTAACATGATGTACAGCTACTTGATTGACTTTGAAAAACGATAAGCGTAAACAGACACTTGGCTTAACAATTAAGGAATCACTTTGAAGATCACAGAATTACGCCAATATAGAATCAGAGCAGGCAAAACAGAACAGTGGCTAAGTTGGATGAAGGAAGAACTGTTGCCCTATCAACGCTCACAAGGCATGCGTGTACTGAATACTTACGTCCACACTGGTGATGATGGACATGACTATTTTGTTTGGCTTCGAGAGTTCGACAATGAACAAGCACGCCAGGCTCTCTACGAAAAAACATACAACGAGTGGTGGGTTCGCGAGATTCGACCGAAGGTATTTGAGCTAATTGAACAAGACTCAATCAAAGTTACCTTACTTGAAACGGTAGAGATGTAGTCAACTGCAACACCGTAATGCAATATCGAACCGATAACCTTTAGAAACGATGTGGTTTTCGACTGTAAAGTAAGGTGGAAAACTCGTCCATTTGCTTTTGTTCGCGCTTAGCTTCAGCAAGTTGTTTCTCTTTTTCGCGTTTGTCTATCATCCACTCATAGGATTTGCGTTCTTTACGCACGGTTAACCAATATTCTTTACAGTTTTCAACCTGCTCTTTGAAATGACTTTCTGCTTGCTTTTGCTTAGATAAAGTTTCATCTAGCTGGGTAAGGAATCGATTTAGGTGTCCATATTGACTTGCCGTTAGGCCCGCCTGACCACGGTCGACGAGTTGCTGGCAATAATCAAGCCGATACTTTTCAATTTGTTCAACCTGACGGTAATAATCTTCGAGTTCAGAACGCGCTTTGTTCAGTGCAAGCACAGCTTGGTCTTCACGATCCTTAGTTTGCTCAAGTAGAAACTCCATCGCATTATTCACGCGCTATCACCCACCCAAAATGTTTCTAAGCATATTGACGCACATATCGTATGGCACCGATTCTTTCATGCTCTGCTGCAAGTATTCGTCTAACTTCGGTTTCAAAGTAAATGCGCCATCAATAGCAGGATCGGTACCCGGTTTGTACGCTCCAATCGAGACCAAATCTTGATTCTTGCGACAAATAGACAAGACCTGTCGCACCGCTTTTGACATCAGAACGTGCTCTTCGGTCGTGATTTGCGGCATAACACGGCTCACCGACTTCTCGACATCAATCGCCGGATAATGGCCTGCATCCGCCATTTCACGAGAAAGTACAATATGGCCATCAAGAATGGCTCGCGATGCGTCCGCTATCGGATCTTGCAAATCATCCCCTTCGGTCAACACGGTAAAGAACGCCGTAATCGAGCCTTGTTCGGCACTTCCATTACCCGCTCGCTCAACCAGCGCTGGCAGCTTGGCAAATACAGAAGGCGGGTAGCCTTTCGTCGCTGGCGGCTCACCAACAGAAAGTGCGATTTCACGCTGTGCTTGTGCAAAACGAGTCAACGAGTCCATCAATAGCAGAACATCTAACCCTTGGTCCCGGAAGTATTCAGCAATCGTTAATGCCGTTTGGCACCCCTTTAAGCGCATTAGAGGTGAAGCATCGGCAGGCGCCGCGACCACCACTGAGCGGCGACGACCGTCCTCACCCAAGATCTCTTCGATGAACTCTTTAACTTCACGTCCACGCTCACCTATCAGGCCGACGACCACAACCTGTGCGGTGGTGCCTCGCGTCATCATGCCAAGCGTGACCGATTTACCCACACCAGAACCTGCAAACAGACCGATACGCTGACCTTTACCAACCGTCAACAAACCATTGATGGCTTTTAGGCCAACATCGAGCGGTTCAGAAATTGGCTTTCGAGCCAACGGGTTGATTGGTTCGGCATTAAAAGAGGCACGGTGATCGGTATACAAAGGGCCAAGTCCATCAAGTGGATTCCCAACCCCGTCTATCACGCGCCCAAGTAACTCCATGCCGACAGGCAAACCAGCGTCACTGGTTAAAGGGGTGACTCTCGCGCCAGGTAAAATGCCCGTAATTTGTTCGCTTGGCATTAAAAATAGGTTGTCACCTGAAAAGCCGACAACCTCGGCTTCCATCTGACCTGACATGGTTTCCACTAAGCATAAACTGCCAATTGGTGCGCGACAGCCGGTCGCTTCCAACGTTAACCCAACCACACGCACCAGTTTGCCAGAGGCGACAGGACGCGTCGTAATGCCTTCAACTTTGTAGCTTTTTAAGCGGTCAGAGAGTGCTTGCATGGATTACTCGCCCTCTTGATGACGGTTTGCGCCACAAAAGCTGTGCAATACGCTTTTGACGCGTTCTTCCATGCGATAATTAATGCTTGATTCACCGGCTTCAATCTGGACGTCACCTCGATTGAGCGATGGCTCAGCAACTAACGTCCAGTTGCGACAATCAAGGTCTTCTTCACCATAAGCTGAACGAATAATAGCGACATCTTCTGGATTCAGGTGCAAGGTAATAGGGTGGCCTGATATTGGTAGCGCCTCGACCGACTGCTTCACTGTATCTAAAATAATTTGAGGGTTGGTTTGTACTTCAACGTGCACCACTTCTTTGACTAAGCAGAGCACCATATCCACCAGCTGCTTTTCAACCTGAGCATTCATCAACTCCAAAGGTTGAGCAAACTGATTGGCCAAGTTCATAAAAGTTTCAACTTGCTGCTGAATGTATTCTTGCCCTGCAGTTACCCCTTCAGCTTTTCCGAGCTCGAGACCTTCAGCATGGCCGGCTTGCAACCCTTCTTCTTTACCTTTGTCGTAACCTTGCTTAAAGCCAGCTTCCTGACCTTGATGTAAGCCTTCTTGATAAGCACCTTGCTTAATCAGTTCAATTTGTTCTTCGGTTAGCGCAAGTGGCTGCTCTTCTTCAGGCTCATCAAAATTCGGCACCCATCCCGGGTCATAGTTGAACGCGGTTTGTTTTGCTTGTTTGGCTTTAGGCTCGCCATAATCAGGCAGCCCCCAACGTTGAGGTTCGATCATCGAATCATCTTCATCAGGACGGATAAATCCACGTTTTCTATCGCCAGCCATGGGTTACCTATTGTGTGTTCGATTAAGAAGTGAGGGTGCTCCGCAATAGGATAATTGCGAAGCAATAGAAATTATAAGAATTCGTCAGCACCGCCAGACAACATGAGCTCACCAGCATCCGCCATTCGACGGGCAATTGCTAAGATTTCTTTCTGAGCGGCTTCTACATCTGCCACTCGTACTGGCGGCATCGCTTCTATGTCATCACGCATCATATCAGCAGCACGTTTAGACATGTTCTTGAAGACTTTCTCACGTAACGAGTCATCTGCACCTTTGAGTGCTTTTTGCAACACGTCTTGTGGTACGTCACGCAGCAACTTCTGAATACCTTGGTCGTCCACCTCGACTAAGTTTTCGAAGACAAACATTAGGTCTTGGATTTGCGTCGCCATGTCTTCGTCCTGATCGCGAATTTGCTCCATTAACAAACCTTCAACGTTGTTGTCTAGGTAGTTCATGATCTCCGCTGCTGCTTTCAGGCCGCCAATTTTGGCTGCTTGTGCACCCGCTTGACCCGCGAACTGTTTCTCCATGATTTCGTTCAGCTCTGCCAATGCTGATGGCTGAACTTCTTCAAGGTTGGCAATACGCATCATCAGATCCAAACGCACGCGCTCAGGGAACTGAGATAAAATCTCTGCAGATTGGTCTGCTTCTAAATAAGACAGTACGATAGTTTGAATCTGTGGGTGTTCATTGACAATAATGCTCGCCACTTGGCGTGGGTCCATCCATTTCAAAGAATCCAAGCCTTTTGAGCCCGTACCAAGTAGGATCTGGTCAACTAAGTTGTTGGCTTTGTCTTCACCAAGAGCGGCAACCAGTGCATTACGCATAAAGTCTTCGCTGCCCATACCAATGTTGGTGTATTTCTGGATATCCTCCAAAAACGCACGATGAACAGCAGATACCTTGTCTTGGCTGAGATCCTTCGCGCGGGCCATCGCACTACCAACACGCTGAACCTGTTTTGGTTCTAGGTGACGGATAATGCCAGCTGCATCTTGTTCATTAAGGCTCAGTAGCAAAATTGCCGCTTTTTCTTCGCCAGTAATGGTTGAAACATCCAGCTCTACTGGCATTCCCGCGGCGTTGTCATCTTGAGGTACGATATCGTTAGCCATTGTCATTCATCCAGTTTTTCACTACTTGAGCAGCCAGTTCAGGTTCATTAGCAACCAGAGCACGAACCGCTTTCAATACATCTTCATCTTTATGAAGGTTTGGCAAATCAATACTTGAGCCAAACTCGAACAGTTCGCTGCTTTCGATGTCACTGCCAATCAAGCTAGTTTCACCATCCGCACCAATCGGCAAGCCGTCTGGTCCGTACATTTCGTCTTCATCATCGCTGGTAGGGTTAAGCAATTTCTTCATTGCTGGGCGAACCAGAACCAACACAACCACAATAATCACTAATGCACTTGCGAACCAACGAACCCAATCACTGAAGTTAGGGTGCTCCCAAATTGGTGGTTCTTCTAGCTGCTCAGCCTCTGGCTCAGCAAACTTTACACTCAATACATTCAGTAAATCGCCACGACCTTGATCAAAGCCAACGGTACCAATTAATACTTGGCGAATGGCATTGATTTCAGATTCGGACATTGGGGTATAAGTCACTTCACCCGTATCAGGGTTAACTTGACGACGGTCTTTAATCGCAACAGAAACGGTCTGACGAGCCACCGTCCCGGTCTGCTTTCGCTCGTGGCTGATGGTGGTATCTAGTTCAAAGTTACGCGTGGACTCTTTACGAACTGACCCCTGCCCCATGACAGAACCATCTTTCATTTGAGCCACATCTTGCGGAATTGAGGCATCCGCTGGAGGCTGATTACTCAACGCACCCGGAATACCCGCTACCATGTTACCGTTATTGTAATCTTCGAGTGCGTACTCACTGCGGGTCGCAGGGGTGTTCGGATCAAAGCGTTTGCGAGTTTGTTCAACCGCACTGAAATCCATTTGGATATCAACCTGCGCCGTATAGTTGCCATAACCTAAAATCGGTAATAGTACGGAATCAATTTTTTCGCGCAGCGCTTGCTCTTGGCTGCGTTCTAATTCTTGTTCTTTGCGTCGTGCCGCAGAAGCAGGATCTTGGGAGCCTGAGCTGAGTAAGCGGCCATGCTGATCTGTGACGGTAATTCGAGAAGTTTTCATTCCCGGCACGGCACTCGCTACCATGTCGACAATAGAATCCACTTCTTGCTGCTTAAGGTTCGTGCCTGTCGACAATGTCAAAAATACCGACGCAGACGCTTCCTGGTTATGACGCACAAACACGCTGTGCTTTGGCAGTGCCAATAACACTCGTGCTTTGCGAACTTGCTTCATCTCTTCAATTGCTTGAGCTAATTGGCGCTCTCTACTGAGTTTGAGACGCTCTTGCTCGAGACGTTGTGAAACACCAAAACCCATGTCTTGCAGCAAAATATCATCGCCCGCTTCTGTAGCTTGGTTAACGCCGGAACGAACCATGCCAAGTTTGATCGAGTTGTACTCACTCGATTCAACAGAAACAGTATTGCCATCAAGCTTATAATTGATTTTCTGCTGGTCCAGATAATCCAGAACGGGGATCAATTCTTCGGTCTCATACGCACCAAGTGGGCGCATCTCCGGTTCTTTGACCCAAAAGAACAACATCACGATCAATGCAACACAGATGGATATCGACAGCACAAGCACAACCTGACGAAGTAAATCGAGGTCGCCCACTGCCATATCGAATTTTGACGCACTGCGCTCCTCTAGATCTGGATTTTGACTCTCCACATCCACATCGGAACTTGCTACCAGTGCACCATCTGAGCCGCCTTCAGTGACGGTTAAATCTGTAGACTTGTCTGCCACACTTATTACCTAAATTACACTGGCATGTTCATGAGGTCTTTATATGCCTCAACGAGTTTATTGCGAATTTGAACCGTCGCATCAAAAGCGACACTAGACTTGTTACGAGCGATCATAACGTCAGAAAGGGATACATCGGCATCACCACGATCAAAACGGGTTTGTAAATCACCAGATGCTTTTTGAAGTGTGTTCACGTTATTGATGGCTTTAGTTAGGAGATCGTTAAAATCCGCTCCAACTTTCGCCCCACTTGCAGTAGGAGCCGTATTGGTTGCTTCTACCATCATGGCGCGCATTTCTGCCTGAATACCATCAATTTTCATTAGCACCTCTAAGCCAAAAGATTGACTATTAACAAAACTGATTATTGACACAGCAATTAACGTGCCATAAGACATTAGTAATCAATTTACTTACACTTTTTGTCTTATGGCCGTTGTCTGTGTTAATTCGGGATATCTATACCAGCATCACGCATTTTGGCAAGCTTATAGCGCAAGGTTCGAGGGCTTATACCCAGTTTCTCCGCCATTTCTTTGCGTCGACCATTACACTCAACCAAAGTCTCCAAAATAATGGCGTATTCTTGATCGCGCAGCTCGCTGCCTAAGCCTTCTCCACCAGTTACTGGGCGGCTGACACTCTCAGCTTGAGCAACTGGCTTAACATTGGGCACGACCATATCTGCATTTTGCACCACGTGTTGCAAGCTATTGGCATCTTGCCAATCTACGCCCTCAAGCAAAATGTGCTCTGCATCGATGTCGCCATTTTCACTTAATATCAGCGCTCGTTGAACCACGTTATCCAATTCACGAACATTACCCGGCCAAGGGTATTGCAATAGTTTTTCTAACGCAACGGTCGAGAATTGAGGCACTGGCATGCCCATTTTGCTGCAATGACGCTCAGCAAGATGCTTGGCAAGCGGTGCAATATCGCCTTTACGTTCTTTAAGTGCAGGCCACGCAATTGGGAATACATTCAGGCGGTAATATAAGTCCTCTCTGAAGTTTCCTTCTGACACGTATTGCTTAAGATCACGGTTACTCGTCGCTAACACACGAACATCTAACTTGATGCTTTTGCGACTGCCTAGGCGCTCTACTTCTCGCTCTTGCAAAACACGCAACAACTTCGCTTGCAGGTTCAAGTCCATCTCACTGATTTCATCAAGTAAAATTGTGCCACCTTGTGCTTGTTCAAACTTTCCTGGGCATGCCTGAACAGCACCAGTAAATGCGCCCTTTTCATAGCCAAACAGTGTTGCTTCGAGCATATTGTCAGGAATCGCAGCACAGTTAATTGCGACAAAAGGACCATTTTTACGATTTGACGCGTTGTGAATATAGCGCGACATCACTTCTTTACCTGAGCCACTAGGACCTAGCACCATAACATTCGCATCTGTACGTGCCACTTTATCGGCCAACGCAAGTAGACGCAGACTTTTTTCATCTGCCACGACCGCGTCACCATTGTCATCGCTTTTGATCGGTGCATATCGACTGACCATGTTCAGCAATACTTCTGGTGCAAATGGTTTCGCCATGTAGTCAATCGCGCCGTCTTTCATTGCCGACACGGCATCTTCAATATTGGCGTACGCCGTCATTAGCAATACTGGTAAGTTAGGCCAATTCTGCTTGATGCTTTTGAGCAGAGCTAAACCACCCATACCCGCCATTTGCACATCAGAAACGACGATATCAACCGTATTCGATTTCAGCTTTAACAGTGCATCTTCAGCACAGTCCGCTTCCAACCACTCATACCCTGCCAGAGCCAGAGTATCGACTAGGGCTTCACGAAGACCTTCATCGTCTTCTACGATCAGCACTTTGCTTTGCGCCATTATGATTCTCCAGAAATTGTTATTACCAAAAGCCGCTTATTGCGCTTCTGTTTGCACTCGCTCTAGCGGAATGCACATGGTGAAGCAGGCTCCATCACCCTGCTCTGAAATAAGTTCCAATCGACCGTCATGGGCACGGCAAACCATTTGAACAACTGCCAACCCTAATCCAGTTCCTTGAGAACGTGTGGTAAAAAATGGCTCCATAATTTTGGCTTGCAGTTCTTCGGGCACTCCCGGTCCGCTGTCTTGCACAGAAATGCGTAACTCACCATTTACCGGGCGGAAAAAAATATCGACTTGCGATTCTTTACCAGACATTTGAATCGCATTCATGACCAGATTACTTAATGCGGATGCAATGGCGTTCGCATTGCCTAGTAGCTCAGTTTGTTCTTCTTCAACTTCTAGGCAGTAATCAATACTGTTGTTTTTTAGCGCGGTTTCGACCATCGGCTGATATTCCGCTACCAACTGGGCAATCGTGAATGGCTTAATGACTTTATTATCACCACCTTTAGCAAAAAGCAGCATATCATTAACCTGCTTTTCCAAATCGTGCAGTCGATCCATTAATTTGGTTTGGAAGCGATCTTTTGTCGCTGGAGGAAGATTTGGCGCTCCCAAATTGGATGCATATAACATAGCGCTCGACAGCGGCGTTCTTACTTGGTGAGCAAGCGACGCAACCATACGTCCTAACGACGATAAGCGCTGTAAATCACTGACACGAGCTTGAAGTAAACGGGTTTCGGTTAAATCGGTAATCAGGATCAATTGACCTGTTGTGGACGCCGAGATGGCGAGTCGAACTTTACGGCCATTACGTAATGAAACTTCGTGGCCATCATCTTCACGTGGGTCAAACACCGCCTGGATAACGTTGAACCATTTTTCGTTAACCAGTGGAATCTCAAGAATTCGGTGCGCTTCTGGATTTGCTTCACGCACTACTCCGTACGTATCGAGCAAAATCACTCCAGCAGGCATCACATCAAGCACCTGTTTGTAGCGCTCAACCTGATTCTCTACGGAATCTAAATGGGATTGATTGGTGTTGTTATCCATTACTGCCTGTCGAAATATCGCCGCTAAAACTAAAATAGCTTGGTAAGCAATTAGCGTACCAAGCTATTTTTTATATTTATCAGGACGTTAAGCTATCGACAATAAGTTGACACTCAGAGATAACGGTTTTGGATGCCAGAAAAACGATGTTAACTAGCACAAGTGATAATTCAGATATCGTCTTAAAACTTCACTTTACCTAGCGCTGTAAGTTGTACTTACGCATTTTTTCCACCAGCGTAGTACGTCGCATACCCAGCATGTCGGCCGCTCTTGCTACAACGCCACCCTGCGCTTCTAATGCTTGGCTGATCATATTAACTTCTAAATCAGCCAGCAGCTCTTTCAAATTAACCCCTTCCGGTGGCAGCGCTTGCGGGGCGTTCATGCTGTGATCAAGGTCGTCTTGATCTTCAAAGCTAAAATCTTCAGAGAAGATATCTTGGAATACATCACGCTCTTGCTCTTCCACCGAAACAAATGGATTGCTCTCTGGTTGGAACTCTGGGATGTCACTGTAGCGATATTTGGTTGGTAGATGGTTTACATCCACCAAGCTATTTGGATACAGAATAATCATTCGCTCAACAAGATTAGCCAACTCGCGTACGTTGCCCGGCCAGTTATGCTCCATAAGTGAGTTGATTGCACGAGGTGTAAAGCAGATAGGTTGTCCGCCTTCCGCCTCTAAACGTGTCATCAGTTCTTGTAGCAGCAATGGTATATCTTGTTTGCGCTCTTTCAGCGCTGGCATCTCAATTGGAAACACGTTCAGACGATAGAACAAGTCTTCTCGGAACGTGCCTTCTTCAATCATATTTTCTAGATTACGGTGTGTCGCCGCCACCACTCGAACATTTACCTTGATGGTACTATTGCCACCTACACGTTCAAAGCAGCGTTCTTGCAATACACGAAGCAATTTTACTTGCATCGACATTGGCATATCGCCAATCTCATCAAGAAAGATCGTGCCACCGTCTGCGAGCTCAAATCGACCTTTACGGGCAGTTAACGCACCAGTAAACGCGCCTTTTTCGTGACCAAATAATTCGCTTTCTAGGAGCTCAGGCGGTATTGCACCACAGTTAATAGGTACAAATGCGCCATCGCGGTATGAAGAATGATAGTGGATGTTACGCGCAACAACTTCTTTACCCGTACCGGACTCACCTAAGATCAACACGTTTGCTTCCGTGTTTGATACTTGCTCAATCAGATGTCGAACTTCTTGAATACCTCTACTTTGACCAACTAAGCTGCGAAAAAGCGTGTTTTTGCGTGCACTAGCAACAACATTCACTCCTTTTCGCCCCAGAAAATCTTTGCAGTGGCGTAACGCTTCACTAAGCTGTGGGTAATTAAGCGGCAGCTCTAGTTCACCAACAAAATTTGGAAGATCATCAACAGGCAAAGGAAAACGGCCCATGACTAGAAGAGGGATGTGGTAAGCGCTGTTTAAATGAGAGATAACCGTACTCGCCGCTTGACCTGCTGGAATATTACCAACAATACAGCACGACCATACGCTAGACCAATCAACATCGCTGAGCTGATCAGAACTGACCGCTTCGCAATTTTCTCCAACAAATTCCAATATATTGCTTAAATTTAAACGACTTGATGCGTCATCATCAATTACAAGCAGCTTTGCCAAACCATGCATAAGTAAGAATGATTGCCTTTATTTTAGGTGCGTTGCGGCCAAACCTTGATTTGCGCAATTGGGTGCTAAAGAAGGCAGAACCACCACACTCAATTTACGATAGACAAAATAGGAAAATCAGCAACAAAAAAGCCATTAGGGCTACTAATGGCTTCTATTTTATTTGAATATAAAAATAAGGCAACCAAGCAATAGAGAGGTGTGAGCTTGATAGAAACTTTGCTACACAACTCGTTGCGCAATTGACAAATATATTCGTCTAGTATCTTAACGCATTGTTTTGACTATTAAATACCAACTTCAGCAGCGGTAAGATTATGAAACTCTGTTGGGATTTGGTCCCAAGCGGACTTGATCTCACGGATAATGTCGATAACGTCGTCGATCAGCTGAGGCTCATTTTGATGGTTAGCAGCAGAAATTTGCGTGATCATAAACTCATACAGTGAATCTAAGTTTGAAGCAATATCACCACCATCATCCATAGATAGACAGCTGCGTAGCGCGATAATGATGTCTAACGCTTTACCTAAGCGCTCACCTTTTGCTGGAATATTGCCTGCCTGCATGGCTGCTTTACCTTGAATAAGGCGCTCAATCGCACCAGCCATAAGCATTTGAATGACTTTGTGCGGAGAAGCCGCGCTAAGCTGGCTGTCGACTGATACCTTTTTGTATGCTTGCAAAGAACCGCGCATAGTAATCCTCTTTTAAATAAATTTTTTGTACTGCTGAAGTGAACGCTGGCCATAACGAAACTTATGGAGCTCTTTTCCGACCTTTGACGTTTCCGATTGCATCAGCTCGACAATTCTTTTGGTACGAGTTAGCAATGCTTGCCACTCTGCATCCTGCTTAACCAAAGGATTTTGATGAATAATTGGTAACAGGTTTTGCAATAACCGTTCCCTGATATCGACCAAGCGAAGAATTTCTTCAGCATTAAAATCAATTTTTTCTAATTCTTGCGTAATCAATTGATCTATATCACTAATTTCCATGAGTTCTTTTTGCATTTATTAACCCAACGCACTCATCAAAGCGCCTAACTGGCCTTGCATTTTACCGGTCGCATCTTGCATCGCGGTAAACTTCGCATGAGTACGCTTCTCTAGGCTTTCCATGCGGCGATCTAATGCCGCTTGATCGTCACTCAAACGGTAGTTTTGTTCTATGAGACTTTTTTCTCGAGTACGAATACTGCCTGTAATACCTGTGATACCGTGAATCGCATCTTCTACTCGTTTAGCAAAACCTGTGTTGCCACCGAAGAACTTTTCTAACTCGTTGAAGTTATTGTTCAACTGGCGATCTAGCATGTCATAGTTGATTTCTAGGGTGCCTTGACGTGTGGTCGTAATGCCAAATTCTGTTAAGGACTTTAGGTTTTCAGGTGCTTTATCGATTCGAGTAGAAAAGACCGATTTTAATCGTGAATCTGCACTGCGTACGGTGCTGTCACCTGACAACGGCCCTTTTTGGCCAGTTACCGGATCCACACTCGCCAACGCTTGGGAGGTTTGATAAAACGAGTTATACGCTGCCACAAAGTTTTCGATATCGTTGCGTACACTTTGACGGTCGTACTCGACACCAATTTCAGCAGGCGGTTTATTCGGTTCTGATTTGCCTTTTAGTGTTAAATCAACACCTTCGATCGCATCTTCAATCACATTGTTGTGGCTAGATAGCTTTGCCACGCCATCAAGCAGAACTTCTGAATCTTGCCCTGCTTGTACTTCTGTCATCCCAAGGTATTGTTCAAAAGCAGATTGTGCCTTTGCGATTTTCGCTTCTGCTTCATCAATTTTTTCCAGACGCTCACGTTCTTGAGGATCAAGTTTAGCGCGATGAATTTGCTTAGCTTGCGCTTCGGACAGTTCACCACGTGCCACTTTTTCGTCTAACGCTTGCTTTTCACTCGCAATTTTTTGCTCGATTTCCGCTTTTTCTTGCTCAAGAAGCTGCTTAGCCTCTTTCGTCGTAACGTAAGAATCGGTTAGGGTGCCCGATGCGGCATTATTCCAGCCTGGTACATCTGGTGCCTTCTCTATTGCCTTTTCGTCGAGTTCAAGCTCTGGTTCTTCATAAGAGTCCAACAAAGTACCTGACGCAGTTTCTGTCCACCCTGGAATTCTGTCTTCAGGGCGTAAACTCGCGCGTCGGTTGGCTTCATCAATGGCTTCTTGACCAGCTTTGGCTGCTTCTGCACCCGCCGCAGAGATTGGCGCTTGCGATGCATCATCTTGTACATCGTCTGCCGCTTTTTGCTCTTCTGGAGGTAGAGGATTGCCGTTTGCATCCAGCTCTTCTGCTGGTTGTTCCGGAAATTTAAGAGGACCTAAGACATCTTCCGCCGCTGAACGAGCTTCTTCAAGCGCGTTGACGCGGTCTTCAAGTGTTTGGTATTCGAAATATTTAAGAGGGTTGCCTTTTTCTGCCTCCACACTGACTCTGATTTGATGATCCTTACCAGAGAGGTTAGAAGCAAGGATAAGGCGTGGACCTTTGACGTCGTTAATAAGAGATGCACGAACGCCAGGGTTATCTTTAGCGCCATTGATGCCACGTACTACATCGATGAGCTTAGATCGGGAACGAACATCGATATTAAAACGCTCATCACCAAGCGAAATCTGCAGCTTACCAGGGCCAAATTTTGCGTCTTCTGGCAATACGTCAGAAGCGACTTTATGGCTCTGAGCAAGCTGCAACACATCGATAGCATATTTGCCAGCGATAGCATCTGTGGTTGCCGTGGCAGATACAATATTGTCATTGGTCGTTTCGACGGTGCGAACGGCAAATGCTTTCTCCTGACGAAAGTTCGCCATGAGATTTTTCATCGTATCCAATGATTCTCTGAGTCGCCCGTAAGCACTGATACTGGCGTTAATTGTCGTGCGTTCGTTGTCGATACGTTGCTGCTTTGGTACGCGTTCGGCATCCACAATTTTGCTGACCATGGAATTAATATCCATGCCGCCAGACATCCCCAAAGGGCCTAAACTCATCAAATCACCTCTAAAAACGACTTACACTTTTTCAGTCAACAACCCGCTGTTGGCTGTGTGCTCAGCTAGGCGACGCAATACCACTAGCATTTCTTCATCAGGAATTTGACGAATCACGTCACCGGTATTGGCTTCATAAATCGTCACCACATCTCGTCCGGATTCTTCATCCACTCGAAATGCGACTCCTTTGTTTATGGACGTTACAAATTCATTCATTTGTGCGACCAATTTTTCACGTTCTTCCTTGTTCAGTTCTTGACGGCTTTCAGCCATCTCGATCGCAGCTTGAACAGAGAAGTCGTATTCGGTGTTTTTCGCTTTTTGCGGCGAAATCTCACCATTTGAATTTGCTGGGCTAGACGTGCCTATATCATTGCCATTTTTATTTGCAAACTTTGTGCCATTTGGCGTGCCGTAAGGCTGGATGTTCGATGCGTAGGAGGATATATCCATTACAATCTCCCTTCCACCTTATGGGCTAACGATAGAATCTATCGCTTTGGTGCCCCAGCACTAAGGTGTTGACCTCAGGCTGGGTTTACCACTTAGCCCAACAAGCTTAGCGCTGCAGATGGAGACTGCTTCGCTTGAGCCAGGATTGAAGTACTTGCTTGCTGAAGAATTTGCGACTTAGTCATCGCAGTGGTTTCCTTCGCGTAATCAGTATCTTTAATACGGCTTTTAGACGCGTTAACGTTCTCGTTAATGTTGTCTAGGTTGCTGATTGCGTGGTTGAAGCGGTTTTGGAAAGCACCAAGTGAAGCTCGTTGGCTGTCTACGGACTTAAGAGCACCGTCGATAACCGCTACTGCTTCTTGAGAGCCAGCTACTGTGGTTACGTCGATGTCTTTCACTGTTACGTCTTTCGGGCCACCAAAGCCGATCTCGTCTGCTAGGTTGCCAGAAAACTCAACATCACCTTCAACTTTTTGAGAAGAAGCAAATACTTGTAGTTTGCCATCTTCGCCAACAGAGGCTTTTACATCATCGTTTTGACCGTTGATGTATGTCGCTAGCTGTTCAATATCATCGCCTTGCTTAGCGCTGATTGATAGCTCTTTCTCTTCACCCTGCTTGTTGGTATAGCTCATTTTGAACTCTGTTTTCTCACCAACAGTCCAAGATGCGTCTTTACCCTCTTCTGCTGCGTAGCTCTTACCACCCATTGCTGAAGTGTCTGAGCGTAGGTTACCCATAGAAAGCATCACTGCTTCACCTGAGTCCGCACCGATTTGGAAAGATTGAGTACCGTAAGTACCGTTTAGAAGCTTGTTACCACCGAAAGAGGTAGTTTCAGCAATACGGTTTAGCTCATCGTTTAGCGCTGTTACTTCTTCTTGGATCGCTACACGTTCTGCTTTTGAGTTAGAGCCGTTCGCCGATTGAAGCGAAAGATCACGCATACGTTGTAGGATGTTGGTAGATTCATTCATTGCACCTTCAGCAACCTGTGCAATAGAAATACCGTCGTTTGCGTTTTTCACTGCCATGTCTAGGCCACGGCTTTGTGCATTCAAGCGGTTTGAAATCTGTAGACCTGCAGCATCGTCTTTCGCGCTATTGATTTTATAACCCGAAGACAAACGCTCCATTGATTTTTGTTGACCGTCAGCTGCCTGGTTTAGGTAACGCTGTGCAGTCATCGCAGAAACGTTAGTATTAACGTTAATCGCCATAATTGATCTCCTTAAGGCTTTAGTGAATGTACCGTCGTGTCTCTCATCTCACTTAGGTACATCTCATTTCTCTCAGTCCCTTTAACGGCGACCGATGAATATCCTTTAGAAGAAATTTTCAATTTTTTGCGATTATTTTCTTTGGCTTACTGAAATGTGATGAAGCTCTAATGTCGTGATTCGCAGAAATCCTGGGGCCCCAAAAGACAGAAAAAAACCCAGCCGAAGCTGGGTTTACTCGCTCATCTCTCACCACGAGCCAATGAGGTTCTCGTCTTAGGTTTGAAATTAACCTAGCAGACTTAGCGCTGAGTTTGGCGCTTGTTTCGCTTGCGCAAGGATTGAGCTTGACGCTTGCGATAGAATTTGTGACTTGGTCATTGCCGTCGTTTCTTTCGCGAAATCTGTATCTTTGATACGGCTCTTCGACGCATTCACGTTCTCGTTAATGTTGTCCAAGTTGCTGATTGCGTGGTTGAAACGGTTCTGGAATGCACCTAGCTCTGCGCGGTGGCTGTCTACGTATTTCAGTGCTGCATCGATGATAGCAACAGATTCTTGTGCGCCACCAACTGAGGTTACGTCGATAGTATCTACCGTTACTTTTTTACCTTCGCCCAAACCTAGCTCACCAGATAGGCCGCCTGAAAACTCGACTTCGCCTTCGACTTTGTTGTTGCCAGCAAAGATTTGCAGTTTACCGTCTTGGTCTACTGAGGCTTTCACTAGGTCAGTTTGACCGTTAATGTAAGTCGCAAGCTCTTCGATATCGTCACCCGCTTTTGCGCTGATGTTGATTTCTTGCTCTTGGCCGTA
>NZ_JAWOTS010000010.1:0-169663 GCF_033338975.1 Vibrio sp. Vb0349 | reverse complement strand
CAGTAAATAAGTGATCAGAAATAGCGTAGGGAAAATGCTTGAGAACAAGGCGCAATTTTTCGATAAGTAGTTATTCTGCAATCAAAAATTGCGACGCAGTTATCGAGTATTTTAACAAGCTAGAATGACCAGTTATTTACTACGATTGGTATAACCTATACTCAATCTCACTAAAGCAACCAACCCCATGTGAAGCTCCACAAACAAAAGGCTGAGGAGCAGATCTTTACCCTACAAACAATGTACTAGCTATTTTGATTTTGTTAGTTCGTATGGCCTTAATATGAATGTTCAATATAACTAGGAAAACACTTGAGGACTTACTAGAAAAAGTGGGTTCGCAAAATTACCAAACGGACTCAATTAGTGATGTTTGTATAAAAACACGTACAAGAAATATAAATGATAGATACAAAAAATCCCGCAAGGGATGCGGGATTTTTACTAGTGACTAAATTGGTTTAAAGGTGACTAGCCTTGAATACCAACGATTAACCATGGCGCATTAGGCGCAGTCAAGTCACGCTCTAGGTGCCAGATATCTTCGATTTCTTCTTCAACACCTTCTACTGTGTCACGGTAACGACCGCTAAACTGCAGACTAAGCTGTGCTTTATTTGCATCGTAATCAGCACGGACGATCTCCGCATCAACGTACATTACGTCAGTATGCTGCTCACCGTCGAGCTTCGCGCGCTCTGCTTTTAGGTCTTCAAACAAGCTTGGAGAAACATATTCTTCAATAGTTTCTAGCTGGTTGTGATTCCACGCACCTTGCAGGATTCGATAGTGTTCACGAGAACCATTAATGAACGCTGCTTGGTCAAAACCCGGTGGGTAGTTATGTGGTACGTCTGTTTGAGCGCCAAAACCACCAAAGCCACCATTATTTGTGTTTGGTTGTTGCTCAAAGTTTTGCATGTTTGGTTGCTCAAACTTAGATGCGTTGCCACCAAATGCAGGCTGTTGACGATGCTGGTTCATACTGCCCTGCTTCGCACCTAGCATACCGCGCATTAGTTTAAAGATGACAAAGGCAATCAAACCAATAATTAGGATATCCATAAACTGGATACCTTCAAAAGCACCGCCAAAGAATGCAGCAAGTAGACCACCAGCAAGAAGTCCGCCTAGCAGACCACCCATAAGGCCTTTCTTACTTGAAGACTTTGTCGTCTGATCTTTGCCGACCGTATTGGTGTTTTGTTGCTGTTGTTTCGGTGCTGGTGCAGTTTTGTAGCTCTTACCGAAAGACTTACTGCCACCAAACTTCTTCGCTTCCGCGATAGGCGTTACAGCAACAGTAAACATCAATAAAGCAACAATAGAAAATAAACGTTTCATCGTTATCCTTAAAGTTAGCTATCTAAGATAGTGCCCCATTTTCAAGACGAAACAATCGTTGTTTCAAACAGTAGCACGCCAAAGATGATTTTTAAGTCATCATACTCTGTATACCGATTGATGAAAATAGCTTATAGAGGCTGACATGTATCAGAATATTGCCAAAAATGCAGACTGCTCACACTGCTTACAATTCAGCTGAAGGCGCTTGATCAATGTAAAAAAAGTATGGAATAAGTTCACTAATACTCCAGATTGTTTTACTTGAATTAGAATCAGTGACACAGCTCAGAATCCTACACCTTGAGGACACTTGGATACATTGCCTTGTTGACGGTTAATAGGTAGCTGACTATCATATTGAACGATGTTCAATAAAGTAGTTTGAGAGTATGGCGCGCAGAAACGATCACACCCGAGAAGAGTTAGTGAATTTGACGTTAACAACGGTCAAAAACTTTTTAGATGAGAATTCTTACCACGAACTCAGTCTTCGTAAAATCGCTAACATGATTGGTTACGTGCCAAGCACATTGGTAAATGTTTTTGGTAATTATAATTTGCTACTGCTTCATGTTGTCGCTCAAACTTTAGATGAGTTATCTCAAGAAGCACGCAAAGCGACTAATGACAGCAAAGACTCCCATCAAGCGCTTTTTGAACTCGCTTATTGCTACCACGATTTTGCTCAAAAACACCCATACCGTTGGCAGTTAGTGTTCGAACACAACATGAATGGAGCAGAACTTCCGGAATGGCATGCCAAACGTATCGATGGTATGACGGGAATGCTAGAGTCACTATTGGCTCAAATCGCACCACATCGTACTGAATCCGAAGTGATTCAAGCGAGTCGAGTCCTTTGGTCTGGCGTACATGGCATTACTTTACTCAGTGTTGATGATAAGTTTTTCTCTAGTGAACCGATTGATGGCAAAGAGTTGATCAGTAATCTTCTTTCTAACTATCTCACGAACTGGTAGCAAAGGATTATCCATGTCATCCGACAGACAGCCGTCGTTACTTACGCAGAGAAAGTTCCTGCCCTATTTCATTACTCAGTTTTTTGGCGCTTTCAACGACAATATTTTTAAAAACGTTTTGCTGTTGTTTGTCGCATTCGCGGGCTCCAGTGCACTGCCTATTTCGAGCAATTTGTTCATCAACCTTGCGGCAGGCTTGTTCATTCTACCGTTCTTTCTGTTCTCTGCTTCCGCTGGCGTATTAGCCGACAAATATGAAAAGTCATGGTTTATTCGTAAGGTCAAACTATTTGAAATAGCCATCATGCTGTTGGGTGCCATCGGATTCATAACCGAAAGTTATGGTGTGCTTTTATTGCTACTGTTTTTAATGGGCACACAGTCAGCATTTTTTGGCCCAGTTAAATATGCCCTTTTGCCTCAAAAGTTAAATGCTAAAGAGTTAGTGCCCGGCAACGCTCTTGTTGAAGCTGGTACCTTTATCGCCATCCTTATTGGCACCTTAGGCGCTGGGATTATAGCCTCTGCAGACAACGCAAAATACCTTGCCGCATTTTGTGTCGTGATCTTCGCATTGTTAGGCTACTTGTCGAGCCGCTCAATCCCCTTTGCTGCAGCCAGCGCGCCCAATCTCTCTTTTCGTTGGCAACCATACAAGCAAACCAAACACACGCTCTCTATCGCCAAATCCGATCGAGTTGTTTTTCAATGCATAATGGCAATAAGCTGGTTTTGGTTTTTAGGCGCCGCATATCTAACACAATTCCCGAATTTCACTAAGATTTACCTAAATGGCACCGAGAGTGCGGTGTCTTTCTTGCTCGCTCTATTTTCCATTGGTATCGCGCTAGGGTCGCTACTTTGCAATTGGATCTCAAACCATCGTATCGAAGTCGGTATTGTGCCAATTGGTGCCTTTGGCATTACGGTATTTGGGTACCTAATGGCCACTTCCATTCCCAATGATCTACCTACTTTCCATAACTTTGTAGACTTCTTTAGATATGAGCCTTTTTGGCCATTATTTTTCTACCTATTGATGATTGGCGCTTCGGGCGGTTTGTTTATCGTGCCGCTTTACGCATTAATGCAGCATCGAGCAAAGGAAACCGAACGTGCTCAAGTCATCGCAGGGCTCAACATCTTTAACTCTCTGTTTATGGTCGGCAGCGCTGTCTTAGGTATTGTGTGCCTAAGTGTAATCAAGATGACAATTCCTCAACTGTTTGCATTGTTAGCCATTTTAAATTTCTTAGTCGCCGCTTACATCTTTTTGCAAATTCCTATTTTTGTAGTTCGCTTTGTCATGTGGATGCTTACGCACACCATCTATCGAGTTAAGCATAAGAATCTACACAACCTACCCGAGCATGGTGGGGCATTGATTGTATGTAATCATGTAAGCTACATGGATGCATTGCTACTTAGTGCCGTATGCCCAAGGTTGATTCGTTTTGTGATGGAGGAAGATTACGCCAACCTACCTCCATTAAGGCGCTTTTTACGTCGAACTGGGGTAATTCCAATTTCAGCGAGTAACAGAAGCTCTATCAGACGTGCATTTAACGATGTGGAAGCTGCGCTAAGCGAAGGTCATATCGTCTGTATTTTCCCTGAAGGAAGATTAACTTCAGATGGTGAAATGAATGAATTCATGCGCGGTATTGATATAATCCTACGTCGTAGTCCAGTACCTGTCATACCTGTTGCACTTAAAGGCTTATGGGGAAGCTATTTCAGCCGCGCAAAAGGTCGCGCATGCTGTGGCTTACCGACTCGATTTTGGTCAAAGCTAGAAATAGAGGCAGGACAACCGGTGCCACCAAACGAGGCAACGGCAAAAACAATGTTCGATAAAGTGCATCAACTTAGAGGCGACTGGCGATAAATACACTTGAACACATGTTTAGGATAACTGAACATGTGTTCAAATCATTAAGACAAACTGACCACACCCAGTGCGATATACTCTCCCTTTCATTCACAACAGCGAATAAAAACCTTGAATAGAAACTACCTCCTGTTTGGATTGGCGTTACTTTTTTGTCTAACCCCTCTTGCCTCCTCTCCCATTGCTCTAGTTATCGGTTTTCTACTCGCAAGTTTTGGTTTTGTGCCTTCCGAGCTGCCCATCGCTTCTTTTACTAAAAAGCTGCTGTCTTACTCGATTATTGGCTTAGGCTTTGGCATCAACTTCGAGCAAGCGCTTACAGTCACATCGGATGGTATCGGCCTGATCATCGCCACTATTACAGGCACACTGATCATGGGCACTCTCATTGCCAGGGTGCTTAAATTGGAGCGAGTAACCGCTTACTTAATCTCATCAGGTACTGCAATTTGTGGTGGTAGCGCAATTGCTGCTGTGGCACCGGCGATTAAAGCGAAAGACGAGCAGATTGGATTAGCACTGGCAACGGTATTTGTCCTGAACTCCATTGCACTCTTTGTGTTTCCTGTGATTGGACATGCTTTAGGGCTAGATCAACACACGTTTGGCACATGGGCTGCGATTGCCATTCATGACACATCTTCTGTTGTCGGGGCTGCCTCGGCCTATGGGGAAGAAGCACTAACGACGGCAACAACATTGAAACTCGCGCGCGCTTTATGGATCATTCCTGTTGCTTTGATCAGTGCCGTCATCTTTTCAAGAGGCCAAAAAGAGAATGGAAAGAAAAAACTAGCTATCCCTTATTTCATTTTTTGGTACTGTGCAGCTATCGCGTTTAGCGACTTCTTTCCTCAATTTGAAATGGTCTATCACGGCATTTTCATTGGAGCAAAGCAAGCGTTGGTTGTATGTCTGTTCTTGATAGGTTGCAGCATTTCAATTTCAAAACTAAAGTCAGCTGGAGCTAAGCCGCTGTTGTTTGGTGTGACTCTGTGGGTGTTAATTTCGACCACTTCTCTAAGTTGGTTACTGTTTTAGATATTGGTGGTCTGCTTATCGCGTTGAGGGGACGGCATTTCCCGTTTGCTATTTTTGTATATAACGACCAACGCAATAGCGATCAAAAATGCCGTTAGCTCTGCAAGAGAGCGGGCTAGCCCTTCACTACTTATCGCGATACCAATTTGTAGTGCTACTGCCGCAATTAAAACTAGCTTTGCCATCCTGAACCTTATGCATTTTCTCTCCACTAAGAAGCATAATTATGATTCAGAGTTATAAGGATACGAAATTCTCTTTATGACTAATACATAGCAAAATTGACTAATGCTGAAGTGATGACAACAGCCACTCTTTCACGGCCTTACGTGAAATTTTGATCCCACCTTCTAGTAGAGTTTCTGGCATTACATGGTATTCCACTGGCCATTTAAACTTCTCTAACTTTGATTGCAAGTGCTGGTCATACTCCGACTTGCTGCGCAATCCATTGGTCTGAATCACAGCTACTGGTCTATGACCAAACTCCGCGTCTTCGACTGGAACCACTATACTCTGCACTACACCATCAATTTGGTTCAAAGCGGCTTCAATCTCTTCACAATGGATATTCTCACCACCAGAGATAAACTGATTGTCGGCACGGCCGATTATCTTTAATTCATTACCTTGCCACTCGCCAAGATCTTTGCTGTCAAACCAGCCTTTCTCATCCAGAAATGGGGTAACATGTCCTTGATGGAAATACCCTGCCGCTAATGTCTTACCGCCAATAAAAATGCGTTGGTCAACTAATTTTATCTTACGGTGCTTCAATACATGTCCAGCATTACTGGTGCTGTCAATTCTCTTTGCGGTAACGGTAGAGGCCGCCTCCGTCATCCCATAACCTAACCACGTCTCAATGCCTTGCCCTGATGCTCGTAGTGCCAACTCATGATCAACGTGACTGCCGCCCAGTAGCACATGTGTCAATGACAAATGTGCATCATCATCCAATAACCGTTTGAGCTGAGTCGCAACCAAAGAAGCGTGTGATACGCCCTGAACATCATCAACAAGTTTCCCTGAACCGACTTTTAGTGTTGCTCCGACATATAGCCAACGATAGACAATCGCTAATCCAGAGACGTGATACAGCGGAAGCGATAACAGCCAAGCATCTTGCTGAGTGAAAATGAACTCCTGCAACAAGCCCTCTGCAGACGCAAGATGCTGTCGATGTGTATGAACCACAGCTTTAGGCTCCCCTGTAGAGCCAGAAGTAAATACTACTGAAGCGAGCCGGTCATGATGATAGCTATCTTCAGTCAACGAATCACTCTCTTGCTGTGATACTACAGGCGATGAAAGCAATGTTGCCTTGAGTTTTTGTATATCATGTTCAGAAAAGGTCGAAGCGCACTCCTGAGAAAACCAGATAAACCGAGTTTGATCAGGCCTGTAAAGTGTAGCAAGCTTACCCTGCAACTTATCTAGTGGTTGTTCCATGGTCAGCGCAGCGAGCGCACCTAACTGTTTGGAGGCAAGATAAAACAACAGTGTTTCTACTTGGTTCTTGCCAACCAAAGTCAGCACATCCCCCCGAGTTACACCCAAGTCATTCAAATAGTGAGTGTATTGGTCAATACGCTTCGAGAGTTGTTGCCAGTTTAATACTTCTGTTGATGTCTTGAGTGCAATAGAAAAAGGGCTCGTTTGAGCCCAATATTTCCATGGTGCCTTCGCAATATTGTCTACGCAGAATGCCACACAATCTCCTGGTCTTTTAGAGGAAGAACGGGAAGTTCACACTTAGGCCAGCCCTGCTCTAGCTGAGCTTTGAGTAAGCCAATCGTATCCAAACCTGGAACTTCATCAGGCAGCTGCCATTGGGCAAAGCGCGCTAATTGAGTTAAACCGAGACTGGATTCAATGCTCGAGCTAATCACTGCTTTCATCCCCAGTGACTTCGCTTTCTCTATCAGTGTAATACAAAAATCCACTGAACCAATGAGTGTGGGTTTGATGATGATCGTTTTCACACCAGTTAGATCTTCAAGACGGAAATCTTCTCGACGAACCGCATCTTGCAATGTTTCATCCCAAGCGATAGCAATACCAGTATTAATCGCAAAAGAGAGACTATCGCCAGGAGAGCGGCACGGCTCTTCTAGAAACGTGATTCGTTGACGCAGAGACGGAGCAATGTACTTAGCGAACTGCTGCGCTTTTTCTGGTGTCCAAGCGCGATTGGCATCGAGTCGAAGCGTTAATTGAGGGATTGATTCAAGAAAAAGGTTCACAAGCATGCCATCGCGAATTGGCTCATAAAGTCCAACTTTCACCTTAGCGACTTTCTCACCTTCCATTTCGTTCAGCTTTGGAATGAGCTCATCTGGGTCGCCAGTGCATAGTGGCGCTGTTTGGTATTTACCTTGTTGTGGTAAGCCACCAGCTAATTCAAGCTGTGCCATCGATAAACCAAACGCAACCGACGGGTACATCTTGGCATAATCCACATCCAACTCTGCTACCCAACGCTCCGCCTGTTCTTGTAGCTGAACACCCGCATCTTCGGTGCTCTCTAAGCTAAAACCAGGAAGAGGAGCGACTTCTCCAAGCCCTGTTTTACCATCTTCGGAAAGCGCAACAACATAACCAACACGTTCGGTTAGCTTGTTGTCACGTAGGATGACACCACTATCCATGGGCAAGCTATAACGATAAATTTTCGCTTCACGCATAATTCAAGTCCTATGTAATGCCGTATATTTGAGCGTTCTGACGAGCAATCCCACCAGCCTCCCAGAGGGCGAGGCGCTCAGGAAAAAAGGAACAGAGGAGCTAACACGCTCCTCATTTAGACGGATTATGGGTTGCGAGGGAATTTATCGAAGTCTGGGCGACGCTTCTCGTTAAAGGCATTACGACCTTCTTGGCCTTCATCAGTCATGTAGAACATCATCGTTGCGTTACCCGCTAGCTCTTGCAGACCCGCTTGACCATCACAATCTGCGTTTAATGCAGCTTTCAGGCAGCGCAATGCCATTGGGCTGTGCTGTAGTACTTCACGACACCAACGAACGGTTTCTTTCTCTAGATCCGCTAGTGGTACAACTGTGTTTACTAGGCCCATGTCTACCGCTTCTTGAGCATTGTAGAAACGACATAGGAACCAAATTTCGCGAGCTTTCTTTTGGCCTACGATACGAGCCATATAAGATGCGCCCCAACCGCCGTCAAATGAACCCACTTTAGGGCCTGTTTGACCAAATTGAGCGTTGTCAGCTGCAATTGTTAGATCACACATCATATGCAGTACATGACCACCGCCAACAGCCCAACCAGCTACCGATGCGATCACTGGTTTTGGACAAGTACGAATATCGCGTTGGAAGTCCAATACGTTGAGGTGATGTGTGCCTTGGTCGTCTTTATAGCCGCCGTAGTCGCCACGGATCTTCTGGTCGCCGCCAGAACAGAATGCGTCTTCACCTAGACCTGTCAGAATGATCACGCCAACACCAGAGTCGTAACGCGCATCTGCCAACGCATCAATCATCTCTTTTACCGTTTGAGGACGAAACGCGTTACGCACTTGAGGACGCGCAATGGTGATTTTCGCGATACCATCTTCAGACTTATGGTAATGAATGTCCTCGTATTTCTCGCCGCAATCTTTCCATTGAACCGGAGCGTAAAGTTCTTCTTCAGAAATGCCTACTGTTTTAGCCATGGTGATTCCCATTGTTCTCGTTACTCTCACCAAAGTGAGACTGAATTATTTGCTTGGTATGTATCGCAAACTGTTTGGGCTGCTCTTGATGGACGTTATGACCAGCGCCTTCAACTTGTCGATACGCCAACCCGCTACGTTGTGCCAGTTGGCTAAATTTTTGGTCTTTCTCACCACACAAGTAATACACTGGTATGTTCTGCTTTTGCAGTGAGGGCAACAAATATGCCTGTTTGGCTAACGATGTCGCCATCAACATATTCGCCACCGCTGAGCCAAGATTATCACTTCGCTTCGCAATGAATGTTTGTCTTTGCTCATGGTTTAGTGAAGAAAACACCGCTTGTTGGTACCAATCGTTCAAAACACGTTCAAGTGGTTCAGTTTTGAAACGCATTGCCCAGCGAGCATCATTCTCTAATCTCACCTGTTTCTCTGACTCAGTTTGAAGCCCGAAGTTTCCCCCTTCAACAATCGCGCCCGCAATATTGAGATCTGGAAAGCATTGATGGGCAATACCATGCATCGCAATGCGGCCGCCCATAGAGTAACCAATCAAAATAAGTGGTTGTTGTGAGGGAAATAATAAAGATAGTGTGGAACCAAGAAGTTTGCAGCAATCATTTAAATCGCAGCAAAAAATAGATTGGCTGCGTCCGTGACCAGGAAGGTCAACCGTAACACGCTCATATTCGGGTAATGCATTTAAACACGCGAGCCAATCGGCACCGCTACCGAGTAAGCCATGCAAAAACACCAAAGTGGGCAACGTTCTACTTTGGTGTTTTTCTAATACAGGGAAACGTTCAAAGTAAAGCATTCAGACTCTTATTAAATGCCTTGAGTCTCTCAGCAGCTTGGTTAGATGGGGTTTGAACCTCGACCAGCAACGTTCCTTGGCCGTGACATAAATGCTCTTTTACAGATGATTGGAATTGCTCCAGTGTAGAAACATGCAAATACGCCAAACCAAACTGCTTTGCCGCGTGTTCAAACTGATAACCATGAGGCATTTGATAATATGTCGTTCTGCGCTCTGGTGGTACTGGCAACATATCAAAAATCGCACCGCCGTCATTATTAGTAACAACAAGTATCGCCGGCAGTTTATTGTGAGAAAATAGCGCCAGAGAATTGAGATCATAAAGTGCTGCTGTGTCACCGATATACATTAGTAACGGATTACCTCTTGCCCGTTGCACGCCTGATGCCGCAGCAAACAAACCGTCAATCCCTGACGCGCCTCGATTAGTGAAAACCTCTACACCATCCAATTTTCCGTACATATCAACAAGCCGAACAAACAAGCTATTACCCAAGAAAACATCTACGTTCTTTGTGCGCTCGTTGATGTCTGCTGCCAACGCAATTTCGTCAATGGCAGACGCTGAATCAGATAGGAAGGCTTCTTCGATACGTTGATGAACTCGCTTAACGTCATTCGCTAACCTATCAGCCCACCCAGCAAATATTGACTTCTCAAAACTAATGCGAGAAACCCACGTTTTAGGAGGCTCAACCCAGTGCATTTGCGCCAGATGATTTTGGTTATTCCGGTCCATACAAGGTGAGACATACCAATACTGAACGTCTTTACTTTGTTGATTTTTCGATACTTGTTTATCAATCCATTGGTTCAAACGTTTGGAGATGATTCGGCTACCAAATTGGATAATAAGTTCACAAGATTCAAGCTCGTTTGCAAACTCGGGAAGTTGAAGCCATACATCGTAATACGCCCAATCCGAACTGAGGCCACTTTGCGGGTCTGCAAGTACTGGCCATCCCATCTTTTGTGCAAATGCCTGCGCCGAACGCGCTTGTTCAAGCGGTAAGCTGCCAATCACAACCAAGCCTTTTTTGTCCGAAAAAGGCGGGATGTTCGCCTGTGACAAATGGCTAAAACGCTGAGTATAAGTGCCGCTTCCTTTTCGCCATCCGGCGACCGAATCTAAGTAGGTTTGATAATCCGCTTTTGCGCCGTTGGAATACAAAGGCTCTGGAAATGCACAATTAATATGAACAGCACTACCCTGCAATTGCTGAGTAAACATCACTTCGTCAACAGAGGTCAGCAACCAGTTAAGCGACGTTGCTAAATTTGGGCTTGGTAAATTCAAACTGGCCGAAACATGATGTGAAAAAATACCCAATTGATTTATCGCTTGGTTTGCACCACAGCCGACAAGTTCTACTGGA
Source organism: Vibrio sp. Vb0349 (assembly GCF_033338975.1). Classification (NCBI taxonomy): domain Bacteria; kingdom Pseudomonadati; phylum Pseudomonadota; class Gammaproteobacteria; order Vibrionales; family Vibrionaceae; genus Vibrio; species Vibrio sp. Vb0349. The sequence goes on along the minus strand of NZ_JAWOTS010000010.1, from coordinate 158,526 downwards.
CGATCTGCTGTCAGCAGCACCAGTTTTTCACCAGTAAGTTTGGCTTCGGCAACCGACGGTAATAGGTTCGCCACTGCCGTACCAGAGGTAACGATAATTGCCACTGGCTCCTGAGTAGCTTTCGCTAAACCAAGAGCCATAAAGCCCAGTCCACGCTCATCAAAATGAGTATGAATGGAAAAGTCGGACTGTTCTGCCGCTTCTAAAGTTAAAGGAGTAGAACGAGATCCGGGAGCGATACAAACATGCTTAACGCCAAATCGCTGAAGCTCAATCAATATGGTTTCTGACCAAACTCGATTGAGCACCGCTTGGTCATGACTCATGATGCGACTCCCAATGGCGGATGATCAGAAATCAGCGTAAGTAACGTCGACATTTTCTTATCAAGTTCTGCCCACTCATGTTCTGCAATGGAGCCTGGAACAATCCCTGCGCCCGCAAACAGTTGTACTTGCTCACCGAGCACAAGCGCACTTCTGATTGCGACACAAAACTCTGCTCGTTCATGGCTGATGTAACCCATTGACCCCGCGTACCAGCCGCGTGCAAAGGGCTCATTATCAAGAATAAACTGCATAGACTCTTGTCGGGGTAAGCCAGCAACCGCCGCTGTTGGCTGAAGCGCCGATAACAACTGAACACCATTTATCCCCGCTCTTAGACTAGCGTGAATATTTCGCTTAAGGTGCTGCACTTTTCGTAGTCTGACCAAACTCGGTTCAGCTTCCACTTCAACCATTTCAGAATGCGGTGATAGACGATCAATGATGTCGTCCACCACATACTGGTTTTCGTTGAGGTTCTTTTGGTCTTGGGATAACCAATTCGCCAACTCCATATCTTGAGTGGCATTGTCTCCCCGACCAATCGTACCTGCTAACGCTTCGGTATGTAGCTCATGCCCTACGCGAGAATACAAACGTTCTGGCGTAGACCCCATAAAACTGTGCTTACTGTCTAAGCTCAGCATGAAATGGAAGCTATGATGGTTATTTAAGTAACTTGCTTTAAGTAGCTGTGCAGCACTTAATGTGTTATCAAGCTGCACGGTAGAGCGACGCGCTAAAACCACTTTCTTAAAATCATCATTCTCTATACCAGTCAGAACCTTATGAACTAACTCATTCCATTGAGGCTGACTTGGCGTATGAACAATAGAGCGGATGTGAGACGAAATTGGAGCTAAGGTTGCGACCTCACAAACCAGTTTATTCAACCCAGCTAGAGTTCGCGCTTTGTCTTCTGAAATATTAACTGCGAGAGACCACTGTTGGTCAAAACGAATTAACTCAATTTGAGGCAAAAAGAAAAAAGAAGGCATACAGCGACGATTCTTCTCATGCTGTCCATCAAAAGAGCGCCCGCCCCAGACTCTTTGCCCTTCACCTAGAATGGTATAAGCAGGACCTGGCTCAACAAAAGCGTGCAATTGCCCTAGTGCAACGACCTCTTCACGTGTATCGCGGGACTGCCAATAAAACTTAGGGAAAAGTGGTTGTGCATCAAGCCAATCAATAAATGAGAAATTAGGTTTCTCGCTAAGGGGCTCGACCAGACGTGTTTGATTGCCTTCCGATTGCTGAACTCGCTCGATAATTCTCTTTACGGCTTGATGGAACTGTGACAAATCAACCTCGTTGTATGTGAGGATAAATGGTAACTGACGGCTACTCTAAGTTTAGACCCAAAGCAAATCAAGGTCGTATGCGATCTTTTGCGAAATCCTGTGATAGCAAGCGAGCAAAACTCAACCAGCAGACAGATTATTTACAGATATATATTCTAATAAAAAACAAATTATTGTATTTTAATAAAGAAATTAACGAATTTTTAGGAATTAAACAATGCAAAATATCGGGATGTCGTCAAAACTCGACAATGTCTGCTACGACATTAGGGGTCCTGTACTCAAACATGCTAAGCGCATGGAGGAAGAAGGGCATAAAATCCTAAAGCTAAACATTGGTAACCCTGCCCCATTTGGTTTTGACGCCCCTGATGAGATTTTAGTCGACGTGATTCGTAATCTGCCGACTTCTCAAGGCTATTGTGATTCCAAAGGTATTTACTCTGCTCGTAAAGCTGTGGTCCAACACTATCAGCGTAAAGGTATACGCTCGCTAGATGTCGAAGATGTGTATGTAGGTAACGGCGTGTCTGAGTTGATCGTAATGGCCATGCAAGCGCTATTAAACAATGGCGACGAAATGCTGATCCCAGCACCAGACTATCCGTTATGGACAGCTTCAGTTGCACTATCTGGTGGTAAGCCGGTTCATTATCTATGTGATGAAGAGGCTGACTGGTACCCAGACCTTGAAGACATCAAAAAGAAAATCACACCAAAGACACGTGGCATTGTTCTGATCAACCCGAACAACCCGACAGGTGCGGTATACAGCCGTGACTTCCTACTTGAAGTGATTGAGATAGCACGCAAGCACAAACTGATCATTTTCGCAGATGAGATCTACGACAAAGTGTTGTACGACGGTGCAACACATACCTCAGTCGCCACACTCACTGAAGACGTGCTAGTCATGACATTCAATGGCCTTTCAAAAGCCTACCGTGTTTGTGGTTTCCGTGGTGGCTGGATGTTCCTAACGGGGCCTAAACATCTGGCTCAAGGGTACGTGAATGGCTTGGAGCTGCTTTCATCAATGCGTTTATGTGCAAACGTACCAATGCAACATGCCATTCAAACCGCGTTAGGTGGATACCAGAGTATCAATGAACTGATTTTACCTGGCGGACGCTTATTAGAGCAGCGCAACCGAGCGTATGAATTGATCAATCAGATTCCTGGTGTTTCTTGTGTCAAACCTAAGGGTGCGATGTACCTCTTCCCGAAAATCGACACTAAAATGTACAACATCAAGAACGATCAGCAGATGGTTTTAGATTTCTTAAAACAAGAGAAGGTCTTACTGGTGCAAGGTTCTGGTTTTAACTGGCCAAAACCAGACCACTTCCGCATCGTGACACTACCGCACGTTGAAGATCTAGAAATCGCCATTGGACGTTTTGAAAGATTCCTATCAACCTACAGCCAGTAATGAATCACTGGTAGTAATTAGTGCTGATCTCTCATATGCTTAGAGGAACTCCTAGTGAGTTCCTTTTTTACACCAGAAACGGAGAAAGCCATGAAAGAAAGCCATTTTTTCGCCCACCTGGCTCGAATGAAGCTGATCCAACGCTGGCCTTTAATGCGGTCCGTCTCACCAGAAAACGTTTCAGAGCATAGCTTACAAGTTGCTTTTGTCGCTCATGCCCTTGCCCTAATTAAAAACAAAAAGTTCGGCGGCAACCTTAATCCAGAACGCATCGCGATTCTGGCCATGTACCATGACTCCAGTGAAGTATTAACGGGTGATCTTCCAACTCCAGTGAAGTATTACAACCCTGAAATTGCCAAAGAATATAAGAAGATAGAATCGGCAGCGGAACAAAAATTACTCTCAATGTTACCGGAAGAGTTCCACGATGATTTTGCCCCCTATCTTCTTTCTCACTCTGCACACGAAGAGGACGCAAAAATCGTTAAGCAAGCCGATTCCATCTGTGCCTATTTAAAATGTCTTGAAGAACTAAGCGCCGGCAACCATGAGTTCGCTCTGGCAAAAAAACGCTTAGACGTCACTTTGCAAGAACGCAGAACGCCTGAAATGGATTACTTTCTCAATACCTTTGCCCCAAGTTTCGAATTATCGTTAGATGAAATCAGTTAGCTTACGGAGATAATCGTGTCGTTTGAATTACACCCGCAATGGCAAGAGCGCCATGATGATGAGCATAAAATCCGTCGAGACGACCATCGGAGCCCGTACCAACGAGACCGAGCGCGCATTCTTCACTCGGCTGCATTTCGACGCCTACAAGCAAAAACCCAAGTACACGGCAATAGCTTGGAAGACTTTCACCGCAGTCGGTTAACGCACTCCTTAGAAGCGTCGCAACTCGGGACCGGTATCGTCGCCCAGTTAAAGAAAAAACAACCAGAGTTCCGTGAACTATTACCATCAGACAGCTTAATTGATTCATTATGTTTGGCGCACGACATCGGGCATCCTCCATACGGTCATGGGGGAGAAGTCGCTCTAAACTACGTAATGCGCGAACATGGCGGCTTCGAGGGGAACGCCCAAACCTTTCGTATCGTCACTAAGTTAGAGCCTTATACTGAGCATTTCGGAATGAATTTATCACGCCGCACACTGCTTGGTTTGATTAAGTACCCTGCCCTCATTAGTCAAACACGCTCCGTCAAGTTGCCTCAACCAGCCGAGCATCAACGTAAACTAAAAGCAAAAGATTGGAGCCCAGCTAAAGGCATTTATGATTGTGATAAAGACTTATTTGATTGGGTAATTGCACCGCTTTCTGACAACGACAAGGCATTGCTTAGTCTGATGCGTTCAACGCCAGAATCGGAGTTTGAGCACAGTAAAACGCGTTTTAAATCACTCGATTGCTCAATCATGGAGCTAGCAGATGATATCGCCTACGGTGTTCATGATTTAGAAGATGCAATCGTACTTGGTATGGTGACACGTCAGCAATGGCAAGAAGGCGCAGCAAGTCAATTAGCGGACTGTGGCGACCCGTGGTTTGAAGCTCATATCGATTCCATCGGACAGATGCTATTTAGCGGTAAGCACCATGAGCGGAAAGATGCTATCGGTGGTATGGTTAACGCGCTACTGACCAGCATTTCAATCAAAACGGTGGATGAGCCGTTTAATAACCCGTTACTGTCTTGGAATGCGTGTTTAGAACCACAGATGGCACGTGCACTTGACGTACTCAAGCACTTTGTCAGCACCTTCGTTATCCAAGTCCCGCAGGTCCAGATCGTTGAGTATAAGGGTCAGCAAATTATTATGGATATTTTTGAAGCGTTAACAGCAGACCCAGAGCGATTACTACCCGTTCATACAAGAGATCTGTGGTGTCAGGCGAAGAGCGAGAGCAATAAAATGAGGGTCATCGCCGATTATATTTCTGCAATGACCGATGGTCACGCGCAAAAGCTACACCGCCAACTTTTCTCTTCCATCGTTCTTTAGTAACACTCAACCTTTCAAGTAATTCTTTTCAAAAACGCCCGGAGGCATCTGGGCGATTTGGAATTCGATCATCTTTTCAAACGCACGCATCAGCGGTGTAAAGTCTCGCTCGGGTTCAAGCAAGCGAAGCGAATGATAACCAGCCTCGACTGTCGATAAGCTATTCTCAGAGGGCGCCTTACGAATGGTGTAGTGCCCTTGTAGTTGCTTAGGCAACTGCACGGTTGGGAGTGGATGTAAGTTGCTTGAGAGTTGCCACATTTTGTACGCTTTTTTCCACGTACCATCGAGCAAAATCAAACGTATTTTCTTAGATACACTATGACTCGCTTGAGTGATTTCAGAAATGCATCGTGACTCTTCTGATGGGTAAAGAACAAAATGTTGATATGACTCATCCGCTAATAAGTGATTTAAGGCATCATCACAAGAAAAGTCCTCTCCTATCAAACAAATACAGTTATCTAAACTCAAATTGAGAATCCGTGCCGTACCAAGCGGACGATGTTCTTCACTCGTGTGCTGAAGAATGATAAGTTCTACCTCGCTTGCCAGCGGTACAATCCATTGGCAAATACACGCTTTTTGCGATTTTCCACAACGAGAACAATAACGAGACATAGAGTGAACCTTTATACCTTGCTGAGTATTATCAGCGTGATCTGTTTGATACTTCAATTTGAACCAATGGCAAGCCTAACCGAGTGGCACAGCTACAATATACGCCATGGTGAGTGGTGGCGAATCGTAACAGGAAATCTCACACATACCAACTTTGCGCACTTAGGAATGAACCTCGCCGGATTGTGGATCATTACTTTTATTTTTCGCCCAAGCACTCGTAACTTCCTTATCGTTTTTTCAATCTTATGTGCATGTGTTGGTGCGCTGAATTTGTTTACCAACATGTCGGTATACGTGGGTTTATCCGGCGTATTACACGGATTGTTTGGATTTTGGGCGCTCAGAGAAGTCTTTGAAAGCAGAAGAAGCAGTGTGTTGTTAGTTGGAGGACTAATCGCCAAAGTAGCATGGGAGCAGGTCTATGGCCCATCCAGCAGTACTGCTGAGCTTATCGGTGCAAACGTTGCTATTGATGCTCATATGTTTGGCGCACTCGGTGGGTTAGTAATGGCTTTACTGGAAAAAGGCCTTCGCCGTCGTTTATTCGGATAAAAAATCCCGAACCACGAAAGAGGGGCTGGTTCGGGAAAGCAGTAATAGGGAAACAGATATTGTTCTGAATTCAGACTCAATATCTGCAATACATCAAGCTACAGTAAAATGCGGTCTTCGTTTTTCTTAACTGTCGCTTCACCTATGCCTTTTACGCTCTTCAAATCTGCTGCCGTTTTAAAAGGGCCATGTTCCTCGCGGTAGTCCACTATACTCTGCGCTTTCTTCTCACCTATACCTTTCAACATGGTCGCAATTTCTTCAGCAGTGGCCGTGTTGATATTTACAGTAATTTCAATTCCTTCATATTTGTCAGTGGCTGAATCCGCAGCCATGCTAAAAGGTGCAAAAACAAATAAGCACAATGTCAAAATCCATTTCATATTGAACATACAATCTCCAAAATAGTAGGCTAAAAACAGTCGTCGAGAGCGAGTCACTATCAAGTTTGCAATGGAAGCAATATGGTTATGCATTTAACAAACTGAGATGACCCGGAATTCACAACGGCCGCTATCACTTAAACGCGCACTAATTTAAGTAATGCCTATTGATGATTGAAGTTCATAAAGACAAAAATAAAACGGACCGCTTATGCGGTCCGTTTTATTCAACATACAAATTACACTAATTGTGCTTAGTTGCTCACAACAAAGTACTCAATGTCAGTATTTGCACGCAGTACGGCTAGTACAGATGATAAATCTTGCTGAGAAGATGCACGCTGCATTTGCATCGCAACTTGATCTTCTAACTCACTATCTAGCTCTGCGTTTACAGCATCAAGCTCGATGATAATGATGTTACCTTCAAGATCTTTAGACTGACCGTATACTGGTTTACCATCGACTGGTTTTGCCATCGCGAATACCGTTGTTGCTAACGGAGAACGACGATCTACTGTCTCTTGTTCACCAAAGGCAAGATTGTTTTCAGCAAGCACGTTCGTCTTACCTTCTTTCAATGCCGCAACGACTTGTGTTCCAAGTTCCATCGCTTCTTGCTCACCTTTAACACGAGATAGCTCTGCAACAACCTGATCTTTCACTTCTTCTAGTGGAAGAACTGTCTCGTCACGCGCATCTTCAACACGAACAACGATAATATGCTCAGGCGCAACTTCGATAGCTTCAGAGTTTAGGCCATCTTCTTTAACTTCAGGACTTAGGATAGCTTGCATTACCGCAGGGCTACGAAGCACTTCAGGTGCATCAACCTGAGAAATAAAGTCCGTTGTCTTCACTTCTTGGTTAACCGCTTGAGAAGCATCATACAATGAGTCTGGGTATTCAAACGCTACGCGCTCAAGCTCATTTTGCAACTCGTAGAATTGATCGATCGCTTGTTGGTCGACCATCTCTTGTTTGATTTCAGCAGCGACTTCTTCAAATGGCTTCGCCACAGAATCTTTTAGCTCTTCAAGCTTGATAATGTGATAGCCAAAGTCCGACTTTACTAGACCCGACGTATCGCCAGGATTCTTCAGTGCGAATGCCGCTTCTTCAAAAGCAGGGTCCATCACATCACGCTCAATCCAACCTAGGTCACCACCGTTTTCAGCGCTGCCAAAATCGTCAGATTTCTCTTGAGCAAGCGTCGCAAAATCTGCACCCGCGTTTAGCTCATCTAGGATAGCTTGCGCTTTTGCTTCATCGTCCCCTTCTACAAGAATGTGAGCGACACGTCGTTGCTCTTCTGAAGAGTATTTGTTTAAGTGCTCGTCGTAGTACTTTTTCACCTCAGCATCAGAAACATTAACTTGTTCCTTTAGCGCTTCAGCTGACAGTTCGATGTAAGAGACTTTAACCTGCTCTGGACGTGTAAAGTTGTCTGGGTTTGCTTTGTAGTACTCTTGAATTTCTTCGTCGGTCAATTCAATATTTTTCGCAAACTCCGCTAAGTCGATCTGAATCGTGCGAATATCACGAGTTTGAGTGAACAGCTTGCCTTCTGCTTGTACTTCACCCGGCAGAATAAATTCACTGTTTTGTAGCGCATTCAGCAGTTGCTCACGAACCAATTCACGACGCATGTACTCAGCAAAAGAGTCTGGCGAAAAGCCTGCACGACGCAAAGAAGCTTGATAGATCTCTTGATCAAACTGACCATTAGATTGGAACTGAGGCATGTCTAGAATCATGCTACGCACTTGAGTGTCGCTGATTCGCAGACCCAAAGCTTCAGCTTGTTGGTCAAGCAACACGTCATTGATCATTCGATCTAAAACGGATTTGCGGAAAGATTCAACATATGCAGGGTCAGCCAGCATTTGAGAGAAGTAGTCACCCAACTGAGCTTGCATACGGTTACGCTCATTTTGGTATGCCATCTCGAACTCACCACGAGGAATCTCAGTGTTACCGACTTTCGCTGCAGAGTTGTTGCTACCACCAACGATGTAGCTACCTACACCTGCAAATACGAAAGACAGGATGATAAGTCCAAGGATAATTTTGACCGCGATGCTATTCACGCCTTCGCGTAGTCGATCCATCATAATTTAACTGCTCTCCACAATTGAAGCCTACTGCTTCTATCTAATAGAAATAATGGCGCAATAATATCAGAAAAAGAAATGCGCATCAGTATGATGCGCATAATTTAAGAAAGTTCGGCTCGAAGTTTGTAAATTTTTGTTCGAAACTTATTGTTTGAGCAAAAGTTAAGCAAATGGCCGGTTACAGAAATAACGCCGTGATTAGTTACAAGCGTCTTTCAGTGCTTTACCAGCTTTGAAAGCTGGTACTTTTGCTTCTGCGATTTGGATTTCTTCACCAGTTTTTGGGTTACGACCAGTACGTGCAGCACGAGTACGAACGCTGAATGTACCAAAGCCAACTAGAGCGACTTGATCACCAGATTGAAGAGTTCCGCTTACTGCTTCGATGAATGCATCTAGAGCACGACCCGCTGACGCTTTAGAAATATCTGCATTTTCTGCGATTTGTTCTACTAACTGAGTTTTATTCACTGTAATTTCCCCTTTGTGTCATCTGTGATTATTTTTGTGATGACTTTCGTTCCATTGTTAAGAAAATATGCTCCACCCCTTATTCATCAAGGGCTGGCAGCTATCGAAACTAACTTAGCGCCCAAAAAAAACGCTGACAAGCCTTTTTGGGCTTATCAGCGTAAACTTTTACTTATTTTTGCTACACATCACTATTTTTGAGACTCAAACTCAACGCCCGTCGGGTCTCGCTCTAGTGCGACTTTCAGTACTTCATCAATCCACTGTACAGGGATAACTTCGAGATCCGCGATAACATTATCAGGAATCTCTTCCAAATCACGCTCGTTATCTTTTGGAATTAGCACTGTCTTAATGCCACCACGGTGTGCCGCAAGTAACTTCTCTTTTAGGCCGCCGATAGGTAGAACCTCACCACGCAGTGTGATTTCACCCGTCATCGCTACTTCTGCTTTCACAGGGTTGCCTGTTAGAGAAGAAACCAATGCTGTACACATTGCTGTACCCGCACTTGGGCCATCTTTTGGTGTCGCGCCTTCCGGGACGTGTACGTGAATATCTTTCTTCTCGTAGAAGTCAGTATTGATACCTAGCTTTTCTGCACGAGAGCGAACCACTGTCATTGCTGCTTGGATAGACTCTTGCATCACATCACCAAGAGAACCCGTTTGTGTCAGCTTACCTTTACCTGGCATTGATTGAGTTTCAATCGTTAATAGATCGCCACCCACTTCGGTCCAAGCTAGGCCAGTTACTTGACCAATTCGGTTACTTTCATCCGCTTTACCGTAATCGAAACGTTGAACACCTAAGTACTCTTTTAGGTTGTCCATCGTTACCGTTACTGACTTGATGTCCTTATCCAGCAAGATGTTCTTCACCGCTTTACGGCAGATCTTAGAAATCTCACGCTCTAAGTTACGGACACCCGCTTCACGCGTGTAGTAACGAATGATGCCAATAATCGCAGAATCTTCAATGACGATCTCATCCGCTTTCAAGCCATTACGCTTCACTTGTTTATCAACAAGGTGACGTTTTGCAATGTTCAGCTTCTCGTCTTCGGTGTAACCAGATAAACGAATAACTTCCATACGGTCTAACAATGGACCCGGGATGTTCATCGAGTTCGATGTCGCAACAAACATAACGTCAGAGAGATCGTAATCCACTTCTAGGTAGTGATCGTTGAACGAGTTATTCTGTTCAGGATCAAGTACTTCTAGTAGAGCCGATGCCGGATCACCACGCATATCGGAAGACATTTTGTCGATTTCGTCCAATAAGAACAGCGGGTTCTTCACACCAACCTTCGACATCTTCTGGATCAATTTGCCTGGTAATGAGCCGATATAAGTACGACGGTGACCACGAATTTCCGCTTCATCACGCACACCACCCAACGCCATACGAACATACTTACGGCCTGTAGCTGAAGCAATTGAACGACCAAGAGACGTTTTACCTACACCAGGAGGACCAACAAGACAAAGGATAGGACCTTTTAGCTTGTTGATACGGTTTTGAACCGCCAGGTATTCAAGGATACGTTCTTTGACGCGTTCTAGACCGTAGTGATCTTCATTAAGAACCTCTTCTGCTTTCGCTAAGTTTTTCTTAACTTTTGAGCGCTTAGCCCAAGGAACGCTGACCATCCAATCGATGTAGCTACGAACCACTGTTGCTTCAGCAGACATTGGAGACATCATCTTAAGCTTTTGCAGCTCTTGCTCTGTCTTTTCACGTGCCTCTTGAGGCATTTTTGATTCGTCAATCTTCTTCTGTAGCGTTTCGAACTCGTCTGGTGCGTCTTCCATCTCACCAAGTTCTTTCTGAATCGCTTTCATTTGCTCATTCAGATAGTACTCACGCTGAGATTTTTCCATTTGCTTTTTAACGCGACCACGAATTCGTTTTTCAACTTGCAGCAAGTCGATCTCTGATTCCATCTGGCCCATCAGGAATTCCAGACGCTCAGTGACGTCAACAATTTCAAGCACTTGCTGCTTATCCACCAACTTCAACGGCATATGAGCCGCAATGGTATCCGCTAAGCGTGCGGCTTCGTCGATACCATTAAGTGACGTTAGCACTTCTGGTGGAATCTTCTTGTTTAGCTTAATGAACCCTTCAAACTGATTAATCGCGCTGCGAACAATCACTTCTTGCTCACGCTCATCCAATTCTGGCGTAACAACAAATTCAGCTTCCGCTAGGAAGAAGTCACTCTCTTTAAAGTGATTGATTTTTGCTCGCTGCTGGCCTTCGACCAATACTTTTACTGTGCCATCCGGAAGCTTCAAGAGCTGGAGAATGGTGGCTACCGTACCTACGTCAAATAGGTCGTCAACCGTAGGCTCGTCAGTATCCGCTTGCTTTTGTGCCACAAGAAGAACTTGTTTGTTGGTTTCCATCGCCGTTTCTAGACAGCTAATCGATTTCTCACGACCAACAAACAATGGAATAACCATGTGTGGGTAGACCACTACGTCACGTAGAGGTAGTACCGGGATCTCGATACGCTCGGAACGTTCCAAGTTCATATAATTCTCTCTTCCGCTTTCACGTTTAACGTATTACTTAAGGCAGTATATGGGGGCTAATTGTTTGGATTCAATAAGAGAAATAAAAAAAGGAGGTAATTACTTACCTCCTTTTTCATTATGGCTGAATTTACTCTGCTCCAGCTGCCTGATTGTCTGCGTTACTGTAAATAAGCAGTGGCTCTGACTCGCCATTAATGACGGACTCATCAATCACGACTTTACTAACGTCTGTTGCAGATGGTAATTCGTACATGGTTTCAAGTAGCACGCCTTCAAGAATCGAGCGTAAGCCACGAGCACCTGTTTTACGCTCCATTGCTTTTTTCGCGATAGCGCGCAGCGCATCTTCACGGAATTCAAGTTCGGCGTTTTCTAGCTCAAACAATGCTGCATATTGCTTGGTCAGTGCGTTCTTCGGTTCACATAGGATCTGAATCAACGCTTCTTCATCAAGCTCAGTCAGTGTTGTTGTTACAGGTAGACGACCAATGAATTCTGGAATGAGGCCGTACTTCACTAAGTCTTCAGGTTCAACTTGAGTAAATAGCTCACCTACTGTCTTCGATTCATTCTTCGAACGAACTTCAGCACCAAAACCAATACCTGTACCTGTTGCAACACGCTGCTCAATCACTTTGTCTAAGCCAGCAAAAGCACCACCACAGATGAACAGGATCTTAGATGTGTCCACTTGTAGGAATTCTTGCTGAGGATGCTTACGACCACCTTGAGGTGGAACCGATGCAACCGTACCTTCGATAAGTTTTAGTAGCGCCTGCTGAACACCTTCACCAGATACGTCACGCGTAATAGATGGGTTTTCAGCTTTGCGTGAAATCTTATCAATTTCATCAATGTAAACAATGCCGCGTTCCGCTTTAGCTACATCGTAATCACATTTTTGCAGAAGCTTTTGGATGATGTTTTCAACGTCTTCACCTACGTAACCGGCTTCGGTTAGTGTCGTCGCGTCTGCCATTGTAAATGGCACATCCAAGAATCGAGCTAATGTCTCCGCAAGTAGTGTTTTACCGCTACCTGTAGGACCAATTAGAAGGATGTTACTCTTACCAAGCTCCACACCTTCGCTCGTTGTATCACCATTGCGTAAACGCTTGTAGTGGTTATATACCGCAACTGCGAGCACTTTTTTCGCGTAATCTTGCCCGATCACATAGTCATCAAGGTGTTCACGGATCTGTTTTGGCGTTGGTAACGCTTCAGATTCTTTCTTAGGGAGAACATCCTTGATTTCTTCGCGAATAATATCGTTACATAAGTCGACACATTCGTCGCAAATGTACACTGACGGACCTGCGATTAGCTTGCGAACTTCGTGCTGACTTTTGCCGCAGAAAGAACAGTACAGCAATTTACCGCTGCCACTTTCTTTGCTTTTATCTGTCATTCGCTAACCTCTTAGCCTTTACTCTTCATGAATGAGTGTATATCAATTTTTGCCAAAATGCGCTGGCTAATTACTCGCCACGGTGGCTTAACACTGCATCCACGATACCGTATTCCACAGCCTGCTCTGATGACATGAAGTTATCACGATCAGTATCGCGCTCAATGACTTCAAGAGGTTGGCCTGTATGTTCTGCTAACAACTTGTTTAGCTTCTGTTTAATCGTCAGGATTTCCTGAGCATGGATTTGGATATCAGAAGCTTGACCCTGGAAACCACCCAATGGTTGGTGGATCATTACACGTGAGTTAGGCAGTACGTAACGCTTACCTGGCGCACCACCTGCAAGCAGGAAGGCACCCATTGAACATGCTTGACCCATACACACAGTGCTGACATTTGGCTTAATGAACTGCATGGTATCGTAAATAGACATACCAGCTGTTACGCTGCCGCCTGGCGAGTTGATGTATAGGAAAATATCTTTATCTGGATTTTCAGATTCTAGGAAAAGTAGCTGAGCCACGACAAGGTTTGCCATGTGGTCTTCCACTTGACCCGTTAAAAAAATCACGCGCTCTTTCAGCAGACGTGAGTAGATGTCGTAAGAGCGTTCGCCTCGGGAAGTTTGTTCAACCACCATTGGTACTAGCGCGTCCATAATTGGCGACATTGCATTTTTTTCTTGGTAGCTCATATTCTTATGTCCCTAAAATAAATGGCCCGGATGATGACTATCATACGGACCATTGTTAGCAGAATAGTTAACGTTAAGTCAACCTTCTACGCAAGATATTGCTTATTAAGCAGCAGGTTGTTGTTGGTTAAGTAGCTCGTTGAAGCCTACTTCTTTCTCAGAAACCTGTGCTTTAGCGATGATCGCGTCGATTGCTTGCTCTTCTAGAGCTACGTTGCGCATGTTGTTCATCATTTCTTCGTTTTGCTCGTAGTAAGCAATAACTTCTGATGGATCTTCGTATGCAGTAGCCATTTCTTCGATTAGCGCTTTAACTTTCTCGTCGTCCGCTTTTAGCTCTTCAGATTTGATTACTTCACCTAGTAGAAGACCAACAACTACGCGACGTTTAGCTTGTTCTTCGAACAGTTCACGTGGAAGCTGAGCAGCAGCTTCTGGGTTACCACCGAAGCGTTGTGCAGCTTGTTGACGTAGAACTTGGATTTCTTGCTCGATAAGCGCTGATGGTACGTTGATGTCGTTTTGCTCAACTAGACCGTCAATCGCTTGCTCTTTGATGCGGTTCTTAACAGCTTGCTTAAGTTCGCGTTCCATGTTCTTACGAACTTCAGCTTTAAGTGCTTCAACACCACCTTCAACAACACCGAACTTAGCAACGAACTCGTCGTTTAGTTCTGGTAGTTCACGAGCTTCAACTTTGTTCACTTTGATTGCGAACTTAGCTGCTTTACCTTTTAGGTTTTCAGCGTGGTAATCTTCTGGGAAAGTCACGTCGATGTCGAATTCCATACCAGCAGTTTTACCTGCGATACCGTCTTCGAAACCAGGGATCATGCGACCAGCACCCATTTCTAGAGGGAAGTTCTCAGCTTTACCGCCTTCGAACTCTTCACCGTCGATAGAACCAACGAAGTCGATGCTTACGCGTTTGCCATCTTCTGCTGCTTCTTCAACTTCAACCCAAGTTGCTTGTTGCTTACGTAGAGTATCGATCATCTCTTCTACGTCTGCATCTTTAACTTCTGTTAATGGTTTTTCAACAGTGATGCTCTCTAGGCCTTTAAGCTCAACTTCTGGGTAAACTTCAAAAGTTGCAGTGAAAACTAGGTCTGAACCTTCTTTGTTCTCTACAGGAGCGAAAGTTGGAGCGCCAGCTGGGTTGATTTTCTCTTTAACGATAGCTTCGATGAAGTGGCGTTGCATTACTTCACCAAGAACGTCTTGACGTACTGCTTTGCCGTACATCTTAGCAACCATTTTTAGAGGCACTTTACCCTTACGGAAACCATCGAAACGACGGTTTTTAGCGATGTTGCGTAGTTCAGCTGTTACAGCGTCTTCGATGTTTGCAGCTGGAACAGTAATGTTTAGACGGCGCTCTAGGCCCTCTAGCGTTTCAACAGTAACTTGCATTATATATAAACCTCTAAAGTGGCTCGGTTTTCCGAGCGTATGAGCGAAACTCAGAGGAGCTTACGCTTCATCCTTGTGTAGTGTTCTGTCCGAACACCTAATTTAAAATCGAGTATCGATACTGGTTGTCAGTACCGGACTAATCAGTGATATCTTCGATAAAATAACCAAAGGTATCTCCTATTAGCCTCAGGACAGAATTTTTAGACGCGACATTCTAGCGATCTGTCGCAACCCTGTCGAGCCAATAGCCACTATGTGGACATTGTCTGCGCTAAATTCTCGAATGCTGACCCATTTTTTCTTCAAAAATGCGATTCAGACACCGTCTAAGCATCGCCAGCATATCTAAAATGGGGACAATAGCGACTTTTTCAAGAGAATCGACCGGTTTTTTTATCGAAAAGCCTAAAAAGAGATCTTGCTCTTGTTTTACTCCACAGAGTTGAAAACTAAATCCCTAATCCTTCCTACAAACTATTAACATTTTCTTACGTGACCAAAGGAAGTTGTAAGGAGTGTAAGGATGTCGCAAAAAAAACGGATTCTGCTGACATTTTTTACTTTCTATTTCCTGTGCGCAATTATCGGTGGCCATTGGGTTTGGCAAACCAGTTATCAATCTCTACTTGATAAACACCAATCACAGCTTGAGCAATTTTCTGGCCATATAAAAAATAAACTCGATAAGTACGCCCATATTCCAAATCTTCTCGCTAAAGATGATCCACTTTATCAAGCGCTTCTGCACCCCAACAACAGTGCGCAACTGGAAATCACTAATCGGTATTTAGAATCCGTTAATGGCGTGATTGAAGCAGCGGATACGTACTTAATCGATCAATGGGGTACAACGATCGCAGCCAGCAACTGGCGTAAAGAGCGCTCCTTTATCGGGCGAAATTTTGCATTTCGCCCTTATTTCAAACAAGCCATTGTAGGTAAACGAAGCCAATACTACGCACTGGGCTCAACATCTGGTAAACGTGGCTACTACTATTCTTATCCCATCGTATACGCTGGCGGTGTACTTGGTGTCGTCGTGGTGAAGATGGACCTAAGTAAGATAGAGGACAACTGGCAGCAACCTAACAGTGTTTTTGTCGCCAGCGACCCATACGGAATTGTTTTCATGAGTAGCCGAAGTGAATGGCTACTCAAAAGCTTACAACCACTGACAAAAAAAGAGAAAAAGCAAGTTTGGGCAAGCCAACAATATCTTGATGCGCCAATTGAAACGCTTGGATTAGTAGGTAGTTTGGACGAGGTGCATTCTGAGCTTAAACAGGGTTACCCATACAATAAAGGAACCTTGGTGGTCTCTTCGCTGCCCCTTCCCGAACTCAAACTGACAATTCGTGTGCTGTCTCCTAAACAGTCGATCGTTTGGTTCACCATGGGTTACATCTTTGTACTCACTTTAGCATTCATGGTTTTGTTTTTAATTGGTCAGCTTATCTATCACCGTCAACAGCGTCACTTGCAAATTGAACGAATTCAACAAGAAGCCAATCAAAAGTTGGAATATCAAGTCATGGCACGGACTGCCGAGTTGCAAGCTGAGATCGCACAGCGTATCGATACCGAGCAAACTTTACGCGTTACTCAAGATGAATTGGTGCAAGCAGCGAAACTCGCGGTGTTAGGACAAATGTCAGCCAGTATCAGCCATGAACTGAATAATCCACTTGCGGCAATTCGTAGCTTTGCGGAGAACGGCAAGCTGTTTCTAAAAAAAGAAAAATATGAGCGAGTGGAAGATAATCTCACTCGCATTTCTGCTCTCACTGACCGTATGGCAAATATCAGTCAGCAACTTCGCTCTTTCGCCAAAAAAACCAGTGGTGACGAGTTGGCTCAATCTCGATTGTTCCCTGTGATAGCCTCTGTAAAAGAACTGATGAAGCCCGCATTTAAATCAGGGCGCGTCACGTTAGAAACAAATTTGCCAGAGCATGATGTTGAAGTGCAGATCAATATTATTCAACTGGAGCAAGTGTTGGTCAATTTACTGACTAATGCGATAGAAGCACTCAAAGAACAACAAGACAAACAGGTAGAATTATCTGTAGAACACGATGAGCACACTGATTTAGTTTGGATTCATGTTGATGATAATGGCCCAGGACTTGGCTCTTTCTCACTTTCTGATTTATGTGAGCCGTTTCTAACCACTAAACTGAACGGTTTAGGTTTGGGTCTCTCTATCTCGCAACAAATCTTAGCCAGTATGAATGGAAAATTATGTGCCCATAATCGAGAACAAGGCGGCGCTCGATTCTCATTGTGTTTACCTATCACTTCTTACAACACTGAACCATCAAAAGGATAAGATCATGTGTCAGGTGTTTTTTATTGATGATGAGGCCGATCTCAGAATCGCTATAGAACAGACCTTTGAACTGGCGGATATCGACGCCAAGTTTTTTGTGGATGCAGAATCGGCTTTAATAGCGATGCAGCAAGGAGAAGAAGCTGGCGTCGTGGTCACTGATATCTGTTTACCGGGCATTTCTGGTATGGATATGCTAACAACTTTGACTCAACGCGATGCAAACTTACCCGTCATCATGATCACTGGACACGGTGATATTTCCATGGCAGTGCAAGCCCTTCATCAAGGCGCTTACGACTTTATTGAGAAACCTTTTGCGCCAGAGCATTTGGTTGAAACGGTTAAGCGGGCGATTGAGAAGCGCAAACTAACCAATGAAAATGAAAAACTGCGCCTGTCACTTAAAGCCAGTAAAACCCTTGGTCCACGAGTTATTGGTGAAACCTCTAGCATCCAAATATTACGAGAGACCATCACCCAAATCGCCGATACCGACGCCGATATTTTATTGTTTGGTGAAACCGGTACAGGGAAAGAGTTAATCGCTCGTTCTTTACATGAGCAAAGCTCTCGCCGGAACCAAAACTTTGTCGCCGTAAATTGTGGAGCGGTTCCAGAGAACTTAATTGAGAGTGAACTCTACGGCCATGAAAAAGGCGCATTCACTGGCGCCGAAAGCCGTCGTATCGGTAAATTTGAGTTTGCACAAGGCGGCACACTTTTCTTGGATGAGATCGAGTCGATGCCTATCCAAGCCCAAATTCGTTTATTGAGGGTATTACAAGAGCGCGTGATTGAGCGTGTCGGTTCCAATGAATTATTGCCTTTAGATATTCGAGTGATTGCCGCAACAAAGGTCGATTTAAAACACGCAGCTGAAGAAGGTACTTTCCGTCAGGACCTCTATTATCGGCTCAATGTCGTGACCTTGGATCTCCCGCCACTACGCGAACGAAAAGAAGACATTCCCGCCCTCTTTCACCACTTTCTGTTGGTAGCAGCTTCACGTTATGGCAAAAGCTCACCTAGTTTGTCACCCCAAGATCTAGCGCAACTGATGAGCCATGACTGGCCTGGTAATGTTCGAGAACTCAGAAATGCTGCAGAACGTTTTGTACTATTGGGTAAGTTAATTCAGTTGGGAGAATCGAACCCAGTTGCTAAGTCTTCCTCAAGCCTTGCAGAGCAAGTGGCGGAGTTTGAGAGAGCAGCCATTGAAGGCGCTTTATTAGAAAACAACGGTAGTATTAAACAGACAATGTGCCAATTAAATGTGCCAAGAAAAACCCTTTACGACAAGATGCAGCGTTACCAAATAAATAAAGACCTTTACAAATAAAACACGTTCAGATAATTGGCATTATATTCAACTTGAATCATAATTTTTAACAACAGGTTTATCATGGTTGTTACAGATATGAACGAAAAAGTGAGAATACCGATTGTTACAGATACCGTGCTCGTAGACGGTTGCTATCAAGAAGAGAGAAGACTCGGTGAAGAGCGTCGTAAAAATAAAAAGAGGTGGCGACACTATGAACGTCGAATTAATTCAGACCCGCGCAAAACTTGTTACAAATCAATAGATGAAGAGGTGTGAATTCTCACACCTCTTTCTACTTTCTGGCTTCCATTACTTGGTAATGATCTCCGGCCCCATCAAGGTAGTAGGCAACCAAGTCGATACCCATGGTACATATGTGACGATAATTAGGAACAAGAACATCACTCCAACCCAGGGTAATGCTGCCTTCACTACGTTCATCATCGACATTTTGGCAACACCAGCGGTCACAAATAAGTTAAGACCCACGGGCGGCGTTATCATTCCTATCTCCATATTCACCACCATCATTATGCCCAAATGAATTGGGTCTATACCTAATGCAATCGCAATTGGGAACACGAGCGGCGCAACAATGATCAACAAGCCTGATGGCTCCATGAACTGACCACCAATCAGCAACAAGACGTTCACCACAATCAAGAAAGTGATGGGTCCGAGACCAGCCGAGAGCATCGACTCGGTGATCATTTGCGGGATGCGTTCTTCCGTTAAAACATGCTTCAAAATTAAGGCATTAGCAATGATGAACAGCAGCATGATGGTGAGTTTGCCCGCTTCATACAGGGTGTGTTTCGTGTCTTTATGAACAAAGGTTTGGAAGATTTTAACGAGCGCAGGTTTAGTGTTTTTCTTGTCTGCAAATGGCCCCATGTCTTTGTATACAAAGTTAGCAATAAAGAATGAGTACACAGCAGCAACCGCAGCGGCTTCTGTCGGCGTAAAGATACCGCCATAGATACCACCAAGAATGATGACGACCAACAACAAGCCCCAGCTTGCATCCTTGGCGGCATCAAAAGTTTCTTTCCAACCGACAAAAGGTTGCTTTGGAAGGTTCTTGATTCTCGCGGCAATGTAAATCGCGATCATCAACATGACACCCGCCAGCAAACCGGGAATCACACCACCAAGGAACATACGTCCAACTGACACATCCGTTGCGGCTGCATACACCACCATCACAATCGAAGGTGGGATCAAAATCCCTAGCGTACCTGCGTTACAAATTACCCCAGAGGCAAACTCTTTTGAGTAACCGTTTTTGATCATACCTGCGATAACAATACTACCTATGGCAACAACCGTTGCAGGTGAGGAACCTGACAACGCGGCAAACATCATACACGCTACAACCGAAGCCATCGCCAAACCGCCGCGGAACCAGCCTACAATGGCAATGGCGAAACGAATGATCCGCTTTGCTACGCCACCCGTCGACATAAAGCTTGAAGCCAATATAAAGAATGGAATAGCCAATAGCGTGTAGTGGCCCGCGAATGCATTAAACAGCGTTTGAGCAACTGACGCTAAAGAGGCATCCGAATGCATTAAAAGGAAAAGAACACTGGAAAGGCCCAGCGAAATAGCAATTGGCACGCCAACCAGCATAAAGCCAATTACCATCAAAAATAGAAATAAGATATCCATGGCTTATTGCTCCTTGTTTTTAGCGTCTTGCGAGGCCTTTGGAGCCATTACGTCTTCAGCGTCACTCATCTCAGCTTTAAGAGATTCGAGCTCTTCCTCCGCTTCATGTCCTGCAATCAAGCGATCGAGCTTACCAGTAGCGATTTGCCACGTGACTTGAACAAATCTAAACGTTAGTAGCGCCATTCCAAGTGGCAAAGCGAAGTAAGGAATAAAACGTGGCAGCTTTTCATAACGCTCTCCCTCATTTAACCAGTCGGCCATGAACTGGAGTATTTCAGGCATCGGAATATCGTCCGTTTCATACCACGCTCGGTCGGTAGCGAACGGATACCAGTAGTTCCAAGCGCCAATTAACAGCAAAATAGAGAAGGCTAAGCAACACATTGCTGCAAAAAGCGCCAGGGCTTTTCGTTTACCTTCCGGAACGATGTTAATAATGACATCGACACCAATATGAAAGTGTTTTTTCACACCATAAGATGCGCCAACCAACACCATCCATGCGAACATGAAAACGGTGAGCTCAAGCGCCCAAAGAATATTGTCGTTAAAGACATAACGAAAGATGACATTGGCAAAGGTCAGCAAGGTCATGGCACCCAAGAAGAAAGCAATCAAAGTCTCTTCAATGGCATCGGTGATTCGTCCAGCCTTGGCAAAAAAAGTCTGTTCCATAATTACATCACGTCGTCTGTAGGGGGAAAGAGCCCCCTCAGTTTGAGAGGGCTAAATGTGCTAGCTGTTATTATTTTTGGTTAGACGCCAAAGCGGCTTCGATTAGGTCAGAACCAATGTCTTTTTCGAACTTCTTCCATACTGGTTGAAGTGCAGTGACCCACTCTTGGCGCTGTTCTGGCGTTAGAGTACGAACCACACCACCGGCTTCGATGATATTGTTCTTATTCGCAAGGTTTACTTTGGTTGACTCAGCATTACGCTGCGCAGTTACCTCTTGAATAATGGTATTTAACTGCTCGCGCTGATCATCTGGTAGGTTTTTCCAGAAGTCGTTTGACGTCACAACTAAGTAATCCAGAATTCCGTGGTTCGTTTCCGTAATGCCATCTTGAACTTCGAAGAATTTTTTGCCGTAAATGTTTGACCAAGTATTTTCTTGACCATCAATAACCTTAGTTTGCAAGCCGCCGTAAACTTCTTTGAACGACATTTTTTGTGGGTTAGCACCTAGCTGCTCAAACTGAGCAACGAGTACATCAGACGCTTGAACACGGAACTTAAGTCCTTCAGCATCAGTTGGAGAAATGAGCGGCTTGTTGGCTGACATTTGCTTCATGCCGTTATGCCAAAACGCAATGCCTTGTAGGCCACGACGTTTCATTGAATTTTTCAGCTTTTCACCCGCTTCCGAGTTTTGGAAACGGTCAACCGCGTCGACATCATCGAACAAGAAAGGAAGATCGAAAAGGCGGTACTTCTTGGTGAATTTCTCAAACTTAGAAAGAGAAGGAGCAGCGAGTTGAACATCACCATTCAGTAGCGCTTCCAACACTTTGTCATCATCATAAAGTGTTGAGTTAGGAAACACCTGCATACAGACTTTACCGTTCATCTCTTCGTTGACGCGCTTTTCAAGTAACGAAGCCGCGATGCCTTTAGGGTGTTTGTCCGCGTTCGTTACATGGCTAAACTTGATGACCGTTTCACCCGGGTCACAATTTGCGGCAGCATTAAAACTGGTAACAGCAAGTGCAGAGACAGATAGTAGAGTTAGAGGCTTAAACATTATTATTCTCCTTGTTGAATCACATCCCATCCCGTCCATGAGTAACTAGGTGTTAGGCGATGGGTACGGATGTTCAACAAAGAGCAATTAATGGACCATGTTAAAATTTATATTCATTTCAATAAATTAACAAAGCCCATTAACATGAATCAGAAGTGTAACGAGTGAATTCCACCCAAGAAAAAGATACAAATGGGTGGGAAATGACCCATTTATGAAGAACAGCTTATCTCCATTTTCTTCCCCCATTCCGGTGGCAATTTCGCGTAATCATCAAACTCGGGTTGCTCATCAAATGGGCGTTTTAACAGTTCGGACAATCGGTGTAATTCGCTAAAGTCCCCTTCTTCCGCTTTATCAATCGCCAACTGAGCCAAGTAGTTACGCAAGATGTATTTGGGATTGGCTTGACGCATCTGTTTGCAACGCTGTTCGGTTGAAATCAGGCCCCCTAGTTCATCAACCTCTAGCTCACACCGAGCTAAATACAGCTCAAGCCAAGCTCGCGCTGCTTCTCGGTCGAGAAATAAATCGATTACGGCTTGGGAAGGCGCATTATCAAGGTTTGAAAGTGTTCTGAAGAAGCGAGTGTAGTCCGTTTTGTTCTGGTGAAGAAGCTCAAACATAGCTTCAAACAAACGCCCGTCTTCCGCTATCTTAGTTTTTAAGCCCAACTTCTCACGCATGAGGCGGCTGAACTGCTGGCTTAAATGAACTTCAAATTGACTCAACGACGATTCTAAATCTTCTCGTTCAACGAGTGGCGATAGCGCATGCGCCAGTGCTGACAGGTTCCAAAGCGCAATTCTAGGCTGTTGATCAAATGCGTAACGACCCTGGTAGTCTGAATGATTACAAATGTATCCCGGCTCATAATCATCAAGAAAGCCAAACGGACCATAATCAAAAGTTTGCCCAAGAATTGACATGTTATCGGTATTCATCACACCATGCGCAAAACCAAAAGCTTGCCAATATGCGATCATCTCGGCTGTTTTAGTCACGATGGCGTCAAACATCGCGGCATATGGTTTCTCCGCCGATGCACAATCAGCAAAGTGCCACTCAATCACCTTATCCGCCAACAGCTTCTGCTCCGCTAACTGGTTGGTGTAAAAGAAATGCTCAAAGTGACCGAATCGAACATGGGTTTCAGCCATTCGAAGTAACAAAGCGCCCGATTCCGTTTTTTCTCGATAAACAGGTGTATCACTGACCATCATACCGAGAGCACGTGTCGTGGGAACCCCAAGGCCCGCCATGGCTTCACTGCACAAGTACTCACGGATAGTTGAGCGTAATACCGCTCGCCCATCTCCCATTCGCGAGTAAGGCGTTAGCCCTGCACCTTTGAGGTGAAGATCAAACCAAGTACCATCCTGATGCTCAATTTCTGCCAACAGTAATCCACGTCCATCGCCCAAATCTGGGTTGTAAACGCCAAACTGATGGCCTGCATATTTCATCGCAAGAGGACGAAATTGTTCGAATTCACTTAGCCCAGAAAAAACCGCCAATAACTCATCGTTTTGCTCTTCTGGTAAACCAAACTGCTGTGCAAACTCACCATTCCAAGCGACCCAGCGAGTGTTGTCCAAGGGTTGTGGCTCGACCAACGTATAGAACGCTGACGGTAATTGACTAAAGCGATGGGTGAAATTGACCCGTTGCCAAATGGACATGTAGGGTTCCTTAATAAAAAGAAGTACTGTTGTGAGTATACGTGTGAATGTCCCTGTCATTCAGCCATGAAATGGGCATGGGTATTTTGCGTGAATAACGCGAAGGCGGCAGGAAGGTATCAACCTGCCGCAGACCGTCTCCTAAACGGAGGTAGCATGTAAAAACGATCAAAGGGTTAAGCGGAAAATTCTTCACCCGTTTTTGGTGGCTGTGATGGCGTATCAAAACGAGCGCGTTCGATATCCACTACCGTTTTATAGCTCAACGATAACAATGCCAGCTGGTACGCGCCAAAAATACCATAGGCCACACCGACGAGGCTCAACATAAAGAGATTCGTAAAGTGGCTAAAGATCAGCTGACTGAGCAAGCCCGCACCCAATGGAATTAGTCCCATCAAAATGAATACTTGTTTGTTGTATGGTCTGCTCTGATTCCACGAACGACGCAAACTGCGCGGCTGATGATCCATTGCAGTCGCTGGCAACACAAATGACCATCGCGCCATTACCCAATAGCCAGGAATGCTTGCAATCGTTGTGATAATAGCCATAGCAACAAAGTCGGCTTCACCACTTTCTGCAATGTAGATAAACGACAACACAAAGATCGGGATACCAATAACGAGCATCATCATCAGTCCAAACAGTATCCACCAGCCTATGAAACGGAATTCTCGAGCTGACAAACGAAATACATCCAACGCAGAGTGCATGTAATCGCCGGCTAAATAAATTCGATGCACACGCACAGCCGCCATAGCGGCAACAAGTGGGTACAAAATAATTGTGACGAAATAAAATCCTGCGACATTACCTTCTTGAACGTTCGCTTGATCTTGCCCCGTCATTTCAGGATACATAAAAGCAAAAATTGAGTGCACGATAATCAACGGAATACAAGCAATAACAATTGCGAGTAGATTCCTTCTGACCATCACTGCCGCTTCTCGGCATATTTCCGAAACAGAAAAGCCCTCGGTAGACATATAACATCCTTAGTTCATAAAAATCGGCCCCTAGGGTAACCGCAGAGTAGAAAAATCGCTTTAAAAATAATGAGAAACACATCTCATAAGACAATGAGAACGAAACCAAAATAGATCAGATAAAAAATAAGCCACTCAATGTGAGTGGCTTATACCGCAATTCAATACCGTTTTAGACGCGACGTCGCCAGCCTAATGTTGCAAGTAACATCAAAGCCCAATAAGAAACACTGCCGCTACCTTCAGAGTTCTTGAATGTCGTTGTCTTCAAAGAAGCAACAACCGTCACGATAACTTCCCCCGTAGCAGTGGCACCATGACCGTCTGAAACCGTATATTGCAGCTTGATGCCGTCAGTAGGGCTATCCGGTGCTTGAAAACGGATTTTGCCATTCTCTACACTCGCACTTCCCACACCCGTTACGTTCTGTACACTTTCTACAACCAGTTTATCGCCGTTCACATCCGAATCATTGCTCGCTGCATCAATCAGAATACTTTCACCAACGGCAACGGTCGCCGTATCTGCAAGCGTAAGTGGCGCTGCGTTTTTCATGGTTAAATCGACGGTAGCACTGGACGTTTCATTACTAGGATCAGTCACGGTTAAACGGAATGTCAGAACCTCACCCGCTTTTGCACCTTGAGGCACCGTAAAGCTTGTGCTAACACTGGTTGCATTGCCAAGAGAAACTGAAGTGCCAGCCAACTGCTCCCATTTATAACTCAACACGTCACCATCAGCATCCGTACTATTTAACGCAGACAACGTGACTCGCTGCCCAACCGTCATGTCTTTATTATCAATATCAATCACAGCCACTGGCGCTTCGTTGCTGCCAAGCACTTCCACTTGCACATTCACGATTGAAGATGAGTACGCACCATCAACCGACAACAAACGATATTGGAAAGTGTCCAGACCAACGAAGTTAGCTTCAGGTTGGTACTGGTTGCCAGAGATGGTGCCGTGCTCAGGCTTCTGCACAATGTCCACATTGAACTGATACCCTACCGCCATGAAATCATTGTCCATCAGGTTCAGTTTGATTGGCGTATTTTTATTGGTTTGTAACGAATCAGATTTCGCTTCAACCAAGTTGCTCGCATCCACATTTAATAATGCTGCAAACGGAATATAAGAGAACCCGGCTTTTTCTAGACCAAACGTGCCAATCTCACTGTAATCACCAGTCCACATTACAGGTAGAGAGGCTTTTTCAGTTTTTAGCAAGCGACCGAAATCAAAGTTTGCATCAAATTGACCGCCTTCCAATTCAACGACCAATAAATGCTGACCCGCACTCAATTGGCTTGATTGAGGGAATAAAATTCGAGATGACTTTTGGAAGTTACCTTGCTGTAAAAGCTCAGCGTTGTTTTGATTCAATATTAATCGATAGCCAATGTTTCCAGAAAATGGGAATCGCCAAACTCGATAAGTCATGTCACTTTGAGCGCTATCTCTTTGCGCGTAAAGTTGAAGGCCATCAAGCTCTGTATCACGATTCAAGTCCAGTGACACCGCCAGAGTGTTACTCCCACTCGCGTACACATAACCTTGGTGAAGAGAGTTCAGCCATGCTGACTTATTTGGTTCGTTTGTATGTTCAAGAGAAAAACTACCACCGTTGGTGTTGCTGGCAATGTTGGAAATACGAACCCCAGTATCAAACCCTGTGATCGTTCTCAGACCCGGGGTCGATGTATCTGAAATGACATTGCCACCATTAGGGTACAAATCGTCAGCGTCACTCCTACCACCATTTTCTAACTCATTCAGACCATCAGCCTGCATGATTTGAACCTGCATCGCGCCAACATCATTAAAGCGGTTCTGGACATTGACCGACGTCGCCAGGATACCTTCAGCCGCCAATGCTCGGTCGTAACCGCTAAAGGTGCGATTTTCCAAGTAAACACGTGGGCCAAACTCTTTCAAGTACGGGTCGAGATACACCAGCTTGACATCGTCGTTGTTCACAGAAATAGGCGCTGGACTTTCATGAGTTACCGTTGGTACAACAAAACCAGCAGCGTGTTTGCTCCATGCACTCATGTTCACCGGAGTGTCACCAGCGTATGAATCTCCCGGTTTCTGCGCCCATGAACCGCCACCCATCACGCCCCAAGAGCCGATCGAGGCATCACTGTTCCTTGCGTACAAATCCGGTAATCCAAGCATTAAGTGGCCAAGCTCGTGTACGATCACGCCCAAGGTCGCTTGATGATCAACTTGATAGTCAGCGAACACACAATAGTCTGTGATCTTTTTACCATCTAGTGTGACATCATCGTGAGAGAATTTGTGCGGCCAAATAGCAGGACGGTTGAGAACCCCTGTTGAACGATCGCCCCCCGCAAAAATAAACATGACAGAGAGTTCTGACGGTTCTACGGTACCATTTTGATTGCTGTCGTAGGCCGAAAGATTAAAGTATGGATCCAGTTTTTGATAAGCCTCGGTGAAAACCGCATTCAACTTGGCGGTGCATGTCTTATCAGTAGAACTAGAGTGACAGTTAGGGTGGCTTTGTGCCACAGTCACATCTATCACACCGTCATTGGCGGTGCCGTAACTCTCAAGTGCAGGAACAACTTTGAATTTACCTTGAGAGTTTTTATCAAAGTAATCCACAACGCTTTGACCATTGGTATTAAATACGCGTTGCTCAAAATCGTGCACCATTGCTTGGTCATCAAACGAAACTTGCACAACCAATAGGGGCTGCTGCTTCACCGTTGAACTGCTCATCGCCTGGTAACCTTGCGCCGGACGCAGTAGGTTTTTTCGTGCCATCGGTTCAATGGTTTTTAGAGAAGATAATTGCGGTTTAACTTGTAAATCCGGGCGAAACCTCGCCGACTCAGGTGGCTCACTCGACTGCGTTTTCACCACACCTGTCGAGATCAATATTGGCGTGTCTGACCTGCGCTGAATCCGCGCGAAAAACCAAACGCCGTCTTCCTGAAGTAAGGCATTGCCCTGCTTATCTTCAAACCAGTGGAAATCTGCCGTTCCACGTAGAATTGCCTCACTGGAACTACCATCGCTCAACGCAATAGTATGCCAAACCGGTGATGGCGGAGTAGTTGCCATGCTCTTCCCTGCAAGAAGCGCAGTTAGCATAGCCATGGCGAGTGTGTTGAATTTCAAAGTACGACTCCATCTTTTCGATTCGTTAATTAATACCAAGCACAACAAACACAAAGTAACCCTATGGGCATAGAGTAAGACTGAGTGACTATTGACGAAGGCTGGTATCAATTCGCTCAGATAACACGACGTAGTTTGGTGTCACACTACAAAAGCGTCGGATTCCAAAACGCTGTTATGAGCGTAGCTTCTGAGAATATAAATTGAGTGAATGAATAGTATCGAAACGAAAGGAAGAAGAAATGAACTTCTACGAATTTGTAGGTAAAACTGGGCAACATTCCACATATTCTATAAATGTACGAGCACTGCTATTAATCAATGCTCGTAATGGTCGCGCGGCCATTGTTTAACGCTATATTAACCTGTAAGAACGGCGTCTTCTGGGTATTTGACCAAGGTAGGTTCAGGACGTGCCAACATGTAGGCAAGCGTGAGCGGCCCAATACGACCAATGATCATCACCACGATCATAATGTATTTACCAGGTTCAGAAAGTTCCGCAGTCAAACCGGCGGTGAGCCCCACTGTGGCAAATGCGGAAATGGTTTCAAACATAACTTTATCAAAGCTGGCCTTCTCGGTAAGCATCAATAAAAACATTGCGCTTGTCAGGATGGCTCCGCTCACAACGATAATTGCCAATGACTTAGTCACAGTTTGCCAATTTATGGTTCGCTTAAACATAACCACATGTTTCTTTTGGCGTAAAAAGGTCCACGTAGCCATAAACGCAACAGCAAATGTGGAAACTTTAATACCGCCCCCCGTTGAGGTGGAACCCGCTCCAATTAACATCAGAACAATCATGACCAGTAAGGCCGGCTGGGTAAACAACGCCAAGTCAACACTATTAAACCCTGCCGTTCGCGCACTCGCAGATTGAAAGAATGCCGCCAACCATTGCCCTGTTGCAGGTAAAGACGCCATTGTGTTTGGGTTGCTTCGCTCAAGTAACCAAAACATCATCGTTCCGACTAAGAGCAATATCGGTGTCGCAATCAGCATGATTTTGGTGTGAAGATGCAAAAAGTGGAAACCTTTGCGCCAGTTTAGCCAGATGTCACCCACAACAGTAAAACCAAGCCCGCCAAAAATGAATAGCCCCGCCAGTGTAAAGATAACCAACGGATCATTCACAAAGCTCATCATACTGTCAGAAAACAGCGCGAACCCAGCGTTGTTAAATGCAGAAATTGCATGAAACAAGGCGTAAAACATACCAGTCTTCCAGCCCATTTCAGGGCCCCAGCGGATAGAGAGAAAAACAAACCCGATCGTTTCTGCAACAAGCGCGAAAACAACAATCCGCTTTACTAGTCGGTTTAGATTGACTTGCCGATCTTGCCCTAATGCTTCTTTCGCCAGCGCTTGTTGACGCAAACTCAAACGCACGCCGAACATATAGAGTAAGACCGCCGACAAAGTCATCTGCCCCAACCCACCGATTTGCATTAAAAACATCAGCAAGATTTTACCCGCAAGCGTAAAGTGTTGCCCAGTATCGACAACACCAAGCCCTGTCACACTAATAGCGGACGTTGCGGTAAACAAAGCATCCGTTATCGACAGGCCCGTAACAGAAAAAACTGGCAAGGTTAGCAATACCGCAGAAGGCAGTAAAACACCGAGAAAACTGAGCAATATAATTCGCGGTTCATTGCCTTTCGCTTTCTCTTGTTTACCATCTGGTGCGTAAAAAACACCTTTCTGATGAAAATACGTCATAGCGATTTTAATTTATTTGCGAGCGCATCTTGAGGGCCGACCACAATAATTAGGTCACCAATTTCTAGTGTGGTATTAAGGTCAGGTGCCTTGGTAATTTCTGGGCCCCGTTTAAACCCTAGCACTTGCACGCCATCGACTTTGCACAGAGCCAAATCACTTAGTGTCTTACCCATCCAACGAGAGCCAATCACAAACTCCGTCATAGCTAAGCCACTGCCTAATGGGTGGAACTCAAGAACCCGTTTATCGAGCATTTTACGCGCGACACGTATCCCCATGTCACGCTCAGGCATGATAATGTGGTCTGCGCCAATTTTTTGCAGAACACGAGCTTGGAAGCGGTCGTTGGCTTTAACCCATACTGACTTTACTCCCGCCTCTTTAGCAATCAATGTCGTAAGAATACTGGCATTGACATCCGCTCCGATGGCAATCATCACCATGTCGTAATCATCAAGTTTGAGCTCAGCAACCGTCTCTTCGTGAGTACAGTTAGCCACAACCGCCTGACTAACAAAACTGGCGGCTTCTTTAACTCTGTCTTCGTTGATGTCAACGGCTAAAACTTGAGCGCCTGAATCTTGTAACTCTTTACACACTGCCAAACCAAATCGGCCAAGACCAATAACGGCGAATTGCTTATCACCTGTTTTCATTTGTGCCCCATCTTATGCATTCATTAGCAAGCAAAAAAGTTTGCGCCCATTCCTTACCTTGTGCAAACCTGCGGACAGATAATTGACAAAAGCTTAACGCACCTTGATTCACTTTACGTGTTAAGCGTATGACACTGATTAACTTTTTTCCTCATTACCGAATAGAAACCGTCGCGATGGCTACATAATTGGATGCCTTAAAACGCAAAAAGCCGCAAGAATGCGGCTTTTAGATCATGGGATAAACTGGCTATTTTGATTCGCGCTTATCGTGCGGTTTACGTTTATTCTTAGGCACGTAATTTAAAATTGAAATTGGTACTGGCTTTCTTGGCGCAAAACCTTCAATTTCCACTCGCTCTAGCAAGTGCCCTAAACGACTTTCAATCATGCAGAGGTTCTTAAAGTCGTCTTTTGAAACCAGTGATATCGCCTCACCTTTCGCGCCAGCACGACCTGTACGACCAATACGATGTACATACTCATCCGCCGGGTAAGGTAAATCGTAGTTGATGACAACTGGCAGATTATCAATATCAATACCGCGCGCAGCAACGCCGGTTGCGACTAAGTACTGGATTTCACCCGCTTTAAACTTTTCTATTAATTCCTGGCGAACACGCTGATTACGGCCACTGTGGAATGCTTCTGCCACAATGCCACGTTTCTCAAGTTGGCTTACCAGTTTGGCTGCGCCGTGTTTAGTTTCAATAAATACCAGTACTTGCGACCAGTCATTTTCTTTAAGCAAGTGACTTAACAGCGACGACTTCATGTCTTTATCGACGGTCGTGATCCACTGTTTAATATTTGATTTTGAGGCACTGTGCTTTGCAATCGTGATCTCTTCAGGATCAATAATCGCATTTTTCGCCAAGTCACGAACAGGGTTAGATAACGTCGCTGAGAACAGCAAACTTTGCACATGTTCTGGCATACAGTCGACGATTTTGTCGATCGCATCGATGAATCCCATATCCAACATTTTGTCGGCTTCATCAAGCACTAGCATTTCCACTTCATCAAAGTGAATCGCGCGTTGACCGTACAGATCAATCAAGCGCCCAGGCGTGCTTACCACAATATCGACACCCTCGATCAAGGCTTGTTTTTGTGGTGCATAATCCACACCACCAAACATCGCCATTGAGCGTAATGGTAAGTTTTTACCATAAGCTTCAATACTTTGATGAACCTGAAGCGCAAGTTCGCGTGTTGGCGTTAGGATAATCGCACGAGCGCGTTTTTTACGTTGCGTTTCGCCTCGACTAAGCTTTTCTAAAATTGGCAGAACAAAACTGGCCGTTTTACCTGTGCCCGTTTGCGCTGCTGCAATTAAATTGCGGCCACGCAATACGATTGGAATGGCTTTTTGTTGGATAGAAGTGGGTTTTTCATAACCTAGCGCTTTTACTGCATCAGCAATCGATGCGCTTAAACCAAGCTTAGAAAATGGCATAGAAAGGTCTCAACAGAGGAAATGGGCGCGTAGTGTATCAGAATCCCCGTGAAGTAACAGAAGGATTCATGCGCGAAAAACTAGGAACATGACACAATCTTAGCCCATGAAATTGGGCTGCAAACCTTTTTCTAATTTTTTCCTCACTTTGTAGGAAACATCATTAAGCGTGATTTTCCCCGTTTTGTGGCGGTCGATACCTGCATTCTGTCGATAGGCAATTGAGCCTTGTCTGAACAAAACGAAAGACGGCGGTTTACCAATCGCAGCAGGGTAGAGAATGGCCATGTAAGCATCTTCTAAGCTATTAATTTTATTTCGATAGGGCCAATAGTACGCTTTCACATAGTCAAGTTGTTCAAGCGCGCTCATTCTCGCAAGAGTCTTTGTGTTCACTCCTAATGATTCTGCGGTAGAGGGCATAAATTGAATTAACCCTGTAGCCCCGCTTCCGG
The DNA here is from genome assembly GCF_033338975.1 of Vibrio sp. Vb0349. NCBI lineage: Bacteria > Pseudomonadati > Pseudomonadota > Gammaproteobacteria > Vibrionales > Vibrionaceae > Vibrio > Vibrio sp. Vb0349. The sequence continues at coordinate 126,034 of NZ_JAWOTS010000010.1, read as the reverse complement.
AACCATTTTTGATGCTTGGACTGAAAGTTTCAGCAGTTTCAAATGCCATGCACGCCATAAGATGATTAGGATTGATCTTTAGCTCTTTACTAATACGGATGACTTTAGATTTGAACTCTGGAGAAACTTTACCTCCCCACGCGACCGCGTTCTCGGAATCTGCAATCGAAGAGACCGTTGATGCGTCATGTTCTTCGACAATTTTAGAAAGTAGAGGAAGCGTTTGGCGTAGTCGATGGCTCGAACTCACCAAGCGAATTGATTTGGTAAGAAACTTGTCTTTTTTTTGATGTAGTTTTTGGAACTTTACTAACTTATACAGTTGCTTATAAACCGTTTTCACAACGAAGCCGGATGTAGGGAACACTCCCAGAATGTAATCCATTTCCTACAAATTTAATATAAATATCAGCAACAGGAATTCTAGATGTGATCAATGTCACCATAAAAATTCTCAAATTCGATACACACCGATGTAAGTGGTCAATGTGTCTCCAACACGCTAGAAGTAAAAGTAAAGAGGCATTAAAAAGGTCTTACCAATTTTTTGGTAAGACCTGGGCTTACTGATTCTCGGATAAGCGAATGTATATTCTTACAGTTCAGCTTCCCGAACCAGTTCTGCAAGCGTCGACAAACGCTGCTCACTTTGTTTTACGTAAGGATTATTCGTATCCCAAGCATATCCAGCCAAAATCGCACTAATCATCTGTTTAATACGTGGGTTCGGGTTTTGATAGAAAATCACATCTTGCAACGTGCCGTTGTACCAGCCTTCCACATAAGTGCGGAATGTGTTCACTCCCACCATTAAGCGTTGCGAGTACTCTTCTTGCCAATCAACCTTTTCACCATTCAGCTGACGAACCACGCAGTCCGCTGCAAACTCTGCCGATTTCATGGCGATAGTGACACCCGATGAAAATACAGGATCAAGAAACTCACCAGCATTACCAAGCAACGCGTAGTGCTCTGTCGCTAAACGTTTGACGTTAGCAGAATAGCCACCCAACTCGCCTGCTGGATTCGGGTAATTCGCATTTCGCAACAAAGAAGCCAAACCCGGCTCTTCATTGGCTAACTGCTGCAACGCTGCAATCTTATCTTCTGGGTATTGTTCGAAAAATTCTGGCTCACCCACCACACCAAACGAACAAGTACCATTAGAGAATGGGATTAGCCAGTACCATACGTCGTGATTTTCAGGATGAACTGAAATTAAAATTTTGTTGCGATCGTATTCCGGCTCTTGGGGAGAGATATGATCTTCGATATGGGTAAAGATCGCTTTTCTAGGCGGAAGACAAGAAGGTTCTTCTAGCTCCAACAAGCGTGGCAAAACACGCCCAAAGCCACTGGCATCCAACACAAAATCTGCTTCGATTTGATAAGCCTTCTTATTTGAGTCGAGCACTTCTAATCGAGACTTTTTCCCTTCAAACACTAGGTTGAGCAGCTCATGCTGATAGCGAATCTCTACGCCTTGCTCTTCAGCGCTATCTGCCAATACTTTATCAAAGCTGGCACGTTGAACCTGAAACGTCGTGCCCGGTCCTGGCGTGTATTTGTTTGTAAAGTCGAACTGGGTGTATACGCCATTACGACGAAATGCAGCACCATCTTTATACTGGAAGCCAAACTGCTTTACTGCATTGGTCATTCCTGCTTGTTCAACAACTTCCATACATGCAGGGAGTAGGCTTTCTCCTATGGAAAAACGTGGAAAAGTCGCTTTTTCTAAGACAACAACATCTATGCCACGCGATTTTAATAAGGCAGAAACGGTTGAACCTGATGGCCCCGCTCCTACGACAACAACTTGCTTGAGCTCTGTTTTCATTCTGAATTTAGTTTGCTTGTAGTTTTAATAAGGTATGACCAAGGCCAATATTGTCGGTTCTTTCAACGACAGATAAACCTGCCGCTTCGACAATTTCTAAGAAATCATCACTGCGATAAAAGCGACTATTACCGTTAGCTAAACAGGTAAAATAAAGAGAAGTGGCATTAAGGCTATAGGAAGCTCCCGCGTATTTTTGAGCATCCCAAAACAGCTCCAATACGTAAATAGTATCTCCCTTCGTTAACTGGGCTTTAACTTTTTTAAGGATATTGAGGATCTCAATTGGGGAAAAGCAATCCAAGAACTGGCTCATCCACCATACGTCAGCATGCTCAGGCAATGTTTGTGCTTTATCAAGCATGTTTGCAGGGTATGGACGTACACGCTCGACGAACTGGTTTTCTGAAACATTCTTCATCGCTACTTCTAATTGCTGCGGTAAATCAACAATCGTCACTTGAACGTCAGGGTCATGTTTACAACACTGAATCGCCCATTTTCCCGTATTTCCGCCAATATCCACAAGATGCTTTGGCTTGCTTGCAAATACCTCTTTAAGCAGAAGTGGGAACGAGCGATCCGAATAGAAATGATCGAACTTAAACCAGCTCTGTTTGGCTTGTTCTGGTAACGTCGATAGACCTTGATAGATGGTCTCCCAATTGCCCAACTCTTTCAAACCAGACGGTTTACCTTCTTGAATTGCTTCCGTCAAATGCATCATCGCGGCGTAACAAACATCTGCCGTAAAATCCATGTTTGCATTCGTCATACCATCATGAAGAAGGTAAAAACCAAGGTTTGCAAGCGAATAGTTAGGTCGTTCCCATAAAACAATATGCGCACTAATTGCCATATCCAACAGTACTTTAACACCATATTCTGATACTCCCGTTTTCTCGGCAATATCTGTGGCACTCATGCCTTGAGCACCAGCGCTGTCTAAAGCGGCTAAAATACCTAAATCTCGAAGCGTTTTGGCGGTCTGGAACACGATTGGTGCAAAAGATAACTTCTGAGCTTCTGTCTTCGCTTCAAAAGCATTAAAAGGGTCATTATTTTGATTTAACACGGAAAAACCTAACTGCAATTAATAGTTTTATTGTTGAGATTGATTGCCCAACAATGCAATAGCTCGCTGAATATCAACATTCAAGTTGTTTACCCAACGATTGTAATTGCGGTGGATTTTGCCATCACTTGCTTTGAGATTTACTGAGTTTAGATAAATAATTGAGTAATATTTATTATTGTATGGGATTTTTACTTCTGCAGAGTGTTTACGAACGTGGATTTTTGCAATAAGAACACCAGGGCTTACTTCTTCGATCGTCCAGCCTCGGTTAGTTGCTGATTGCACTATGGCCATTTTTACTTGTTTATTTTGAAGATCATAAGCAACTGGAGTATCCTCCACATTCATTACAGGTTGTACTCGTCCACAACCAACAAGAAGCAAAGTTAATAATAACGAGACATACAGCTTAAAACGCGACATGATAATTTCCTTTTTATTGTGAATTTGGGTCAACCCCAATTTGTATCGAGCTGTAAAATAAACAATTTAACCCAATATGCCAAACTCGAAGATCAACATTTCGTTCAATATTGATGCGTGGACAGCGAATTCATTCGGTTTATCCGAATCCAATGAATGGAAACAATGGGCAACAGAGATAAAATGGCCAGAAGATGGCAAAATCAATGTTGCAAATATTCCTGCGATGATGCGCAGAAGAATGAGCCCACTCAGTAAACTGGCGGTACAAACTGCAATCGAAATGCTTAATCAACATCAAGTTGATTACCTTGTATTTTCAAGCCGTCATGGTGAACTGCATCGCAGCGTCGCACTAGTTGAAGATATAATTAATGGAGAAGAGGCGTCTCCGATGGCTTTTTCTCAATCGGTGCACAATACCGCCGCAGGGCTTGCCACTATCGCAACTAAACAACCCATTCCCCTAACTTCTATCGCTGCGGCAGAAAACACATTCCAAAGCGCAATATTAGAAGCTTGGCTGTTTTTGTCCGACAATCCTGACAAAAAAGTACTGCTTGTTGATTTTGATGAGCCTATGCCTGACTCTTATTTAGAATATGAAAACCAACAATACCAAGGGTTTGGACTTGGCTTGATACTTTCTCATGGAGACAATTTCGCGATACAAAGCTCCATAAACGCAGAATGTTCCAGTCATCCTCTTCCTCAAGGTTTAGTATTTTTGCAACAATACTTGTTAGATAAAAGCCAGTGGACTATTTTCGCTCCGCATCAAGCTTGGGAATGGCACAAAAAATGATTCGCTTAAATCAGTATTGGCGTGTGCTAGCAACAGGCTTTTGTTTTTCAGTATTTGGGTTAGGTGGTTTAGTACTGAGCTTCATTGTTATTCCGACCATTCGTATTTTTGTTTCAGACCAAACGGAACGCGAATATAAAGTTCAAGGTGCGATTCGATATTCATTCAACACATTTTGTAAATTGATGAAGTTGAGTGGCGCAATCGATTATCAAATTATTGGCGCCGATATTCTTCAACAAGATCGTAATTGTTTAATTGTTGCCAACCACCCTAGTTTAATCGATTACGTTCTCATTGCTTCACAATTAAATCGCTGCGACTGTTTAGTAAAATCGGCAATATGGTCGAATCCTTTTATGAAGCACATCGTAAAAGCAGCCGGATATATTCCCAATGAAGCACCGGATGATTTATTAGCACTTTGTGATGAACGATTTAACAAAGGCAACGTGTTGCTTATATTTCCTGAGGGAACAAGAACAACACCAGGTGTAGAGCCGAAATTACAACGCGGTGCAGCACAAATTGCGGTAAGAACAGAACGAGATTTAAGAGTTGTCCATATTACGGTAACGCCAAGTTTCCTCACAAAAGAGAAAAAATGGTATCAAGTACCGGCAACAAAGCCCTTTTTCAGGGTTGAAGTAAAGGATAAAGTTGAGATTACCCCCTTTATAAAGCAAACTACGTCGCCGACAATAGCGGCGCGACGCTTACAACAGCACCTAGCTGAAAACATTTTTCCAGAAAACTTTTATTAATAAGCAGGTCCCAGTGGAACAGTTACACAACGACATTAAGCAACTTATTATTGATGCTTTAAACCTTGAAGATTTAACCGTAGATGATATTGAAACGGATGCACCACTTTTTGGTGATGGACTTGGCTTAGATTCTATCGACGCGCTTGAGCTTGGACTCGCAATAAAAAAACAATACAACATCGTTATTGATGCCGACGACTCAAATACGCGCGAACACTTTGCGTCTGTAGCAAATCTAGCGAAATACGTTTCTTCTCAAACTAATGAATAAGTTGTAGGTATATTCATGACTGATGTAAATAAAGATCAAGTATTTGAACAAGTTAAAGATGCGCTTGTTGAGCTGTTCGAAATTGACGCAGCCGACATTCAATCAGATGCGCACTTATACCAAGATCTCGATCTTGATAGCATTGACGCCGTTGATTTGGTCGTACACCTACAGAATGTCACTGGCAAAAAAATCAAGCCAGCAGAGTTTAGTGCAGTAAGAACCGTTGACGATGTGGTTAACGCTGTAACTGAGTTATTGAAGGAAAGTTAATGCGCCAATTGCTGACTGGTCTGTCTGCAATTGTACTGTTTGCCTACCCCTTCGCCGTCTATTTCGGTATAGATAAATTTGGCTTGAACTTAGTTGGGGGCTTGTTAATTGCTGCGTTACTTTTGCGTGTTTTCGTCGCAAATAAGACCCCACTAAAAGAGTTTAAGTTCTTGGCGCTCGTTACGGGCGCTGTTGGCATTGTCCTAATTACGCTTGGCATGGTGTTTAAACAACATGGGTGGCTTCAGTTTTACCCTGTCGTTGTCAATGTATGTATGCTGTGTGTATTTGGACTGAGCTTAAAACAGCCGCAATCGATCATAGAGAGGCTTGCTCGCTTGCAAGAACCCGACCTTCCGGCTAGTGGTGTGGCTTACACTCGCAAAGTGACGATGGTTTGGTGCGCCTTTTTTACGCTCAACGCTGCCGTTGCACTCTATACCTGTTTCCTTCCAGTAAAAATATGGACGCTTTATAACGGCCTCATCAGCTACTTACTTGCTGGTGGCTTGTTCGCTGGAGAATGGATCGTGCGTCAATTTGTTCGAAAGGAACACTAATCGTATGAATACAACGTATTCGAGCTTTACCTCCCTTGCGACCTTGTTCATCGCAGAGAGGTCTGAGCAATCCCCAGTCTCTTACGATCGCGACACGGTTATCACGTGGGGTGATTTCCAGCAGCACGTCGCAACACTTGCTCAGCAGTTAGAAACCCAGCCAACGCAAAACATTGCGTTGTGTTTTGGCAACAGCTACCTGTTTGCCGTTGGCTTTTTTGCTTGTTGTTATACAGGAAAATCCATTGTATTACCTGGTAATTACCAACTAGAAGCACTCAAAGAGCTCAGTGAGCACTACGATTTGTTGCTGCATGATGCCGATGTCTCGGTTCCAGAATTGGTGAGCTCGCTTTTGATCGAAGCTCAATCATTGCTAGAAACCACCGTGATTAACGAGCCAGAGGCCAAACAACCTTATTTTTGGCGTGAATTAAACCTGGCAGAAATACCAGTAACGCTATTTACTTCGGGTTCAAGCGGCACACCAAAAGCCATTGCAAAAACGCTGAAACAGCTCGATATCGAAGTTTCTATTCTAGATAACCTATGGGGCGACACGGTTGCCAGCACACGCGTTGAAAGCACCGTTTCTCATCAACACATTTACGGCTTGCTGTTCCGCGTATTGTGGCCTTTGTGCTCAGCACGTCCATTTTCAGCACACAACCTTGAGTTCCCAGAGCAAATTGTCCATCACGCTGATGCTGACACCACGCTAGTAAGTAGCCCTGCGTTACTTAAACGACTTAGTGAAGAGCACGATCCGGTTGCGATTCGGTGTGTATTTTCTTCTGGTGGCCCCTTGCCAAACCAAGCGGCGCAGCACAGCCAGGAGTTGTTTGGGTCACTTCCTATTGAAGTGTTTGGCAGCACAGAAACCGGCGGCATCGCTTACCGTCAGCAGCACGTAGCTAGCACTCCCTGGACGTTATTCCCTGGTGTTGAAGCCGAGCTTAACCATGAAAATTGTTTAAAGCTCCGCTCGCCACACATTGATGAAAACACTTGGTACCAAACTGCGGATGAATGCTATTTCCATGATAGTATTTCTTTTGAACTGCGTGGACGCACTGACCGAATCGTCAAAGTCGAAGAAAAGCGTATTTCCCTTGTCGAAGTGGAAAAACGTTTAGAGCAATTGCCGTGGGTTCAAGAAAGCGTGGTGATCCCAATAGAAGAATCTGGTCGTTTCACATTAGTCTCAATCATCGTACTTAACGATAAAGGCGGTGATGTGCTTGATGAACTTGGTAAAGGCAAGTTTTGGCTTGAACTTCGCAAGGCACTGCGCAATTGGTTAGAACCGATCGCTATCCCGAGAAAATTCCGAGTGGTCGACGAAATTCCATTGAACAGCCAAGGCAAACGCCAAGTTGCTGAAATTGAAAAACTATTCCAATAAAGCTAGTAACATGGAAAAAAGAAAACCAACTATTCAGAATATTGAAGTGAGTGACCATACCGCGGAGCTGTCGCTGCGAGTGGATGCTGACATCTTAGATTTCCAAGGTCATTTCAATCACTTCCCTCTTTTACCCGGCGTCACTCAAATTGATTGGGCGCTGTTCTACGCCGTTCAACATTTGAATACTCCCAAGGTATTTAAAGGAATGGAAGTCATCAAATTTCAAGAGCCGATTCTGCCAAACGCCGACGTTTGCCTCTCACTCTCTTGGGACAATGAGCGCGAGAAATTGACCTTTAAGTACACATCGAAAAACGGTGAAACCTTGGTGACTCACTCTTCAGGCAAAATGAAACTGGGTGAGTCACGTGAGTGATTACCGTCCCTGCTTTTTAATTCCTTGCTACAACCACGGCAGCACAATTGCAGACGTGGTGGCATCGTTATCCTCTTTCGCTTTGCCAGTGCTGGTCGTGGACGACGGCAGCAATGAAGACACCAAACAAGCGCTTTCTGCTTTGAGTGAACAAGGGCTGATAAAACTGATTAGTTTGAGTGAAAACCAAGGCAAAGGTGGCGCGGTGATGGCAGGCCTACATCAAGCTCACCAACTTGGTTTTACGCACACCATTCAAATCGACGCAGACGGTCAACACGACCTAGAAGCATTGCCGAAATTGCTCAGCGCCAGCGAAACAAAACCAGATAACCTGATTTCGGGCCAACCGATATACGACGAGAGCGTACCTAAATCCCGTTTGTATGGTCGCTACGCTACGCACGTGTGGGTGTGGATAGAAACCTTGTCACTGTCTATCAAAGACAGCATGTGCGGTTTTCGCGCCTACCCAGTGGCGAAAACGGTCGCCGTGTTGAACAAGTACAGTATCGGCAAACGCATGGATTTTGATATCGAAATTCTAGTGCGAATGTACTGGGAAGGCGTCGACATTGATTTTGTTCCAACGCGCGTGATCTACCCTGAAGGTGGCATTTCCCACTTCGACGCATTGTGGGATAACGTCAAGATAAGCTGGATGCACACTCGCCTATTTTTTGGCATGTTGCCGCGCATTCCTTCGCTACTCGCCAGAAAGCGCCAAAACACAGATGACAGTAATGCCCACTGGTCGAAACGAAAAGAACAAGGCACGATTTTAGGCATCAAAACCTTACTCGCGGTTTACCGCTTGTTCGGCAGAAAAGCGTTTGACCTGATTTTAAAATTAGTCATGCGCTACTACCACTTCACGGGTAAATCTGCCCGTGAAGCGTCTGAGATTTACCTGCAAAACTTGCAGTACTACGCAACGCAGCAGAGCATCGCACTACCAAAACAGTTGGACAGCTATCATCATCTGCTTTCTTTTGGGCGAACCATGCTCGACAAACTGGCAGCATGGCAAGGTGACTTTAACGTCGATAACCTAACCATTCACGGCCAGCATCATTTCGAAGAGATGGCGCAGAAAAAACAAGGCGTGCTCATTTTAGGCTCGCACCTTGGCAATATCGAACTCTGCCGTGCGCTTGGTCGTCGACACTCTCATGTCAAAATCAATGCCTTGGTATTTACCCAACACGCTGAACAATTTAATGCGGTAATGAAGGCGGTAAACCCAAATTCGGAACTGAATCTGATTCAAGTCAGCTCAATGGGACCAGACACCGCGATTCTGCTTCAACAAAAAATCGAGCAAGGCGAATGGGTGGTGATCGTTGGCGATCGCACTTCCACCAGCAAAGAAAATCGTGTCGTTTGGGCAGATTTTCTTGGTAAACCTGCACCATTCCCGCAAGGCCCATTCATGCTAGCCTCGGTATTAAAAGCGCCGGTTTACTTACTCTTCGGCCTACGCGACGATGAAGCGAACACTCCGCATTTTAATGTGTACTTTGAACACTTTAGTGACCAAGTCACGCTACCACGCAAGGAGCGTCAGCAGGCACTAGAACGCGTTGTTCAACAGTACGCACAAAGATTAGAACACCACACACTGCAAGCGCCGTTACAGTGGTACAACTTTTTTAACTTCTGGACTTTAAGTAATCAGCCACATGACAAACAACAATAATCACAACATCACTTTTGGTGCCCAATCTTTAACCATCGAAGATGTCGTTGCCATTGCTCAAGGTGCAAAGGCACACATGAACACCTCGCCAGAATTTACCGCGAAAATTGATCGTGGCGTGGCGTTTCTGGAACGATTACTGAAGGAAGAAGGCGTTATTTACGGCGTGACCACGGGTTACGGCGATTCATGTACTGTGGCGATTCCACCCGCTCTTGTGGATGAACTTCCGTTGCACCTTACACGCTTCCATGGTTGTGGCTTAGGTCAAATCCTTTCTCATGAGCAAGCTCGTGCGGTGCTGGCAACACGTTTATGTTCATTGTCGCAAGGCGTATCTGGCGTGTCTCACGATCTGTTGAACCAAATCGTTACGCTTATCAACCACGACATTGCGCCGCGTATTCCACAAGAAGGCTCGGTGGGTGCAAGTGGCGATTTAACGCCTCTGTCTTACCTAGCGGCGACCTTAATTGGCGAGCGTGAAGTGCTTTACAAAGGCGATGTGCGACCAACACAAGAAGTGTTTGCAGAGCTGGGCATTGAGCCAATTCGCCTAAAACCAAAAGAAGGTTTGGCGTTAATGAACGGTACATCCGTGATGACTGCCCTCGCCTGTCTTGCCTACAAACGCGCAGAATACCTAGCGCAGCTTTGCACCAAGATTACCGCGATGGTCTCTGTGGGTATGCAAGGTAATGACTTCCACTTTGATGAAGCGTTGTTTGCGGTAAAACCTCACCCTGGTCAACAGCAAGTTGCGGCTTGGCTGCGTGATGATCTCAATGCTGAACGTCCGCCACGCAATAGCGACCGACTGCAAGATCGTTACTCGCTGCGTTGTGCGCCACACGTGATTGGCATGGTGCAAGACTCACTGCCTTGGCTACGTCAATTGATTGAGAATGAACTAAATAGTGCCAACGACAATCCAATTATCGATGGCGACAATGAGCGCGTTCTGCACGGCGGTCACTTCTACGGTGGTCATATCGCAATGGCGATGGATACGTTGAAAGTGAACATTGCCAACTTAGCTGATTTGCTGGACCGTCAGATGGCGCAACTGATGGATTACAAGTTCAATAACGGCCTGCCGTTTAACTTAACCGGTGCAGAAGGCGAGCGTAAACCGATCAACCACGGCTTTAAAGCGGTTCAGATTGGTATCTCAGCTTGGACGGCAGAGGCGTTGAAAAACACCATGCCAGCAAGCGTTTTTTCTCGCTCAACCGAATGTCACAACCAAGACAAAGTGAGCATGGGCACCATTGCGGCTCGTGATTGCTTACGCGTACTTGAGTTAACAGAGCAAGTTGCTGCGGCTTCACTCCTAGCAAGCGTTCAATCGGTTGAGATTCGTCGCCGTCATAACGAATTGGACGAACACCACATGAGTCAGAGTTTGCGAGTAATTCGTGACGCCGTACTGAGCGAGTTTGAATTTGTGATTGAAGATCGCCCATTGGAACAAGATTTGCGCCATTTCATTGAACGCATTCAGCAACGTCATTGGCCACTCTACGCGGAGGTATAATGCAAGAGCAGGTTCTCTACCCATTAGAAGCGGAGGTGACTATGGTCACCTCTTTTCAAGATGCTGACCCAATGGGCGTGATTTATCACGGCAACTTCTTTCGATATTTTGAAGAAGCGCGTCGTGTGCTGATGGAGAAGATCCAATACAGCTATCGCGATATGCAAGACTCTGGGTACATGTGGCCGATCATCGACACGCGCGTTAAATACGTGAAGGCGATTCCGTTTAATCACACCATTCGTATTACCGCGCAACTCACTGAGTGGGAAAACCGCTTGCGTGTGGATTACGTGATTTACGACGCCGAAACGAATCAACGTATGTCCAAAGCGCATACAACGCAAGTCGCCGTATCCATTGAAAAGCAAGAGATGTGCTTTGTGTCTCCAGCAGTCTTTTTAGATAAAGTAGAGCAATGGCACAACCATGGGAGCCTGAACTAATGCAAAAGTGGTTAATCTCTTTTTTGTTGATATTTTCTGTTCCAGCATTGGCCACACCGACAGCAAACGTAACGGATTTGGCGTCGCTTCAACAGCAGTTGTCTCAGCATGAAATAGTACGCGGAGATTTTACGCAGCAGCGTCATCTGGAAATGTTCAGTCAACCTCTAACCTCTAAAGGTCAGTTCACACTGAGCAAAACACATGGCTTGTTGTGGCAACAAACAGAACCTTTCGCAGTCAATTTGGTATTGACGGAAAACAAACTTCGTCAGACTTTTGCCAACCAAGATCCGAAAACGATCTCTGCTGAAGAAAACCCAATGGCGTTCTACTTTAGCCATGTGTTTTTATCCGTGTTCCACGGGGATACTTCTGCACTGCAAGAACAATTCACACTCGATTTTTCAGTTGAGAACAATCAGTGGCAGCTCGTTTTAGTGCCCAAACAGTCACCATTAAATGCGGTGTTTAAAGCCATCACCCTTTCCGGTAAAACGCATATTGATCGCCTAACCCTGCAAGAGCTGCGCGGCGATAAGACCGAAATCACGTTTACAAACCAGACCTCTCTACCTCAGGAACTCACGGATGCCGAAGACGCTCAATTCCGTTTCTAAACTCAGTCTTGGCACTCACACCTTTGCTCTGGTTTGGCTCAATCTCGTTGTTTTAGCGGGCGCGTTGCTACTCAAACAATGGGTTTGGAGTGCAGAATCTCCGATTGAGACCAACATTTTAAAACTGTTGCCGAAGAACCAACAAAACCCGGTGGCTGAGCAAGCCTTTGAGTCGGTCTCGGCAAGTATGAGCGACAAAGTCATTTTCGTGATCACAGCGCCGGACAAAAATGCCCTTTTTGCAGCAGCCGCTGAATTTGATAAGGGTTTGCGTCAGAGTAATCATTTTCGCGATGTGGTGGGAAAAATCTCACCTCAAGAGCAGCAAGCTTGGGCGAGTTACTACTTTAAGCACCGCTTCCAATTGCTGACGCCTGAACAACGAGAGCGTTTAAGCCAAAATCCAGAACAGCAAGTGCAGCATGTGATTCAGTCGCTGTACAACCCGTTTTCTGGAGTGACCGGGCAAGAGTTACAAAATGATCCTTTCTTGCTATTTCGTGATTATTTGAGCCAAGTTACCCAGCAATCGTCCTCTTTCCGATTGGATAACGGCTATCTGTCCGTCGAAAAAGACGGTGCTCAATACTTGCTTATTACTGCCGAGCTAAAAGACTCGCCTTATAGCCTAACTGGGCAACTTGCAGTCCCTGATATTCAAGCGCTAGAACAAGGCGTCGCGCAGAAATATGGCGCTGAAGTCGCACATACTGGCGTTCTATTTTACGCTGACTTTGGTACGCAAAGTGCAAAATCGGAGATCAGCACCATCGGTGTATTCTCTCTACTCGGTATCATTGCATTGTTCTTGCTGGTCTTTCGGAGTGTGATGCCGCTGTCCCTAGCACTGCTTTCCATCACCATTGGTCTGCTCGTTGCGTTGTCCGTTACGACGTGGATTTTTGGAAAAGTCCATCTGTTCAGCTTAGTGTTTGGCGCAAGTTTAATCGGTGTGTCTATCGACTACGCATTCCACTACCTAACGGAACGTCTTGCGGCGGGAAATGAATGGGATAGCGAGCAAGGGTTAAAGCATATTTTCATAGCGATCACACTGGGCTTAATCACCAGTTTGATCGGCTATTTGGGCATGTTAGTGGCACCGTTTCCTGGTTTGCAGCAGCTTGCGCTGTTTTCATCCATTGGTCTGATTGCCGCTTACATCACCGTGGTGGCTTGGTATCCGATACTGGCTCGTAACCCATCGCGCACCATTTCGACTTTACCGGGACAATCACTGTTGGCGAAATGGTTAACGCTTTGGAATCAACCTCGTATTAAAGTCGGATTGCCGATGTTATGTGTGGTTGCGAGTGGCTTTTTCTTGCTGCAATTGAACTACGATGACGACATTCGTCTACTGCAAACGATGCCGAACGATCTCAAGCAGCAAGAAACCTTGATTACGACGCTCAGTGGCATGCAATCTTCACAGCAAATGTTGGTCGTTACCGCCGACGATGACGAAAACCTAATGAAAAAGCTGGAGTCTTTGACGCCAACATTAGAAGCGTGGAAAGCGGACAGCACCATCGAAAGCTACCAGAGCCTGAGCCGCTACTTGAGCTCAGTGGAACGTCAGCAACAAGACTATCAATTGATTCGCGATCTTTACGCGACACAATCCAGCCCACTTACTTCCGGGCTGGGCTTAAGTAAAAAGCCCAAAATGGACGCCGACTTTATCCCTGTTACGGTTGAACAGTACTTGCAAAACCCGGTATCAGCGCCTGTACGTTTTCTTCATTTGGGTAAAATTAAAGAAAAATCGGCAACGGTTGTGGTGTTAAACCAATTGCAAGACTCCGCTGTTGTTAAGGCATTTGCCAAATCACAGTCTGATGTTGTCTACCTAAACAAAGCAGAAGAAATATCCGCCCTATTTGGTGAATACCGAATTAAAATCATGGAGCTATTGGCAGCCGCCAGTGCTGTGATCTTTCTGGTATTAATCAAGCGTTACGGTCTGCAACACAGTTGGCGAGTTTTACTGCCATCATTGATTGCTTGCGCGTGCGGTCTGGCAACTGCTGTCGCGATGGGAACAACATTAAACCTGTTCAACTTGCTTGGCTTGGTGCTCATCCTTGGTATAGGGATCGATTATACTCTGTTCTTTGCCGAGAAAGCCCGCAGTGTGAGCACACTATTGGCGATCACCCTTTCGGCAATGACCACTGTATTGTCATTTGGATTGTTGTCACTCAGCCAAACTCACGCGATTCACAGTTTTGGCATTACGGTGTTAAGTGGTATTTTTGTCGCTTGGCTGCTCTCTCCGATTGCAATTAAAACAGAGGAAACGACGTCATGATTTTCAATCACGCCTTTCGCTGCGCGACGTTATTCGCACTGAGTCTGTTATTAAGTGCATGCAGCTTGGTACCTCACCAATCGACGCCTCAGGTCGACATTGACGAGCACACCCAAGTTAGCTTACCCACTCCCGCAAGCTTGGGCTATCAGTTGTCTGCCAGTCAGTTAATTACGGCTTCTTGGGCAATAGATGGTAAAACCACATCTGAGCAACTTCCGGTACAACTGCAAGTGACCAACAACGAAGTGGTGCTGGCAGGCTTCTCATCCTGGGGGACAAGAGTACTCTCACTGTCTTACGATGGAGAACAAATTCAAACCGAAGTGCTCAATGGTTTACAAGGTTCGCTACCGCAGCCAGAACAGGTATTATTTAACCTGATGATCACGCTCTGGCCGAGTTCCGCTTGGGAAGGATCGTTAAATGAGGTAAGGTGGCGAATTATTGATAAAAATAATTCTCGCGCCATCTTTGATAGCGACGGTGAAAAGATCATTGAGATTCAATACAGCTCTTCTAACAAGTTAGAGGGTAAGATTGATTTTCATCACCTCAAACATCAGTTTTCAATTTCTATTCAAACACTGCAACATCAGATTAACTAAGAACAATTTAGAATAACAATATGCCTATTCGCTCTTCTCAACCTTTGTATATTCAGGCCTGTGGCTTTCACTCTGCCATGGGACAAGATGACGCGCTCATCCACCAGTGTTTATCGGGAGCGAAGCCATCCAACATGGTGGTTGACCAAGATATTTTAAATTCAGGCCGCCAAACAGTAATCGGTCGAATTGCACAGACGTTACCGCAATTACCGACCGCACTCAGCCAGTTTGATACGAGAAACAACCGCCTCGCACTTTCGGCTTTGCTGCAAATCGAAGGCGACGTGCGTGACGCCATGGCTAAATATGGTCGTGACCGTATCGCAGTCGTGATCGGCACCAGCACATCTGGCATTTCAGATGGCGAAATCGCATTTGGTGAAAAGCTGGCAAAGGGTAATTTTCCTGCCGACTACCATTACACCAAACAAGAGCTTGGCAACTGCAGCGATTTTATTGCCGCCTACTTTGATTTGAGCGGCCCACATTACTCAGTTTCAACCGCCTGTTCTTCTAGTGGCCGTGTCTTTTTAACCGCACAACGCCTGATTCGCTCTGGCATTGTTGATGCGGTTATTGTGGGTGGTGTGGATACCATTTGTCGCCTCACACTAAACGGCTTTAACGGTTTAGAAGCTCTATCCGATACCCTTTGTAAGCCGTTTGACCAACATCGCAACGGCATCAATATCGGTGAAGCCGCAGCATTAATGTTGCTAAGCAAAACACCTGCGCCCGTTGCTCTTCTCGGAGCTGGCGACAGCTCAGACGCACACCATATTTCCGCACCACATCCAGAAGGGTTAGGCGCAGAAGAAGCGATGAGAAAAGCGTTGGCCAATGCAGGACTTACAGTGCAAGACATTGGTTACATCAACGCGCATGGCACAGCAACGCCGTTAAACGATGCGATGGAAAGCAAAGCCATTCATCGCTGCTTTGGAGACTCCGTTCCCGTAAGCTCGACAAAGCCACTTACCGGACACACATTAGGCGCAGCAAGTGCAACGGAAGCCGCGATCGCTTGGCATATTCTCAAGTACAACCTTGATTTGCCAATACAACACTGCGAAACCAAAGCAGACGATATCCATATATCGTTAGTTGAGACGCCAACCAAACTGGGTAACAAAGCGATTCTCAGCAACTCTTTTGCTTTTGGTGGCAATAATATTAGTCTTATTTTTGGTTACGCTCATGACTAAACTTCCTCCCATCGAACAACTTTTGCCACACGACAAACCAATGATCTTGGTTGATCGTGCTTTGGATGTTCAACAAGATACGATTCACTGCCAGGTTGATATCGCAGAACACAACCCGTTCTTCGACTCGACCTCTCAAACCGTGCCAGCTTACGTTGGCATTGAGTTTATGGCGCAATCTGTCGCGGCGTGGTCTGGTTACCACGCATTAATGAAAGAACAAGCGCCACCGATTGGCTTTTTGCTTGGTAGCCGTCGATACACGTCTGAATGCGATACGTTTTCTCGCGGACAGGTGCTCGATGTGTATGCTGAAAAAGTTATGGAAGATAACGGTATGGCGGTTTTTTCAGCCCGTATTGAGCTACAAGGAACTGTTGTAGCGACTTGCCAATTGAACGTTTACGTTCCATCAGAAGAAAAATTACAAGAAATGAAAATCAGGAGTCAACAATGACCCGACAAGTCCTCGTTACAGGTGCCAGCAAAGGCATCGGTAAAGCCATTGCCGTTCAATTAGCCAAAGATGGTTTCCAAGTCATTGTCCATTACATGGGCGATCAACAAGGCGCGCAAGACACCCTAAACACCATCGAACAGCATGGTGGTAGCGGTCGTCTTATCCAATTCGACATCAGTGACCGTGCAGATTGTCGTGAGAAGCTAGAAGCCGATATCGCCGAACACGGCGCTTACTATGGCGTCGTAAACAACGCTGGCATCACAAAAGATACCGCTTTCCCTGCGATGACCGAAGAAGAATGGGATGGTGTGATTCATACCAACTTAGATAGCTTCTACAACGTTCTTCACCCTTGTGTTATGCCAATGGTGCAAAAGCGCAAAGGCGGCCGAATTGTTACGCTTGCATCAGTCTCTGGCCTAATGGGGAATCGTGGTCAAACTAACTACAGCGCAGCGAAAGCGGGCGTAATTGGTGCAACAAAATCACTCGCGCTTGAACTGGCAAAACGCAAAATCACCGTCAACTGCGTTGCTCCAGGGCTTATCGACACAGGCATGGTAGACGAACACGTGAAAGAACATGCGATGCCGCAAATTCCTTTGCGCCGCATGGGAGAGCCAGAAGAAGTTGCTGGTTTAGTCAGTTACCTTATGTCTGACATCGCAGGCTATGTAACTCGCCAAGTCATTTCGGTAAACGGAGGCCTAGTATGAGCCATCGAGTTGTTGTAACCGGAATGTCGGGTGTGACTGCGTTTGGTAACGATTGGCAATCTGTCGAACCAAAACTGCGTGACTGCCAGAACGCGACGCAATACATGCCTTCTTACGAACAGTATGATGGTTTGAACACCAAGCTCGCGGCACCAATTTTAGACTTTGAACTGCCAAAGCACTACAAGCGCAAGCAAGTACGCGGCATGGGGCGTGTTTCCAAATTGGCGACCGTCGCAACAGAAAACGCACTGAGCCAAGCAGGTTTGATTGGTAACGACGTACTCACCAATGGTCAAACGGGTATCGCATACGGCTCATCAACAGGCAGTACTGATGCAATCGGTGCATTTGGTGTCATGCTGAATGAGAAAACCACCAAAGCGATCACCGCAACGACTTACGTGCAGATGATGCCGCATACCACAGCAGTGAACGTTGGTCTATTTTTCGGTTTGAAAGGCCGAGTGATCCCAACCAGCAGTGCATGTACCTCTGGCAGCCAAGCAATCGGCTACGCCTACGAAGCGATCAAACATGGCTACCAAACGGTAATGGTTGCTGGTGGCGCTGAAGAATTGTGCCCAACGGAATCCGCTGTCTTCGATACCCTTTTTGCCACCAGTCTGAAGAATGAAGACCCGAAAAGCACACCAAGACCTTATGACTCCGATCGCGATGGTTTGGTGATTGGTGAAGGTGCGGGAACGCTAGTTCTGGAAGAGTACGAACACGCCGTCGCTCGTGGCGCGAAAATCTATGCAGAAATCATCGGTTTTGCCAGCAACTGTGATGCCGCACACGTCACTCAACCACAGATGGAAACCATGCAAATCTGTATGGAAATGGCTTTGCAAAACGCGGGCATTCCTGCTGAGAAGATCGACTATGTATCTGCTCACGGCACTGCCACCGACCGCGGCGATATTGCGGAAAGCAACGCAACAGCGAATGCTCTGGGCAAAGTGCCAATCAGTTCACTCAAGAGCTACTTTGGCCACACACTAGGCGCCTGTGGCGCGATTGAAGCGTGGCTAGGTTTAGAAATGATGCACACAGGCTGGTTCAACCCAACGCTCAACCTAAAAAACCTCGACGAGCAATGTGGTGATTTAGACTACATCGCCGGACAAGGCCGAGAGCTGGACGTGAAATATTTGATGAGTAACAACTTCGCCTTTGGCGGCATCAACACCTCCATCATCTTTAAAAAGATGTAATGCCCTTAGTAAATGCAAAAGCGCTGGTTAACCAGCGCTTTTTTGTTGGTTGCCTATCAGGTTCATATATCACGCTGTAACGGCAAACAAGACATTACCATTCCGCGATACAAAGGCGACTTTTAACACCACGAATTTGTAATCCCATCGCTTCAAAGACATGCTCAAAATCTTGACAAGATGCAGGCACATTAGGTAGCGACAATGAAGCCTCGGTAAAAAACGTCCGACTCAAATTATCCGTCTCTCCCCAAGCTAACTGCCACCAATCCAAAATTCGCGGCTTGGATGCGTTTAATCGATAGCTAGCAGGAATACGATCACGCTTGTTTAGGTTTTCAACCTTAGATGTTGGTAGTAAGTTCCACTTATCATTGTTGGGCCAATAAGCAAATGGCAAACAGTGATCAACGTGATACTCATTTCGTAATTTGCTTCCACTCCATACACTGACAATGTCGCAATGGCTGAGCTTCAACTGTTCAATTCTCTTTCGCACGACTCGCGTATCATGGTCTTTATCAATCCAGACCAAACAATCATGATACGTTTGCAGTGGAATACCCCGCTCTTGATTAGACCGAAATCGTTGCATTTCCATAATCCATTGGTTGACCACCAGCGGCTCAATCCAAGAGTTATACAATCGAAAACAATCCCAAAGGCTTTCATCCAACACAAACAGCCCATAACCTTCGAGGAACTCGCTATCCACAACAATTGAACGTTTTGGCTTCTTAGCTGAACGAATCATTTCAAAGTAAGGGTTTGATTTATCACCTTGATAGGTAAAAGTGACGGGACCATCTTTTATGGTTTTTAAGCTGTCTTTTATCGCTTTATCAAGCGCCACTGCATCTTCACCAAAAAATGTCGTGCCTATAGCAAGATCATCAGGACTTAAATGGGAAAGTCTGCCCCAGCCATCGGGCTTTATAAAACCTAGCCCTTTAGACGAGTTCGAGCTTTGCTGGATGTTCTCTTTATCGATTAAACGCTTAAATTGACGAATCCAATATAAGCCAACTAATCCTAATGGGATTGCAACTTTACCTTCGCTGCGATCAACCACTGCACCAGAATGAGCGTCTGCAATACGTAGTAAAGTACGTAGTAGTGCGAGCTTATAGGTAGCCGATTTGGAATCATTGACGATAATGTGGCGAACCTTATTCAGATCACCGGAACCATCATCAGGCAAAGACATCACTACAGTTTGCCAAGATACACCCGTTCGCTTTAACTGATCGTCATCGAGAGATACGTTTCTCACCATTAAAGCGCTATTCTTTGCAAACTTTTCGAGCTCTTCAACCGATACGGGATAAGCTTTACGACCGTCAGAAAAGTCACCGTGACGAAGGCTAATCACCAATCGACCATTAGGCGCTAACAAATTTGCAAGTTTGCGAAATGCACGTTCACGGTGCGTAGGCGCAAGATGCATCCATACCGCACTGACAAGAATTAAATCGAAGCGAAAGCCAAGATTAATGGTTTTCTCAAGCTTAGGTAATGCATCTTCAAGCCAAGTAACGGAATCGCCACAGTAAGACTTACCAAGCCTTAGAAGTGCTTGAGCAGGCTCAATCGCAACAACTTCACACCCATGCTCAGCCATCCATTTCGCGTCTCGACCAGAGCCCGCGCCAACATCTAACACACGATCTCCAGCCTGGGGCCAGAAGACTCTCCAACTCGCGTGGACATCCTCAAACTGGATCGATGTGTATTGCTTCGCGAAAGAGTCGGCGTGTCGGTCATAAAAGTTAGAAGTGGCAGGCATAAAGGTTAACGAAAGGTAATTAATATGCGTCCATATTAATTGCTAGAAATTGCAATGGCTAGAATGCCATTCAAAAGTTGTAGATAGAGTGGCAATTACAGCCAAAAACCTAAAAACGACAAAGCCCCGACAACTCAAAGAGTTATCGAGGCTTTTGAATAAATGGCACGCCCTATTGGATTCGAACCAATGACCACATCCTTAGAAGGGACGTGCTCTATCCAGCTGAGCTAAGGGCGCGCTACAGGGACAGGATTATACGAGTTCAAACGGGTAAATCAACGGGTTTTCATAACATTCTGATCTGAATGCCTAAAAAAAGTCCATTAAAACGCTTAATGTTCAAAAACACCACAAAGCAAACGTTTGCGTATGGATGTTGATAAGAAATTCTGCGACAATGCGCCGCAGATAATCTGCCTTCTTAATTTATAAGGAAAGTCATGACTGCTCAAAATATAGACGGAACTCTCATTTCCCAAACTGTTCGATCCGAAGTGGCTGCACGTGTTAAAGCACGTGTTGAAGCTGGGCTACGTGCTCCTGGTTTAGCAGTGGTTCTAGTTGGTGAAGATCCTGCTTCTCAGGTTTATGTCGGTAGCAAACGCCGCGCATGTGAAGAAGTTGGGTTTGTTTCTAAGTCTTTTGACCTTCCTGCGTCTAGCTCAGAAGAAGAGTTACTAGCGCTGATTGATGAATTAAACAACGATGATGAAATTGACGGCATTCTAGTGCAATTACCCCTTCCTGCGGGCATAGACACAACACATGTTTTAGAGCGCATTCACCCAGAGAAGGACGTGGATGGCTTCCATCCTTACAACGTTGGTCGTCTTGCGCAGCGTATTCCAAAGCTTCGCTCTTGCACGCCAAAGGGCATAATTACCCTACTCGACCGTTACAACATTGAGCTACGTGGTAAACATGCGGTTGTGGTTGGTGCATCAAACATTGTTGGTCGTCCAATGACACTTGAGCTGCTGCTTGCGGGCTGCACAACAACAACATGTCACCGTTTTACCAAAGACCTAGAGAGTCATGTGCGTCAAGCTGACGTTGTCGTGGTTGCGGTTGGTAAGCCTAACTTTATCCCTGGTGAGTGGATTAAAAAAGGCGCAGTGGTGGTCGATGTCGGTATTAACCGTCTTGATTCAGGCAAACTAGTTGGCGACGTGGAGTACGACAAAGCACGTGAAAGTGCGAGCTTTATTACTCCTGTTCCTGGTGGCGTTGGCCCAATGACCGTCGCAAGTTTAATTGAGAACACGATGCTCGCTTGCGAACAGTTCCACACAGACAAATAACGTAAAACTTCAGATACGAAAAAGGCTCCGCAAGGAGCCTTTTTGCTAATTGTTGATATCTATTTCAATTACAGACTTAAAATCACGCCCGCAATCGAAGCGCTCATTAAGTTCGCCATGACACCAGCGATAATCGCACGGAAACCATGCTTAGAAACAAATGCACGCTTTTCTGGTACCAATGAGCCCAACCCACCAATCAGCATCGCCATGCTTGAGATGTTTGCAAAGCCACACAAAGCAAACGTCACGATTGCTTGTGAGTGTTCACTAAGTTGAGACTTCACTTCTGCAAGCTGGATGAAAGCGACGAACTCATTCACCACAATCTTGTTACCAATCAGCGAGCCTGCTGTGGTTGCTTCTTGCCATGGTATACCCAACAACCAAGCGACTGGCGCAAACACAAAACCTAGGATGAGCTCAAAACTTAATGGTGTCCCAATAAGATCACCTATCCAGCCTAACATGCCGTTTAGCATTGCAATGACACTAATAAACGCCAGTAACGTACCACCGACCGATACAGCAATGCGTACACCCGCCATGGCACCATCGGCTAATGCTTCTACTACGTTGGTTGCACGTGGAATTTCAACTTGGCTAATGTCGATATCTGCTGCTTTATCCGTATCTTCTGGCATTAAAATTTTTGCCATCAACAAGCCGGCAGGTGCTGACATAAATGCAGCAGCAATAAGATAGTTGAGGTCGACACCCAGTGATGCGTAACCAACCAACGTTCCGCCAGCAACTGACGCTAAACCACCGGTCATAACTGCAAAGAACTGCGAGTCAGTCATGTGTTTTAGGTAAGGCTTTACCATTAATGGTGCTTCAATGGTGCCAACAAAGATATTCGCCGTAGCAGACAAAGACTCAGCACGACCGATACCCAGCAGCTTTTGAATACCACCACCGATAAAGTTAATGATTTTTGGCATCACACCAATGTGATAAAGACCTGAGATAAGAGAGGAGAAGAAAACGATGATACCCAGAACATTGATCGCAAAGGTGAAGCCCCCTGTAGCCAAATTACCGAATAAAAACGCAATGCCCTCTTGACCATAGTTGATCAAATTCGACACAACACTGCTCACTGAATTCAGCGCATCTCGTCCTGCTGGTACATATAAAACCAACAACGCAAACAGTACCTGCAAAGCAAACGCAAACGACACCGTTCTCAGCTTTATATTTTTTCTATTTGTAGAAAGTAGCCATGCTAGGAATAGTATGGCTACGATACCAATAATTGAGTTCATAAAATGAATCCGACAGAAGGGGGATATGGAAGGCACCGGATTGTATAGCGGACTCAAAATGCTGCAAGTTGAGGATGTTAACAGTGTGAAAAGTTTAAGCGACCAATAACTGACCAACAAAATAACCAATTGAATTTATTGAAGATAAACGTTTGCTTATTTTAATTATTTCCATATGGAAAATATGTTTCTGATTCAGGAAAAATTTTTGTGAAGTGAATCACCTTATGTGTCGTTCTACAACGTCATTGATCCTGTTATTTAGGAATAGAGATGTAAGGCGCCAAACGTTGGTCCCAATGACAAGGGTTGCCGATCTTCTGTTTGATAAAGTTAATCACTGCGGATATTTTTTTTGGCATATGTTGGCGGCTTGGGTATACCGCATAAAACGGCATCGACTGGCTGGCTTTCCAGTCAGGTAACAGCTGTATTAACTTACCCGTTCTGAACTCATCACCCAGCAAGTAAGTGGCAAGGTAGGCAATACCCCAACCTGCAATAGCAGCATCCCGGACGGCTTCTGCCAGATCTACTGAATAGTTACCCGAGACTTTTACGTTCAATTCTTGCTGATCTTTGGTAAACGCCCACCCCGTATAGTCACGCTCCCAGCTTCTGTATATGAGGCAGTTGTGAGCAGATAGGTCATCCGGTTCTGTTGGCGTGTCATGTTTCAATAAGTAATCTGGCGATGCCGCAACAACAAACTGGCAATCCGTCAAACGCTGCGCAATGTAACCTTCAGGCAAATGCTCGTTGTTGGTTACCCATAAATCGAGCCCTTCGGCTAACATATCGACCTTATAGTCAAACAGATGTACTTCCACTTGAAGTTGAGGATACAGTTCGCGTAACTCTTGAATCGCTGGAATAATGTGTAAGGTACCAAATGATTGCGACAACCCAAGACGTACCAAACCTGCCACTTCATCCCGCTGGGTTTCCATCTCTAATGTGGCGCTGCTCACCGCTTGTACCACTTGCTCACAGTGATGAAAAAAGGTTTTCCCTGCCTCAGTCGGCGTAAAGCTTCGCGTAGTGCGTTGAACAAGCTTGATACCAAGAGACGCTTCTAACTGACTCAACTGTTTACTCACATGAGACACCGACACGCCTAAGCTCTTTGCAGCAGCTGTGAAGCTTTTGTGTTTAAGAAGAGCGGAGAAAATCACCATTTGTGCGGCACGTTCAGATAACACGCTTTACCTCGATTTGGTTATAGAAAAAACAAAGGGCTCCGAAGAGCCCTTGTATTGAAGACTGAATGCCAAATTGTTTGATGGCAGATCAGTATTTAATGCGGTCAGCCAAGTGACTCACAGCAAGTGCGAAGTAGTAAGAACGGTTCCACTTCATCAATACGTTGTAGTTATTGTAAACCAGATACGTACGACCATTCTCGTCGTCCGGCATGATCAACCATGCTTTGATGTCTTCATCCAGTTTTGGCAACGGGCTACCGTCATATTTTGTGATACCTAATTGGCTCCACTCTTGAAGGTATTTGCCTTTTTCAGCCGTGCGCCCTTCTAGGCTGCGATCAATATTTTTAGGAACCTTAACTTGGCGACCCCAGGTATATTTATCATCCCAACCAGACTTGCTCAAATAGTTAGCGGTTGATGCAAACACGTCCGCTTCAGATTGCCATATGTCTTTTTTACCATCCCCGTTGCCGTCAGCAGCAAAACGAAGGAAAGAGCTTGGCATAAACTGGCATTGACCCATAGCACCAGCCCATGAGCCTTTAAAGTTCTCTAGCTCAATATGGCCTTGATCGAGGATCTGCAGTGCCGACATAGTCTCTTTACGGAAAAACTCTTCACGACGGCCTTCAAATGCCATTGTGGATAGTGCATCAATCACTTTAAAGTTGCCGGTAAACTTACCGAAGTTACTTTCAACTCCCCAAAGTGCCACAATAAAGCGCGGGTGGACACCGTACTCATCGCCTATACGCTTTAGCTCGGTGTAATGCTCTTTGTAGAGTTGTCTGGCTTGCTTAACCTTCCATTCAGGCACCGCGCGAGGAATGTACTCATCCAATGTCAGTTTCTTTTCTGGTTGGTTTCGGTCCGCTTTTACTGCTCGGGGCTTGTACTCAACATTAGCAAAAGCAGCACTAATGACCTGCTCTGAGATACCTTTATCACGAGCTTCAGCACGCAGCTTATTCAAGTATTCATCAAAACCCTCGCTACTTGCAAAAGCCGAGGTACACATACCAACGCTAAGCATGGTAGCCAGTATTTTTTTCATATTGCCCTCCTTGAGCAAGGCAGAAATCCCAGATGAAAAACGATGACGTTATTCGCCTTTCTGCTGGGCTTTTTGTTCTTTGTACTTTTCTAATAGGTTCTCCGGCGGTGGTGGAACCTGAAGAAAGAAGCCATCATTTTGTAATGAAGCCTTCACTTTTTCGATATCAACTTGTGCCAATTTACGGCCATCAAGTTTAATCGTCATGACAGCGATAGGCTTACCGAACATCTGCATTAAGGTGTCAGGAACCTGTGAAAAATCATCCTTTTTCGGAATATAGAGATAAGTACCTTCTTTTTTCGAGCTTTTATAAATAGAACAAAGCATGACACGCCTTTTATGCTGATTTAGCCGCGTTGAGTGCGGATTAGGTTGTAAACGTCAAATTCTCGCAAACTTAATAGCAAATTTGAGATTAATTCACCTATTTGCCCCCGAGAGAACTTGCTGCGTCAAAGGATGAAATATAACATGACATACCTAGTTTAAGGCAACGCTCTTTCAATAAAGGCAAGAAGTCCACGATGACCCATTCACCAGACCTTAAAGGTAGCAGTTTTACATTGTCAGTTTTACACCTTTCTGACAATGAGATCGCAAAGACTGTCGAATTTTTGCAAGAAAAAGTTTCTCAAGCACCTTCTTTTTTTGCATCCGCGCCTTTGGTAATCAATATAGCAAAAGTACAAGGCGACATTGATTTCCCTAAGCTTAAACAAGGCATCTCAGATGCCGGTTTTATTCCGGTCGGTGTAACGGGCTGTAAAGACAAGCGTGTACAAAACCTTGCTTCCGAAGCTGGCTTCGCCATTATGTCGGCGAGCAAATCGCCAAGCCAAGCACCTGCCAAAATGGCACCAACGAAAGTAGTTCGTACGCCTGTCCGCTCAGGACAACAGATCTACGCAAAAGATGGTGATTTGGTGGTGCTAGCGCACGTCAGTGCAGGTGCTGAAGTCATTGCTGACGGCTCTATTCATATCCATGGCACACTTCGAGGTCGTGCGATTGCAGGAGCAAGTGGTCAGCAGGAAGCGCGTATTATTTGCCACGATTTACAAGCAGAACTGGTATCCATTGCGGGTGACTACTGGTTAAGCGATCAAATTGAAAGCGAGTACTGGCAAAAGAAAGTAATGATCAGTAAAGCCGATGAATCATTACATTTAGAAGTTCTCGCGATTTAATCTAAAAAGGAAAAAAAATGGCACGCATTATTGTAGTAACGTCTGGTAAAGGTGGCGTTGGTAAAACCACTTCAAGCGCAGCCATCGCCTCTGGTCTAGCTCTTAAGGGGAAAAAGACCGCGGTGATCGATTTTGACATCGGTTTGCGTAACCTCGATCTAATCATGGGCTGTGAGCGCCGCGTCGTGTATGACTTTGTGAACGTCATTAACGGCGAAGCGACATTAAACCAAGCGCTGATCAAAGATAAGCGCACGGACAACCTATTTATTCTTCCTGCTTCTCAAACTCGTGATAAAGACGCACTGACAAAAGATGGTGTTCAGCGCGTATTCGGCGAACTTGATGAAATGGGCTTTGATTTCATTATTTGTGATTCACCAGCAGGTATCGAGCAAGGCGCGTTAATGGCCTTGTACTATGCCGATGAAGCCATTGTCACAACGAACCCAGAAGTCTCTTCTGTGCGTGACTCTGACCGCATTCTCGGTATTTTAGATTCCAAGTCACTGCGTGCAGAACAAGGGCTAGAGCCAGTAAAACAGCACCTTCTACTGACTCGCTACAACCCATCTCGCGTCACTCAAGGCGAAATGCTAAGCGTTGAAGACGTTGAGGAGATCTTACATATTCCACTACTGGGCGTGATTCCAGAAAGCCAAGCCGTGCTTAACGCGTCAAACAAAGGTGTGCCAGTCACTTTTGACGATAACACCGATGCGGGTATGGCTTATTCTGACACCGTTGATCGCTTATTAGGCAATCAGGTTGAATTTCGTTTCCTTACTGAGGAGAAGAAAGGACTCTTTAAACGACTCTTTGGAGGCTAGACATGTCATTATTAGAATTTTTCCGTCCACAGAAGAAAACTTCTGCGAATCTAGCTAAAGAGCGTTTGCAAATCATTGTCGCAGAGCGCCGCAGCCAAAATGATCCTGCGCCGTCTTACTTGCCTCAATTAAAAGAAGACATCTTGAAGGTGATCAGCAAGTACGTAGCAATTGATCCAAATATGGTTGACTTAACATTTGAGCACAAAGACGACGATATCTCAGTTCTTGAGCTGAATGTGAAGCTACCAGACGAAGAAAAGTAATCAGTTTCTCTCGCCAGACGAATGCTCTAATTAGAACGAAAAAGGTTGGCATCGAGGCCAACCTTTTTCATCTTTCATTACTTTAATGCTTTGTTCATCTTGTCGCCGAGTAAATCCAAACGCCACCCTTGCATCAAATCAGGCAATACTTCTGGGTCACGATCTTTTTTCCAAACCCAACTGATCAACTGATTGATCTGCTTTTTAGAGGCAAGGAACTCCGTGGCTAAACCTGACTTCTGCGAAGCCGATTTCACCAAGTCTTTCATATTTTTGAAGACCTGCTTGTAACCCGGATAGTCCATTAAACGCTCAATTTTCGCAGGATACTCTTCAGAAGGTGTTTGCTTCGCTTGCTTAACAATCGCGGCAATCTTCGCGCCATGGCGGTTAATCGCTCGGATATCAATATCTTCTGCTTCCATCTTCTTAAAGTTCGTTAAACCAAGACGAGCGACCGTTAATAGATCACCTTCTTTGAAGATAAAGTTCAGCGCTAAATCTCGTTTGATTGCTTCACGATAACGCCACGTCGCCAATGGCTTTAAAATCGCCAGCTCAGAAGGTTTTAATTGCCAAGCGCCCTTAATATCAAGGTAGGCATTCTCTTCATTGGTTACGCGAATACGTTTCGAAACGAGTAAATCACTTTCTTGCTGTACAGCTTCCCACCAACCTGCTTGCGTCACCTTATCGAACAGCTTTTCGTATAACGGTAACAAGTAATGAACATCTGCGGCAGCATAATCTAATTGCTTTTGTGTCAGTGGACGAGCCATCCAGTCGGTACGTGATTCACTTTTGTCGAGCTCTACGCCTAAATATTCTTCCACCAGCGATGCGAAGCCTGTCGATAGGCCGTGACCGAGAAAAGCGGCCATCAGCTGCGTATCCACCATAGGGAATGGTGTACAACCAAAAGCGTTTTGGAAAACTTCTAAATCTTCACCACATGCGTGCAGCACTTTTAGCACAGAAGTATCTTTTAATAGCGCTACAAACGGCGTCATATCCGTTAATTCAGTCGGATCAATCAGCGAGAGGCGATTACCATCGAAAAGCTGAATCAGACCTAACTGCGGGTAGAAAGTGCGAATACGAACGAATTCGGTATCCAGCATCACTACGTCTGCCTCTCGGGCATGAGTGCAAACCTCTTCTAGGTCTTTGTTTTTAGTAATAATTTGATAGTTCACATACTTCTCGCTATAAAAAATGCCAGCAAAACGCTGGCATTCTATCATTTTTTAAATCTCTCGACTCGACGAAATCGGCTTATGCGCTTTTCTTTGCAAGTTCAGCGTCATTCTCTTCGCGTAAAACACGACGCAAGATCTTACCGACATTGGTTTTAGGTAAGTCTTCGCGGAATTCAACCAACTTCGGAACTTTGTAGCCAGTTAGGTGTTCTCGACAATGCGCGATCACTTCGTCTTTGGTCAAGCTCGGATCGCGTTTCACGACATAAATCTTCACTAATTCACCAGACACTTCATGCGGCTGACCAATAGCAGCAACTTCAAGTACTTTGCCGTGTAGTGCTACAACGTCTTCAATTTCGTTCGGGTAAACATTAAAGCCTGATACTAAGATCATGTCTTTCTTACGGTCAACGATATGCAGGAAACCTTCGTCATCGAACTTAACGATGTCGCCAGTTGATAGCCAGCCGTCTTCGTTAATCGTATCTTTCGTTGCTTCAGGTCGTTGCCAGTAACCTTGCATAACCTGAGGACCACGAACTTGAAGTTCGCCAGTTTCAGTATTCGCAAGAGCGTTACCTTCTTCGTCCACGATACGAACTTCTGTTGATGGTACCGGCAGACCAATAGAGCCATTGTATTCAACAAGATCATGCGGATATGCCGCCACCAACGGAGAACACTCTGTTAGACCGTAACCTTCGAGCAAATAGCAACCCGTGGTCTTTTGCCATCTTTCTGCCACTGAGCGCTGCACTGCCATGCCGCCGCCAACGGCTAAACGTAGATTACTGAAATCCAACTCGTGGAAATCTTCATTATTGACCAATGCATTAAATAAGGTATTCACGCCCGTAATCGCAGTAAATGGATGCTTTTGTAGCTCTTTCACGAACCCTGGAATATCTCTAGGGTTCGTAATAAGTAAGTTACGACCACCCATTTCGACAAACAGCAGACAGTTTACGGTAAGAGCAAATACGTGATACAGCGGTAATGCTGTTACGACTAATTCACGCCCCGGAGATAAAACCGGTCCGTACGCGCCTTTTGCCTGTAGAACGTTCGCAATCATGTTGCGGTGAGTCAGAATCGCGCCTTTCGCGACACCTGTCGTCCCCCCCGTATATTGCAGGAATGCAATGTCATCCCCAGACATAAACGGTTTAACGTATTGTAGACGACGACCTTTACGTAGAGCCTGACGCATTGAGATTGCACCAGGTAAATCGTACTTAGGCACCATGCCCTTAACGTACTTCACGACAAAATCGACAATCGTACCTTTCGCTCGTGGCAGCATTTGACCAAGACTGGTTAACACTACGTGTTTGACTGGTGTTTTATCGACAATTTGTTCTAACGTATTCGCAAAGTTAGACACAATCACAATCGTCGTCGCACCTGAGTCATTCAATTGGTGTTCAAGTTCACGAGGAGTGTAAAGTGGGTTAACGTTTACGGCGATACAACCTGCACGCAAAATACCAAACAACGCCACTGGGTATTGCAGTAGGTTTGGCATCATCAGAGCAACACGGTCACCCTTTTGCAGTTTTAACTCGTTTTGCAGATACGCTGCGAATGCGCGACTACGCTCTTCCAATTTACGGAAGGTCATAACCGAGCCCATGTTCATGAATGCTGGTTGGTCTGCATATTTTTGTACAGACTGTTCAAACATTTCTACCAAAGACTCATATTGCTCTGGATTAATGGTTTCAGGTACGTCACTTGGATAACGTGAAAGCCATGGTTTATCCACGATGTTACTCCTCGTTTATAACTGGCTAAAAAATAGCGTCCTTTTTATTTTGAAAGCTATTACAGCACAGCGAACGTGCTTGAGCACGCAACTCTCAAACACTTGTTTAAATTTTGTTAACTACACCAAGAATTCGCGTTGCGACCTCGAGTATTTGCTCTAAATGACAGTGATGACCACCCTTGACAGAAACCACTTGCGGTGGGTTCTCTCCCCAATCAGCTTGGTTAGATGGTAAATTCTGAAATCCTTGATCGCCTAATACAATCAAATGAGGACAACGTATTTGGCTGGTAATCGAGTTAGCATGCGCTTGCGCCATTCGGTAAAGCGACGCACATTTTAACTTGGCGTCATGCCGCCAATACCATTTATCTCCTCGCTGCTCTGTTCCACGCTCGACTATCGGTAGAAGTTGCTCAGCGGTTAATTGGTTGGCTTGCATGCGTAATTTTAACGCCAGATCGAAGGAGGCAATGGCTCGCTCTGGCTTGTTTTGCTGTCTTATTCGACTTAAAACGCCATCGCGAAGACGAGGCAAACTGTTAGTAGGATCCTCATGAAGAGGTCCTGCTCCCTCAATTTGCACAAGAGCTTCGACCTGCTCTGGAAACGCTGCACTATAGCAACTTGCGATTAAAGCACCAAGTGAATGCCCTACTAATATCAGTCTGTTTGGTGATAATTCGTCCAAAAACTGATACAAATCGGCAATATAGTCGTGAAAGGGGTAATAATTATCGTGAGATTTATGACTCGATAAACCGTGACCAAAATGATCGATGGCGAGGAGGTGTAAGTGAGGATTAAGTTGATTCAACTGCTCCATGAGCGCTTTAAAGCTGCCCGCATTATCTAACCACCCATGAAGAAAAACGACTGACAAGTCAGCCGTTTTCTCGTTCCCTATCTCAAGGGCTGCCATTTTGCCGGCAGGAAGCTCGAATTGACGCTCATGCATCGCAGATTATTTGACCTGTTTTATCACTTTACCGTCTTGCGGGAAATCATTACGCCACATGCGGCAGTTAATCGAGTAACATGGGTAAAAGTAGGTTGGCGAGTCATACATGCGTACACGTTCTTCAATTTTCCATAAACGGTACCCTTCCCCCTTAATTACTGGGAAGATGTAACCGTGCTCACCGATCTTTCCTTCTTCTT
The DNA here is from genome assembly GCF_033338975.1 of Vibrio sp. Vb0349. Lineage (NCBI taxonomy): Bacteria > Pseudomonadati > Pseudomonadota > Gammaproteobacteria > Vibrionales > Vibrionaceae > Vibrio > Vibrio sp. Vb0349. The sequence continues at coordinate 94,365 of NZ_JAWOTS010000010.1, read as the reverse complement.
CCCCTGCTCCTTTGCCTACAACCGTCACCAAACGGCCTTCACTAAAGGCGACAGGCTCTAAATAGCCATCAAAATAGGCGACAAAACGCCCCGTAGGCTCTTCATCAATATCAGGTTTACCAGACTTACTGATAGGAAGGTTTACAATCTCTAGACGCGTTTTATCTTTAAAGTTATCCACTTTAGCGATGATTCCACCAAGGCGAACATCTTCACTCACTTGCCCCTGAGACTCAGCAAACGCTTTATAGTCTGTAACGACCAATTCTGTGCTTGCATTTAGCTCCTCTGGCAAAGAGCTACACGCAGACAAACCAACCGTAGCAAATAATGCGAGAAAAAACCGTCCAAAAACCTTCATAAACCACCTTTCAATATTAGTAACCCCAAGCTGGGGAGATCTCACACGTAAATATCGACACCAAGTAATTGAGCCAGTTCCTCTTTTTTAGCTCGATTCATGACATCCATGTACTGCTCCATTGCTTTACGTGCGCCCCCTTCAGGAAGGTCATATTGCACTTGAGCTCGGTGAATTTGGGACTCATCCACGTGTTTTATGGAGTGCGCCACGGCGTTAGCAACCTTTGAAGGCTGACCTACAGGCTGCTTTGTTTGTGATTTATTTACCTGCTTCTTTTGACTGGCTTTATGAGTGCGATTTGCACCGGGAATCAAAGAAGGAGGCAAGCCATTAATCGACGCCATAGCACTCCATAAAAATACAGGGCAAACGCCCTGCTTTTTGTCAGGTTAATGAAAAACGGACTATTCGCGACCAGGAAGTTTTTTCCATGTCACATTATCACGTAAATAAACAGGGCTCGAATCTTCGACCGGCACGGTATTACCCTTTTTAAATTCTTGTTCAGCAAGAATCACGATGTCTTGTGAATCAGGGTACAGAACGTCACTATGCGTCAAATTAAACGGTAGGTCTGCTAATACTTCTTGGTAAGCATCCCAACCAGTACCTGCTGTCGTCCACGTTTTGTCGTCTGCTTGTGCTTCTTCAACGAGACGTGCTGGTGGAATTACGCACTCTGCATCCATCTCTGCCCACTCACCGTTTGCTTGGCGAGTGTAACGTGCCCAGTAAACTTCACCCATACGTGCGTCAATAGCCACAGCGACATCGGTCACACCATGTAAGCGATAGCTACCTTGAGCCATTGCAGCCAGCGTTGAAACGCCGATCATAGGTAAGTCAGCACCGAACGCCAAACCTTGTGCGATACCAATACCGATACGAACGCCAGTAAAGCTACCTGGACCACGTCCAAACGCTAACGCATCCAGCTCTTGTAGAGTCAGGCCAGCTTCTTTGAGTACTTCATCAACCATTGGCAGTACTTTTTTGGTGTGATCGCGTGGTGCAACCGCGCTACGTGAAATCACTTGATCATTAGCCAACAACGCAACTGAACAGTTTTCAGTCGCTGTATCGATAGCAAGAATTTTTGCGCTCATTTAACTCTCTACAACTCTCATTTATTGGGTTATGCCTCAGCACTTGCGTCTGTGACAGATTGTTCTGCTTTCAGGAATGCTTTGATTCCATCTAAGTCTCGCGTCCTTGGGATAGGTGGTAGACTTCCGAGGAAAATACCACCATAGTCTCGCGTGACGAGGCGATTATCACAAATGATCAACGCACCGTGATCCTTCTGATCTCGAATTAATCGCCCGACTCCCTGCTTTAACGTAATCACTGCATCCGGGATTTGTACTTCAGCAAATGGTTCACCGCCACGTAATCGACAATCCTCGATACGGGCTTTGAGTAACGGATCGTCAGGGGCGGTAAACGGTAATTTGTCGATAATAACACAGCTCAGCGCATCACCTCTAACATCAATCCCTTCCCAGAAAGCGCCCGTCGCCACGAGTAAAGCGTTACCCAGTTCCATAAACTCCGCCAAGGTTTTCTGCTTACTCATCTCCCCTTGCATTAACACAGGCAGCTCAAGTACTTCTCGGAACTTCTCACCTAGTTCACGCATCATGCTGTGCGAGGTACATAAAAAGAAGCAGCGACCATCATTTTCTTCAATCACCGGAGCAAGCATTCGGACTAACTTATCCGCTAAGCCGTTACTGTTTGGCTCTGGCAAATACCTTGGCACACAAAGGCGCGCTTGCTTTTGATAATCAAAGGGGGACGGCAGAGAAAATTGCTTTGTAGGCTTGAGGCCAAGGCGCTCAGTAAAGTGCTTGAAATCGCCCGATACGGCTAGGGTTGCTGACGTGAAAATCCAAGCGCCTTGTTTAATCTCTATTTGCTCATGGAACTTGTCCGCGACAGAAAGAGGCGTAATGTGCAGAGCGAAATGACGAGGCGAGGTATCGTACCAGTATGAGTAACCGGTAATATCGACATCACAGACGCGGTCGATACGGCCTTTGATCAAATTTGCTCGTTCAAAGGCGGTATCCAGTAATTGACTGCGCCCTAAGGCTATTTTGAGTACATCAATCGCCAATTCGAGGCTGTCAGTTAAGCGCAATAATTCTCGCTTAATAGAACCTGATTGCAACGCCTCACGCCAGTTGCCACGAAAGCCTGGCTCACCCAATACAATCCGCATGTCCATTGCGCTTTGCATGAGTTTGTCGCCCACTTTTTGCAATTGACGCATATCTTTGGCTTCGGTGCGATAGGCTATTTCAATGTCTTTGGCAAGATCGTGAATTTGGCGGCTTGAAACTGACTGGCCGAAATATTCGCTCGCAATATCTGGCAACTGATGAGCTTCATCAAAAATAAACACATCGGCTTCTGGAATCAGTTCACCGAATCCTGTTTCTTTGATCGCTAAATCAGCAAGAAACAAGTGATGGTTCACTACAACAATGTCGGAATCCATGGCTCGCTTACGCGCTTTCAATACAAAGCAATCAGTGTAGCTCGGACATTCTTTACCTAAACAGTTATCATTGGTTGAGGTGATAGTCGGAATGATCATGCTGTCTTCTGGCAGATCATCACAATCACCAAGGTCACCTGTTTTGGTTTCTGATGACCAAGCACGCACTTTAACCAGTTGAGTTAATAACGTCGGGTCAGATTCATTAGTGTGGCTTTCGACCATTTGGCGGCTCAAACGATCCAAACACAGATAATTAGAACGCCCTTTTAATAACGCCACTTGGCCATAAAAACCAAGCGCATTGACCATGAGCGGTAAGTCACGATGGTACAACTGCTCTTGCAAGTTTTTCGAGCCTGTACTGATGATCACTTTTTTACCGCTTAACAGCGCAGGGACTAAGTAGGCGAAGGTCTTACCGGTTCCGGTTCCTGCCTCCACCACCAACTGGGTTTGATCTTTGATCGCACTGCTGACGGCTTCCGCCATATCGATTTGTGGCTGACGAGCTTGAAAGCCAGGAATGGCCTTACCTAACGCGCCATCAGAGGAAAAAGTTTTTGCGATCATGCTTGGTATTGAGTTTGAAAAATTATCGAGAGTATATCAGAGGAATAGGAGTGACATCAGCCCACAATCTGACCAGCTTGCGGCGACACGCGGATATTTTGTTGAAACCAACGTAAGAATAGATTATTTATGGTGAAACATGGCAGTACAGTTACACCCGCCAGGGAATAATAACAAATTCGTACGCTAAAGTATTAATGCATGGAAGTACCTGATTTATGGAAAAGAAAACACTGTTGACCCACTGTTCTGACGCCCCGGGTCTCATCTCGAAAATTACTAATATCTGTTACAAGCACCAACTCAACATCGTTCACAATAACGAATTTGTTGATAATACCAGTGGCCACTTTTTCATGAGAACGGAGTTGGAGGGGTACTTCAACGATCAAACGTTTCTTGCCGACTTGGACCAAGCTCTCCCGCAAGGTGCTAAGCGTAAATTGGTTGGCTCTCGCCGTAAGCGCATCGTCATTCTCGTCACAAAAGAAGCGCATTGTTTAGGCGATATTCTGATGAAAACCTACGATGGAAGCCTAGATGTTGAGATCGCCGCTGTGGTGGGGAATTACGACAAACTGCAAACTCTCACTGAACGCTTCGACATTCCTTACCACCATGTGACCCATGAAAACCTTAGCCGTGAAGAACACGAGCAGAAGATGCTAGAAGTGATCGATCAATACGATGCTGACTTTTTGGTGCTAGCTAAATACATGCGCGTATTAACGCCGACGTTTGTTGAGAAATATCACCACAAAATCATTAATATTCATCACAGCTTCTTACCTGCTTTTATTGGCGCGAAGCCATATCAACAAGCTTACGATCGCGGTGTGAAAATCATCGGTGCAACAGCACACTTCGTGACTAATGATTTAGATGAAGGGCCGATCATCAAGCAAGACGTAATTCCTGTCGACCATACATTCAATGCCCAAGATATGGCGCAAGCAGGACGCGATGTAGAGAAGAACGTATTGAGTAAGGCTTTGAATAAAGTGATCAATGACCACGTCTTTGTTTATGGGAATAAGACCGTGATCCTGTAATCCCTCCGTACTAGTTACAACGATAGTGAAACCCGTCCAACGTGGCGGGTTTCATCTTTTCAGAAGATCCCCCCCTCCAATTCTAACCATCAAAGTTAAACCGATACGTTATAATTTTTCATTTCTCTACAACTATTTACTGAGAGAATGATTCCGTTTATCATTTGTCCTTCTTATAATAAACCACGTTAATATTACGGAATTAAAATGAAAAAAACGTTAGTGGCTTTTCTGATTGGGCTGACTTTACCAGCAACCACAATCGCAGATACTCTTGAGCCTGTTCAGAATGATGTATCCACTCGCATTATCGGCGGCGAACCTGCCAACACTTCCGACTGGAAATTTATTGCTTCACTGGTACGTAAAGGACAACCTACATCTATTGGTCACTTTTGTGGTGGCAGTTTCCTAGGTGGAAAATACGTATTAACTGCTGCGCACTGTGTGGAAGGTCTTAATGCGGACGATCTGGATATCGTTCTTGGTCTTTATGACAAAAACAGAGAGTCTCAAGCACAGCGCATCGCCATTAAAAATATCTATTCACATGATGAATATAACAACATAACAACGAACAATGACATCGCTCTTATTGAATTAGAACGCAATATCGATAGCGCAACTATTGACCTGGCAACGCCAGAACTTTTAGATAGCGTACGCGTAGGAGACAAGTTGCACGTGGCTGGATGGGGAAATACGTCCACGACAGACCGAATATACCCAACCGTTTTACAACAAGTAGATTTGGAATACGTAGATCGAGCTACCTGCCAAAACCTACCAGGAAACTACTCTAATGTATCAGATGACGGTATTTGCGCCGGATACTATTGGGGAGGTAAAGATAGCTGCCAAGGAGATAGCGGCGGTCCACTCATCGTTGATGATAACGGTATCAACAAATTGCTAGGCGTGGTCAGCTGGGGGGATGGATGTGCTCAACCAAACGCTTATGGTGTTTACGCCAACGTCGCTCATTTTCAACACAATGGATGGATAGATAGCCATCGCAATACTATCAGCTTCACTAAGTACCAAGATCTTCGTTTCGTTGAGCGAAAAGCGCAGCAAGAGACCTTTACTATTCGTAATGACGATACTATCCCATTCAACATCTACCAAAGCACAATATCATACGGAAGTACCATCGAGAAAAGCACTTGTACTGGTACCTTAAAGCCTTCGCAAAGCTGTCAAATTACCGTCGGCTACCAACCTAGCTATTCGGGATCAGAAACAACGATAGAGCTCTTTACCGATCATCCGAAACTGTCCAGACTCACAACAACTTTCGAGTATTCAGGTGTAGATAAAGCAAGCAGATCAGTGCGTAATGCCATTCCGCTAGCAGACGCAAATGTTTATACCGGTCAAAACGCTTGGACGGCTGAAAATGGTGAACTGCAATCAGCGGATATGGGAGCTTATCCTGGTGTATCTGAGCTGGTTTTGACCGATCTTCCGAAGGGCAAACTTACCATGGATCTCAAAGTAATGTCCGATGGTTTTGATTACTTGTTCATCTTAGTTAATGGTGAAATTTACGATAGCACCAACCAACTCCTCGATTATAAAGAGATCCAGATCGATCTTTACAAAGCATCTAATACGATAACGTTTGAATACGTCCAACACCCGTTTTCAAGTGGCATTTACAGCGCGCAAGCATTTGTTCGCAACATAAATATGTCAGTCAGCACAGATAATACGGGCGATGCTGGTAACGACGTTAATAAAAAGTCTAGTTCAGGCGGCAGTTTATCTATTGGCCTACTGGTGTTAATGGCTGCAGGTTCATTCGTACGACGCAAAAAAAGGTAACGAGATGAAACATAGACTCAAGATATTCCTACTTGGTTTGGGCACTATCAGTTTAACTGCATGTTCAGCAAACGCAGGACTGCAAACAAACCAGACGTCTGAGCACCAAGCAATGATGGTAGAGACTTATAGGACAAGTGAGAGTCAAATTTCATTTATCACAGAGTCTAACGGCTGCAGTAAGAACGATGATTTTAGCCTAAAAATAGAGCAAAGCTCACAGACAGAAGCTCTTATTACTATCGTTAGAGACAAGGCGGATCATTGTAAACGAATGCCGTTTGCCAAAACTTTTACACTGCCTTTAGATGAAGAGTTGAAAGGCAAAAAACTTTCCATTACCAACCCAAAAAGCAAGTCACTGGCTAAATAGTGATTCGCTTACGAAAGGGAGCCTCGGCTCCCTTTTTGCCTATCGCAACTCAGCAATTCTCACCCTAGCGTTTTACGCCTGCTCAGACTCCACAATACGCTTAAGTGAATGCGGGTGCAGTTTGATACAAATGCCTTGGTACTTAAACGCCACTGTTGGGTTATTCAAGCGTTCGCCATCCCCTTTCGGGCTCGACAGTTTGATCTTCACACCCAGCTCTTCTAACTCATTAAAGCGTGCGCCAAACGCTGGATAAGTGTGTCTCAAATCAGCAAGAAACTCATCTGCGGTTTCGGCATGAGACGGAATCACAAACTCCACATGTTCCCAGCTTTCAGTTGGGTAGATTTTGCCTTCCGCAGGGTATGGCAGCTCCAGACACTCAATCTTCCAGCCACGACTTTCCAACGCTTTATCGAACTCAATAACAATAATTGGGCGACCGTTGATTTTCGCTTGTGAAATCACCTTTCCGTATTGACTCCAAGCCTCATGCGCAGCTTTTGCGGTATCAGTATCGTTAATACGCAACGCAATATGGTCAGCTTGAGCAAAGCTCAGATCCAGTTTTAACAGGGATGCAAACTCTTCAATCTTCGCCATAAATGCATCCAAATCTTGGATCATCAATTCAGGCGCTAGGCGTTTTTCAACTAGTTGAGTCGTCATTGTGGTTCTCTTTTGGGGCGATTTATCTCATTACTCTGAGCGCAATAGTAAACGCAAACCAAACCACATTTCCATTCAATCGAAAAAGTATAAATTTCCCCAATTCCTCTCTGTATGAAAAGCAATAAAGTTGTTATCATTAGCCCCATTTTTGTGAACTCCAACAGAACTCGGCACTTACTTCGCCGAGTTCTTCGTCCTTGAATTGAAGGAAACGCGTGTGAATATCCAAGCACTTATTAATGACAAAGTATCTCAGGCTCTAGAAGCCGCTGGCGCACCTGCAGGCAGTCCTGCGGCAGTACGCCAATCAGCAAAGCCACAATTTGGTGACTACCAAGCAAACGGCGTAATGGGCGTTGCTAAAAAACTGGGTACTAACCCACGAGAATTTGCACAGAAAGTACTGGATGTTCTAGACCTAGATGGTATTGCAAGCAAGACAGAAATCGCTGGTCCTGGTTTCATCAACATTTTCCTAAGCGAAGAGTTCCTAGCAAAACAAGCGGAAGCAGCACTGGCTGACTCACGTCTTGGCGTTGCAGCAGACGAAGCTCAAACTATCGTTGCTGACTACTCTGCACCAAACGTAGCTAAAGAAATGCACGTTGGTCACCTACGTTCAACCATCATCGGTGATGCGGTGGTACGTACTCTTGAGTTCCTAGGTCACAAAGTGATCCGTGCGAACCACATCGGCGACTGGGGTACTCAGTTCGGTATGCTTATCGCAAACCTTGAACGTGTACAACAAGAGTCTGGCGAAGTTTCTATGGAGCTTGCGGACCTTGAAGGCTTCTACCGCGAATCGAAAAAGCTGTACGATGAAGATGAAGACTTCGCAGTAAAGGCGCGAAACTACGTTGTGAAACTGCAAAGCGGTGACGAGTACTGTGCAGAAATGTGGAAAAAACTCGTTGATGTAACCATGATCCAAAACCAGCGCAACTACGACCGTCTAAACGTGTCACTGACTCGTGACGACGTGATGGGCGAGAGCATGTACAACGACATGCTTCCTAAGATCGTTGCAGACCTAAAAGAACAAGGTCTTGCCGTTGAAGATGATGGCGCGCAAGTTGTATTCCTAGATGAATACAAGAACAAAGATGGCGAACCAATGGGCGTTATCGTTCAAAAACGCGATGGCGGTTTCCTATACACAACAACAGACATCGCATGTGCAAAATATCGTTATGAAGAGCTAAGCGCAGACCGTGTGCTTTACTTCATCGACTCACGTCAACACCAGCACCTAATGCAAGCTTGGACAATTGTTCGTAAGGCAGGCTACGTACCTGAGTCAGTATCTCTTGAGCACCACGCGTTCGGCATGATGCTTGGTAAAGATGGTAAGCCATTCAAGACTCGTGCGGGTGGTACCGTTCGCCTTGCCGACCTTCTAGATGAAGCAGAAGTTCGTGCAGCACAACTGATCGAATCTAAAAACCCTGAGCTAGATGCGGAAGAAAAAGAGAAGATCTCTAAAACAGTTGCAATGGCAGCGGTTAAATACTCTGACTTATCTAAACACCGTACGACTGACTACGTGTTCGATTGGGACAACATGTTAGCGTTTGAAGGTAACACAGCACCATACATGCAATATGCATACACTCGCGTAGCTTCTATTTTCGCTAAAGCTGGTGTTGCTATGGACGCTCTCCAAGGCGACATCAAAATCACTGATGAGAAAGAGAAAGCACTTATTGCTAAACTTATGCAGTTCGAAGAAGCGGTTCAATCTGTCGCTCGCGAAGGCCAACCGCACATCATGTGTAGCTACCTATTCGAACTAGCAGGTCAGTTCTCTAGTTTCTACGAAGCGTGCCCTATCCTAGTTGCTGAAGACGAAGCTGTGAAACAAAGCCGTCTGAAACTAGCTGCGCTAACAGCGAAGACCATCAAGCAAGGTCTGTCTCTACTAGGTATTGATACTCTAGAGCGTATGTAATCCGCTTTTACGTAGGTAGCTTAAGTAGCACAAGCTAAATGATGACAAAGGTTGACGTGAAAGCGTCAACCTTTTGTTTTATCTGGCGTATACTGATGTCATTCAATTCAAATCGGACAACATAATGAGTTTTGAACTGCACCCTCAACTGGCAAAAGACACCACCGTTATCGGCCACTTCCCACTGTGTGTGGCGCTTCTGCATAAAGATAACGCCGTGCCATGGGTTATCTTGGTCCCTAAACGTGCAAACCTAAAAGAGCTTCACCACTTGCCAATGCAAGAACAGCAACAGTTTTTGCTAGAGTCTCAAGCGGTAAGCCAAGCACTGGAAGCAACATTCCGTCCAGACAAGCTAAACCTTGGTGCGCTAGGTAATATGGTGCCACAGCTGCACATTCACCATATTGCTCGCTTCAAAGATGACGTAGCATGGCCGGGACCGGTTTGGGGTAACACCAAAGGTGAATTCCGTACAGAAGAAGAGCAAAACGAATTGCTTGGTCGCATTAAAAATGTGCTGTCACTGAGTTCTATTTTCCAAAAAGCATAAGCACTGCTAGCGAAAATAATTCGCCTTTGAATACGGCTGAAATAGACAGAGAAAGATTAATACGTATTTGTAACAATCTTTCTCATTTTTCTGGGATTATCACTAAAATAAAACTTGTTTAGACTACCAGCTCAGTTAGAGAGGGTCATCATGAAACAAGTCTTCAACACATTCCGATACGTCAGCTGGATCGCCATTATCTGTTCTATGGCTGCTTCATTCTTGCTTTTTCTTATGGGTGCAGCAAAAACCTATTCGGCATTTGCGGTCTTCATTCTCAATCAAACACCTCCAGAAGCACTCGCACATTTAGATAAAGCAGACATCGCGATCGCTTATTTGATCAAGTCACTGGATACGTTTCTTGTCGCACTAGTTTTGTTCATCTTTGCTCACGGCATCTACACACTATTTATTTCCAACAAAGCTAAAGCGAAAACACAAGAGCAGTCGGTTTTGCATTGGATCAGAACCCCAAACATCGGCCATCTAAAAAACATTTTGGCTGAAGTCATCATCGTGATCTTGTTTGTGAAGTTCTTAGAGCTCGTGCTGATTAACTTCGACAGCTTAGATTGGACGATCTTAACATTACCTATTTCGATTTTAGTTTTAAGTCTTGGTTTAAAGTTCCTAGAGTTAGGCGCGACTAAACACTCTGAAGAACATTAATTTCGCTGTATTCACAAACAATAACCAGCAAAATAAAAGCCGCATCATTGCTGATGCGGCTTTGTCGTTTTTACGTGATAATTTTTAGGTGACTAATTTTGATAGTCGCTACATGGTGACTGTCAGAGACAAACCATCTTGTTTAGTCACTGAGTAGCGAACACGAGTCACGTCATGAGCTTTATTAGTGTCGACTAGGCGGCTAATTTTGCCCTTCTTAATCCACACGTTTAACATCGCGTCGGCGCCATCTTCACTCATCCCAAACTGTTTAGCCAGATCTGACTGGGAGACGGTTCCTTTGTCTGCAATGTATTGATAAAGCTCTTTTAAAATCATGCTACTTGCGCCTCTAATGCACCGTTTTGTTTCTTACCAACTTGTTTGAACACACGGTATGTGCCAAAGAAGATAGCTACGATCACAGCCATCCAAATACCACTTGTTACTGGGCTATCTGCGAAATGCGTCAATTGGTTGTAGAACGTCGCACATAGGTAAGCCAAGCCCATTGTCCAAACCGCGATAAAGCGTGCGAACTTATGACCAAACTCACGTACGTAAGCACCCATCGCCGCCACACAAGGAGTGTACAGTAGGATAAAGATTAGGTAAGCAAATGCGGCATTGCCAGAAGCAAACTGCGATTTAATGTTACCGAAGATAGAAGCATCGACTTCTTGTTCTTCGGCAACGGCATTTGAGTCAGTTAAGTCACCCACTTCAATGCCTAGTGGATCTGAGTAGCTCAAACCGGCTAAGTTTTCAGGGATACTCATTACTGCCTCTTCTAGGCTGCCCATTAGATCAAATTCTGCGTCTTCACCGTCACTTGGCGTGGTGTATAGACTGTTAAGCGTACCAACTACCGCCTCTTTTGCGAAGATACCGGTAATGATACCAACCGTCGCTGGCCAGTTATCTTCTTGAACACCGATTGGCGCGAATACTGGAGTTACAACTTGCGCAGCTTTAGAAAGCACCGAGTTTTCGCTGTCTTCATTACCAAAACTGCCATCAGTACCCAATGAGTTGAAGAAACTCAGAATAGCAACAACGATAACGATGGTTTTACCTGCACCAAGTACAAAGCGCTTTAGCTTTTGCCAAGTTTTGATCACCACGTTTTGTAGCGTCGGAAGCTCATAGTCTGGCATTTCCATTACTAGGCTATCACTGCTACCTGGGTAAAGCGTATACTTAAGGAAGAGGCCCGTGAAGATCGCTGCCACAATACCAAGTAGGTAAAGTGCGAATACAATGTTCTGACCAGAGCCTGGGAAGAATGCCGCAGCGAATAGTGCGTATACTGGTAGACGAGCACCACATGACATAAATGGCGCCATAGATGCAGCTAGTTTACGCTCACGTTCTTGGTCTAGAGTACGAGTTGCCATGATTGACGGTACGTTACAACCGAAACCAAGAACCAACGGTACAAATGCTTTGCCCGGTAGACCAATCTTCTGCATCACTTTATCTAGTACGAATGCGGCACGAGCCATGTAGCCTGAGCTTTCAAGTGCCGCTAAGAACAGGTACAAACACGCGATAACTGGAATAAAGGTTGCAACCGTTTGGATACCACCACCAATACCATCAGCAAGCACCGTCACTAACCACACAGGCAAATGACCGTCTAACAAGTGGTGTCCACCATCAACCAACAATGCGCCCACACCAATGTCAAAAAAGTCGATAAATGCACTACCGATGTTAATCGAGAACATAAACATCAGGTACATAACAACAAAGAAGAAAGGAATTCCAATCCACTTGTTCAAAATAAACTGGTCGAGTCTTTCAGTCACACTACGACTTAACTTGCCTTCGCTTCGGCGAACTTTTTTACACTGTTCATGCAGATGCGTGTACTTAGTATCCGCGACATGCAAATCGATATCCAAATCTAACGTCGTAATGACTTCCAAGACTTTGCTTCTATCAATATCAGAAAGACTATTGAGCACCATTGTGTCTTTTTCAAGCGCACGAATCGCTAGTGCACGATGAGCGACGTTTTGGTCGTTAAAAAGTGCGGAAACCGTTTGAATTGCCGACTCCATCTTCTCACCGTAATGCAAAGACAATTCTTTAAGTGGCACTCCTTGAACGATGGATTTATGGAGCTTTTCTTTAAACTCTGCCACTTGAGTTTTATTGGTTGCAGATAAACTGACAACCGGACAACCTAACGTTTTCTCAAGCTCTGCAACGTTAATCATCTGACGTTCACGCTTTAGCGCATCCATCTTGTTGAGGACTACAATCATAGGGCGACCAAGTTCGCGAAGTTGCAGCGTCATATATAAGCTGCGCTCTAAACTCGTAGCATCCACCACGTTAATAATGAGATCAGCAGGATGAGTTAGAACCGCACGCGATGCGATGGATTCATCAATACTATTACTATCATTACCACTGTCTAATGAGTAAATACCCGGAAGGTCAGTGAGCAAAAACTCATCCCCAGCATGCTTGAATTGTCCTGTTTTCTTTTCAACCGTGACGCCTGCCCAGTTACCAACTTGCTGTTTTGCGCCAGTTAAACCATTAAATAGCGTCGTTTTACCACTATTAGGGTTACCTACGGTTAGCACTTGATATTGCATTACACTCGCTCCACTTCAATTTTCTGAGCAATTGTTTCTCGCAATGCGACAGACACACCACGGACTTCGACTTGTAAAGGATCGCCCATTGGCGCACGTCGAATCACTTTGACTTCTGTATTGGGAAGCAGCCCCATTACCATGAGTTTCTTTCTGATATCTGATGAAAGACCATCTAACAACCGAATCGTCACCGTATCGCCAGGATTAATCTCTGATAACTTCATAGTGGCCCTTAAGAGTATTGCTAATGAGAAATATTATTATTTAATAAGTTTAGGTTGCCAATATTACTCCCCTATACCCCTTCAATCCCTGTGTGAAATCAAAGATTCCGTAAATGTTTTCACGCTTTCAAACGTTAACTTCGTAAATTTCCTCTCGTTATTTACGTCAAAATTAACAATTAAAAATGACACCTAACGAAACAAAAATGTCATAAACCAAGATAGAAAACAAAAAATGCAAATTAAAACAATTGGTTAAGTAAAAAACCAAACATTGTCGCTTTTCTCATATAAACATGGCGTTATTTTTATAAGAAAAATAAGTAACCTCTCGTATAGTTACTCCATCGAGAGGGCAATCTCTCTAATAAATTCCAGAGGTGGCATGGCAACATGTCACTCCGGCAGCAAGCGAAGGTGTCCTTGACACCCGTGGTATAGTCCCCCCGGCTATACCACGATATTTTTTTTCACCTCTTTCAAAACGTCTTTACCTTATTCATCTTTTCAACACAGTTTTCGTTTTCACGAATGTCGCACACCATCATTCACCCAAATGAACAACGCTCTTTTGATACAGCAATACAACTGTCATTTATTTGTTGCAACTATCAATAAATCATTCTCTTGAAGCCATTTATGCTTATTGCTATGAACATCGCGACTAACAGATAGAACGTGATCGTGCTTACGTGTTGAGAATGGATTTGTAGGCTAGATGTGATGAAGAAACAATGAAACTCACTGCGTTAGCAACTACAGCAATAATAGAGCACTGTATGCAGCTCCCCAGCATCTTAACTATTAACTAGGGAGCGTATAATGAAGGTTTTCTAGTTAATTTCTTGGCTTTCTTGAGTCAAAGCAAACTTGGATGGGGGCAAACCAAAATGCAGCTTAAACTTTTGGCTAAAGTAAGATGGATCATTAAAGCCACAGTTAAAGGCGACTTCACTGATTTTCTCACCCGCCAATAACTTTTCACACGCCGTTTCCAAACGAACCTCTGTGACATAGTCTTTTAACGTTCTTGACGAGGCAGATTTAAAACGTCTCTGCAAAGAGCGTTCAGACATATACAGCATTTTAGCGGCTGACGCAGTGCCAAATTCAGGATCATGGTAATGCTCTGCCACTAATTGATAGACTTTTTGCAACCACTCTTTCTCTGGTGTGACTTGATCTTCTGCAATAGTTACAGGATTGAGTTCTTGCTGCGGTTCATCCAGATAACTCCTTTCCTTCGCAGATGGCCATGTAATCTCGACTTTGTTTTGAGCATCAGAAGAGAAGACAGCCAAATAACCACCACTCGTTGTCACTAATTGGGCAAGGTGGTCAATACTCAACTCAGAGTGATTTAAGTTAGATGGAAACCCAGTCGCGACTTTATTAGGTAATTGCGTCCCGTAATCAAGAAAGCTCAATGACACAATATCATGCCCCTCTTCTAGCATAATTCTAACCGTTTGACCTCGGAAAGAGCGCTTGATGATATTGGCAAAAATGCTATTGAAAATAACATCAAGATTAAAGCTTTCCAGAGCAACCCGGCTCTGCTTACTCTCATCTTCTAGCTCTACCAAAATACCCGCTTTTGCAAAGTCATCTTGCCATACATCAACCACTGACTGAGTTATCTGACTCAAGTTGTAGTTCTGACTCCCACCACTTACATCACTTGGAACACTTTTGAGTTCATTTAACTGCCAATTCGTTTTAGCCAAATGATCCTCTGTCGCAGTATCCAGAGGCATAGGTAGTTTCGCCACAATAAAGTCGATGCTTGATTTTATGGATAGAGCTACATGGTCTACGAGTAGGTTTCTAACTTGAATCTGTTTACGTAATTGCTGGTTGCTCGTAAGCAACACTCTACTTTGATGTCTTAACTGATTCGTTTTGAGAGTCACTTGAGCTGCTAGATCACGGTTAGCCTGTACAACGTAGCGAGAGCGCCAGAAAACAAGTAATGCGACGACCGCAATACTAGCTACGACAAAGCCTAAAATAGCAAATCGCGATAGATACCAAGGATGAAGGACGATAAAGTGAGATTCTAAACCAACGACTCCAGTGGCAACTTGAGACTCATTACTGACCTGCAAGTGATATTCACCGGAACTAAGGTGCTCGAGTGTCAGTTGGCCCCCCTCTAACGTTTGCCATGGGTCATCGTTGTTCAATCGATAGTACAAATTTTGACTGTCTGGTTTTGGCATCACACCGAATAAAAAACTCAGCGAAGATCCATATGGCAGTGTGATCCCATTCAGATCGGCACTACCAACTTGCAGAACTTCATTTTCAAGCACAACTTGGCTAACAATAAACTTAGACTCTGGGGGATTAGATACAAGCAGCTTGGATGCTTCTGCTTTTACGAGTCCGTACTTCGACCCCAGAACAAGCTCTCGCTCACCAATTTCTGTCTGCTGTATAACGCTACAAATACCAGGGAGGAACTCATTGTTCATTAAGCCTGATGACGATGAGTAATGTTTCACTAACTCACCCGAAAGGTGGTAATAGCTTAAACCGACAGAGGAAGCTAACCATACACCTTGCCTGTCTCTGATCAAGCAAGCAGGTCTGGCGTTGGGCTCACTCATTTCAACAACACGTTTTTCATCGCTTCGTGTATCAGTTTTAAACACACCATAAGATGAAGCAAACCACTGGCTGCCATCAACCGCCGTGGTCATGTCTAATGATTCACCAAACTTTTCTGAAAAACGGATAAACTGGATGTTGTCATTACTGTATTGGTATACGCCATGATCGGTGCCTATTAATAGGGCATCTTCAGTATCATATAGGCGCGTAACCTTAGCAGGCAAATACTGACTTACTAGCCACTCACTTCCAAAGTTTCGTACGCTTGGTGCAGCAGTATCAACATTGTAAAGATGGTATCCGCTTGATACCCAAAGACGGTCATCACCATCAACGGTCACATGCTCTACGGCATGTCCGGCCATAACCTGTAAATAAGGAAATGTAATCTTGTTGAGACCATTTAGCTCAAATATTTCCAGTCCTTTTGAGGTCGCAAGCCAAAGCATACCGTTTTGAAATGCAAATTCATTGATCTGCGACTCCAACTCTAAGACTTGGTTAATCCCACTCTTTCCTGAACGATAAATCTTTCGGTCATCAGCAAACCAAAGCGCACCATCAGGACCTTCAATAGTTTGCCGAATTCGTCCTGATAGGGTGTGTGAGTCATAACTACTAAAGGTCACTCGTTCAAATTTTTTACTAAATAGCGAGTAATAACGAATACCTTGGTTAGTCGCAATCCACATCCCTCCTATATTGTCGCTCAACAACGAATAAATCTTCGTGTTGTCTAACTCTAACTCAAGAAAACTTGCAGGCGCGACTTCGGTGACCTCACCTGAAAAAAATGAGTACAAATAAAGGCCATGCTCTGTCCCCACCCAATACTCTTGATTTGTCTCTGCGAATGTCAAAACATGTGAGCCGCCAATTCTAATCACTTCTTTATCAGGCTGGTAAATGTTGAAAATTAAAGCGCCACGCAATGTACCTATCAAAATTTCTCTTCGCGTGTGTGAATAATAGACTTTTTCAATGTAGTTTTGACCTGAGGCAGCGACATGGTCAAACTTATCACCTTCAGAAAGATAGAAGCCGGAAGTCGTTGCTAGTGCCCACTTCGTTTCAACTAGCACCGCATCATTAATGTAAACGTAGCTATTATTACTATGTTGATAGAGCTGCAATAGAGAGAAAGAGTTTAATTCGCTAGTGTCGATATTGTAGGTATAGAAATGCGCGCCATCACTCACCCAAATATAGTTCTTTGAAGACCCTATTTTTCTTATTTGTGAGCCTGGATTTAAACTAAAGACTAAACGTCGCTCCTGATTTGGATAAGTTCGATAGACCTCATTTTCAATAAAGGTCCAAAAAGCACCTTTATGATAAGCCAACTGCTTAGCCGACGTTTGTAGGAAGCTACCTGATTTAGGCAATATAGTTTGACCATCGTAAAACAGGACTCGTCCGTGTACGTCATGAATCCACAAACCGCCCTTTTCACCCAAGAACAACTTTTTAGCCGCGATAAAAGTACCCTTTGCCTGAGTTGGCAAAGGGTAAAAGATTGCATTTGCATTATGAAGTGCAAGTGCTTGGTAGGATAAGACAAAGCCCAATAGAGCAAGGGCTAATTGGCGTAGCAAGACGAAAACCTTTTGTATCAATTTGTGCTCAGAAAGTGACCGCTCATCGTTTGTAAAGCATGGATTGATACGGTTATTTTGAGCTGATAATTATTGGTAATGATATCTCAATTACTTTCTGAGAAAAGGCTCGCCTTACCAAAGGTTGTAATTCTTACTACTGGATCACGTTAAAAAGACTACTCCTACATTACGACAGCACTTAATCTGACTTTTTGTTCAAGCATTGCTCAAAACTATTCGCCATATTGTTGAGAAAAGTAAAGTAACTGCCAGGTTTTGCTTCAATTGTACTCCCTAACGGGTCAAGCTCGCCTTTAGCGACGTCACTGCCTCTCATTACGCTCTGAACGACAGCCGGGGTAAACTGAGGTTCAGAAAATACACAAGCCACATCTCCACCACTTAGCTTTTGACGAATTTGAATTAAGGTCTTCGCTCCTGGCTTGCGTTCTGGGCTCACAGTAAAATGCCCCATTTGATTTAGTTCATAACGATCTTCGAAATAACCGTAAGCATCATGGAATACAAAGTAACCTTTGTTTTTTACTGGTGCCAGCTTCTGCTTTATCTGTTGGTCAGTGTCTTTTAGCTCGAGTTCAAACTTTTTGAGGTTCGCTTGATATTGAGCTGCATTTTCCGGATCAAGTGATACAAGTTGATTCACAACAGCCTTGGCCACTTGTTGTGCTTGGCTTACACCTAGCCAAAAGTGCGGATCATGTGAGCCATGATCGTGCCCATCATGGTCATGGTTGTGCTCACTATCAAATTCACGCAATTCTAGATTTGGAATTTGACTAATAGTCAAAGTATTCGATCTATCCGAAACAACTTTCTCTAGAAACGGTTCAAGATCATGTCCGTACCAGATAACCAAATCAGCCGAAGCGACCTTTTTAACATCCGATGGACGCAAAGCGTAGTCATGGGGTGATGTGTTAGACTGCAATAACACGTCTGGTGAAGTTACTCCTTGAGTAAGCTCTGTTACTAACAACTGAATAGGTTTGATACTCGTCAGTACCGTTACTGCCTGTGCTGGCAGTGTTAACATTGCTGAGGCAGCAAGAATTAATGCTCTTTTCATAGTTTTACTTGGGATATGGCGTGGAAAGTGAGATAATGTTACATTATAACATTATTGATTTGCAAATGAGTTTCATTCATGTCTTCCTTAGTCCATCTTGAGCAGTTATGCGTCGAGTTCGATGGCCGCAGAGTTCTCGATAACATTAGTATGGAATTAGAAAAGGGCAAAATAACTACCCTAATTGGTCCCAATGGAGCGGGAAAATCAACGTTAGTCAAAGTTATCTTAGGTCTTCAAAAGCCGACTAGCGGCAAGTTGAACCGACAAAGAAAACTGAAAATTGGTTACGTTCCTCAAAAGTTGAAGCTCAATGACTCCCTTCCATTGAATGTAACCCGCTTCCTAAATTTAGCAGGAAAATACAGTAAGCAGGAGTGCATTGATGCATTAAGGCTTGTTGGCGCTGAACATTTACTTAATAGTAATATGCATCGCTTATCCGGTGGTGAAAACCAACGAGTGTTACTGGCGCGCGCTCTGCTTCAGCGTCCTCAGCTGTTGGTATTAGACGAACCAGCTCAGGGTGTGGATATCCAAGGTCAAATCGATCTCTATGACTTAATTGAGAGCATTCGTCACCGCTTTGATTGTGGCGTATTTATGGTGTCGCATGACTTACATTTAGTGATGGCGAAAACGGACGATGTTATTTGTCTGCATCACCATGTTTGCTGCTCAGGTTCACCTGCCACTATTACTCAGCACCCTTCTTACATCGCACTATTTGGCAATGCTGCGAGAGAGTCTCTCGCGTTTTATCATCACGACCATGAGCACCATCATCACGATTTATCCGGAACGCCAGTAAGCGGTGATGCGACATCATGCTCCCACCATAAACACGGACATCACCATCATGATTGAGTTTCTCCTACCTTCTATTCTTGCTGGTATTGGTATCGCGATCATTGCCGGTCCACTTGGGTCATTTGTCGTTTGGCGTAAAATGGCTTACTTCGGAGATACCCTAGCTCATGCATCGTTAATGGGCCTAGCGCTGGGCTTCTTGCTCAACGTAAATCTCTACCTTGCGCTACTCGTCTGCTGTTTAGCTCTGGCCGTTTTGCTTGTCACTCTGCAAAAGCAACAACTTGTGGCTACAGACACGTTGTTAGGTATCTTGGCACACAGTGCACTCTCTATCGGTTTAGTATCGGTTAGCTTTTTGGAAAACGTGCGCGTCGATTTAATGAGCTACCTATTTGGGGACTTACTTGCCGTCTCTCCACAAGATCTGATGTTTATTTACGCAGGTGTTGTTGCGGTAAGCGCGTGTTTGTACGTCTTCTGGCGCCCACTGCTTTCTAGCACTGTTAGTGAAGAACTTGCCGCTGTTGAGGGCGTGAATACAGACTTAGTTCGATTGGTGTTAATGCTAATGGTGGGTGTAGTAATCGCAGTAGGTATGAAGTTCGTTGGCGCGTTGATCATGACTTCGCTCCTAATTATCCCAGCAGCAACAGCACGTAAAGTCTCTTCATCACCAGAGCAAATGGCATTGTTCGCATCTATTATTGGCTCAGTGGCAGTACTGATGGGGCTTAGCCTATCATGGCACTTCGATACACCGGCCGGCCCTTCTGTAGTGATCAGCGCAACATCCTTATTTATGCTGAGCCAGCTGATTAAAAGCAAAGCATAATCGCATTGAGCATTAAACGCGAAAGGCCTTGCTAACAACAAACATAAATCCACTGAAACGGAAAAAGAAAAGCCTGCGAAATCGCAGGCTTTTTAATACTTATTAAGTAGTGTGGTCGATTACCAACCCGTCACTTCACGTAGACCTTGGCCAATCTCTGCTAGAGATTTCACAGTTTTAACGCCAGCCGCTTCTAGTGCAGCAAATTTGTCTTCAGCAGTACCTTTACCACCAGAGATAATCGCACCAGCATGGCCCATACGCTTACCAGGAGGCGCAGTTACACCAGCAATGTAAGAAACCACTGGCTTCGTTACATTTTCTTTAATGTACGCTGCTGCTTCTTCTTCTGCAGTACCACCGATCTCACCGATCATAACGATCGCTTCTGTCTCAGGGTCTTCTTGGAACAGTTTTAGGATATCAATGAAGTTTGAACCCGGGATTGGGTCACCACCGATACCAACACAAGTAGACTGGCCGAAACCTTCGTCAGTGGTTTGTTTAACTGCTTCGTAAGTTAGAGTACCGCTACGAGATACAATACCTACTTTGCCTTTCTTGTGGATGTGACCAGGCATGATACCGATCTTACACTCATCAGGAGTGATAACGCCCGGACAGTTAGGACCAATCATGCGAACGCCAGTTTCTTCTAGCTTCACTTTCACGTCGATCATATCTGTAGTAGGGATACCTTCAGTAATCGTTACGATTAGCTCGATACCCGCGTCAATCGCTTCTAGGATTGCATCTTTACAGAAAGGAGCTGGTACGTAGATGACTGTCGCTGTTGCACCAGTCGCTTCTACTGCTTCGCGAACTGTGTTGAATACAGGAAGACCTAGGTGAGTTTGGCCGCCTTTACCTGGAGACACACCACCAACCATTTGCGTACCGTATGCGATAGCTTGCTCTGAGTGGAAAGTACCTTGACCACCAGTGAACCCCTGACAGATTACTTTAGTGTCTTTGTTAATTAATACAGACATTATTTAGCCTCCGCAGCAGCAACAACTTTCTGAGCAGCATCAGTTAGCGACTCAGCAGCAATGATATCAACATCAGAATTAGCAAGAACTTCGCGACCTAGGTCAGCGTTAGTACCTTCAAGACGAACAACAACAGGTACGCTTACGCCTACCTCTTTAACCGCACCGATAATACCTTCTGCGATCATGTCACAACGTACAATACCACCAAAGATGTTAACAAGTACCGCTTTCACATTGTCATCAGATAGGATGATCTTGAATGCTTCAGCAACACGCTCTTTCGTCGCGCCGCCACCTACATCTAAGAAGTTAGCTGGTTTGCCGCCGTGTAGGTTTACGATATCCATCGTACCCATTGCTAGGCCTGCACCGTTAACCATACAGCCAACGTTACCGTCTAGTGCTACGTAGTTCAGCTCCCACTGAGCTGCGTGTGCTTCACGCTCATCTTCTTGTGAAGGATCGTGCATTTCACGAAGCTTAGGCTGACGATACAGTGCGTTTGAGTCGATGTTGATCTTACCGTCAAGACATAGCAAGTTGCCTTCGCCAGTAATCACAAGTGGGTTGATCTCTAGCAGAGCAAGATCGTACTGAGAGAACATAGTGCCAAGACCCATAAAGATCTTAACGAATTGTTTGATTTGGTCGCCTTCAAGACCAAGTTTGAACGCTAGCTCACGACCTTGGTAAGCTTGTGGACCTACTAGTGGGTCAATTGCTGCTTTGTGGATGAGTTCCGGCGTTTCTTCCGCAACTTTTTCAATTTCCACACCACCTTCGGTAGAAGCCATGAAAACAATCTTACGGCTAGCACGGTCAACTACCGCACCTAGGTATAGTTCGTTCGCAATATTTGAAGCTTCTTCAACAAGGATTTTTGTTACTGGCTGACCGTTAGCGTCAGTTTGGTAAGTCACTAGGTTTTTACCTAACCACTTCTGTGCAAACTCTTTAACGCCTTCTTTTGTATCGTGTAGCTCTACGCCACCCGCTTTACCACGGCCACCAGCGTGAACCTGACATTTAACTACTTTCTTGGCTGTACTAATACGGCCTGCGGCTTCAAAAGCTTCTTGTGGTGTATCACACGCGTAGCCTTCTGGCACAGGCAAACCGAATTCTGCAAACAGCTGTTTGGCTTGGTATTCATGCAAATTCATTTCGATATTCCGTTTGTTTTTCCCTTAAGGGATTTATTATTTCCATAACGCTGCAGTCTTGGCTGCTTGTACGTCTGTAGGGTCTTCTCAAATCAATCCTTCATCATGAGTTCTCATACTGAAGGATTCAAATGAAGGCCAAACGTTGAGCTAGTCTAGCCATTGAAATTTTTAACGTCTAGCTACCTACGATAACTAGACGTTTTAGCGATATTAAACGTCTAATAAGAGACGTGCTGGGTCCTCTAGTAACTCTTTAATCGTTACTAGGAAACCAACTGATTCACGACCGTCAATTAGGCGGTGATCGTAAGATAACGCTAGGTACATCATCGGCAAGATTTCAACTTTGCCATCCACTGCCATCGGACGCTCTTGGATCTTATGCATACCAAGAATCGCTGATTGAGGTGGGTTGATGATTGGTGTAGACATTAGTGAACCGAACACACCACCGTTTGTGATAGTGAAGTTACCGCCCATTAGCTCGTCTACCGTTAGCTTGCCATCACGACCTTTAATAGCCAGCTCTTTGATGCCTTTTTCAACATCAGCGAAACCAAGCTTGTCACAGTCTTTTAGGACAGGTGTAACTAGACCACGTGGCGTTGATACCGCCATGCTAATGTCGAAGTAGTTGTGGTAAACAATGTCATCGCCATCAATCGAAGCATTTACTTCTGGGTAACGCTTAAGCGCTTCTGTTACTGCTTTCACGTAGAAAGACATGAAGCCCAAACGAATACCGTGACGCTCTTCGAACTGATCTTTGTACTGCTTACGAAGGTCCATGATTGGTTTCATGTTGACTTCGTTAAACGTCGTTAGCATTGCCGTGTTGTTCTTCGCTTCTAGCAGACGGTTAGCAACTGTCTTACGAAGGCGAGTCATTGGAACACGTTTCTGACTGCGAGCTGCTGCTGGCACGTCAACCACTGCTGGCGAGTCTTCTTTTGACGCAGATTTAGCGTTCGCAAGATGCGCTTCAATATCTTCGCGCGTAATACGACCACCAACACCAGTGCCTTTCACTTGGCTTGCTTCTAAGCCATGTTCAGCCAACAAACGGCGCACTGCTGGGCTTAGTGCGTCATTACTTTCTTCGCTAAGCGCAGCTTTGTGACGCTTATCAGGAGATGCTTCAGTACCTTCTGTTTTGTCTGCAGTTGGTTCACCTGCAACTGCGCCTGGCTTCAATTTAGCAATGATTTGTTTAGAAAGTACTGTCGCACCTTCTGCTTCAACAATAGCTTCTAAAACGCCAGCTTCCGGAGCTGGAACCTCTAGCACAACTTTGTCTGTTTCGATGTCAACCAAAACCTCGTCACGCTCTACTGCGTCGCCTGGTTGTTTGTGCCATGTCGCTACGGTTGCATCAGCAACTGATTCAGGTAAATCTGGAACCAGAATTTCAATTGTCATATCTGTTTCTTCCTTTAACTTCTAGTTCTTAATTCGAAGTTTTTGAGTTCACGTTCAGAGCGTCTTCAACCAACGCTTTTTGTTGTTTCAAGTGCACCGACATGTAGCCAACTGCTGGCGAAGCAGAAGCTGGGCGACCTGCGTATTTAAGATTTGCACCTGCAGGAATAGCGGCACGGAAGTTATGTTGGCTACAGTACCAAGCACCTTGGTTCTGAGGTTCTTCCTGACACCACACGAAGTCTTCAACGTTAGTGTATTGAGCAATTGCTGCTTGTACTTCTTCCATTGGGAATGGGTAAAGCTGTTCAATACGCACGATAGCAACATCGTCTTGCTCGTTGTTACGGCGCTGCTCTAGTAGGTCAAAGTAAACCTTACCAGCACAGAACACGACACGTTTCACTTTGCTTGGTTCTAAATCATCTACTTCTGGAATTGCAGATTGGAATGTACCATCCGCCAAGTCTTCAATCGTTGAAGTACATAGAGGGTGGCGCAGCAAAGATTTCGGCGACATAACAATGAGAGGTCGACGCATTGGGCGTACAACCTGACGACGAATCATGTGGTACACCTGAGCCGGTGTTGAAGGAACCACAACCTGCATATTTTGCTCAGCACAAAGCTGAAGGTAACGCTCTAAACGTGCAGATGAGTGCTCAGGACCTTGACCTTCATAACCATGAGGTAGAAGCATAGTAAGACCGCACAAACGCGCCCACTTTTGCTCGCCTGACGAGATAAACTGGTCGATAACAACTTGTGCACCGTTGGCAAAATCACCAAACTGTGCTTCCCAGATAGTTAAACCACCTGGTTCGGCTGTTGCGTAACCGTATTCAAACGCCAACACTGCTTCTTCTGACAATACTGAGTCAAAGACTTGGAATGGCCCTTGGTTGTCATGAATATTCGCTAATGGAATGTAAGTGCTTGCATCGGTTTGGTTATGAAGAACCGAGTGACGGTGGAAGAAAGTACCACGACCCGAGTCCTGACCAGAAAGACGAATACGCTTGCCATCGTCAACCAATGTAGCATACGCCAATGTTTCAGCCATACCCCAGTCAATGGCTTTTTCACCGGTCATCATTGCTAGACGATCGTTGTATAGCTTATTAACACGGCTTTGCAGTTTATGGCTTTCTGGGTACTGACACAGACGATTGCCTAGCTCAATAAGGCGTGTCTTGTCGTATTTTGAATCCCACTCCATATCCCATTCGTGCCCTAAGTAAGGGGACCAGTCTACAGAGTGCAACGCCATTGGACGCCATTCTTTAACAACCACTTCACCGCGATCTAATGCATCGCGATACTCATTGACTAACTGAGTCGCCGTCTCGATATCTGACTCATTTTTGTCGATCAGAACATCTGAATACAATTTGCGTGGTGTAGGATGCTTTTTGATTTTCTGGTACATCAAAGGCTGAGTCGCATTTGGCTCATCCGCCTCATTGTGACCGTGGCGACGGTAACATACAAGATCGATCACGACATCACGCTTGAACTCGTTACGGTAATCCAATGCAATGCGAGTAACAAAAGCAACTGCTTCTGGGTCATCTGCATTTACATGGAAAATTGGCGCCTGCACCATCTTCGCGATATCGGTACAGTACATCGTAGAACGCGTGTCACGAGGATTAGACGTCGTAAAGCCTACTTGGTTGTTGATGACGATACGTACCGTACCACCAACTTGGAACCCACGAGCAAGAGACATGTTGAAAGTTTCGGCAACCACACCCTGACCAGCGATTGCAGAATCACCGTGGATGGTGATAGGAAGCACTTTGCTACCTTGATTATCACCCAAGCGATCTTGACGTGCTCGAACTGAGCCCATGACTACTGGGTTTACGATTTCTAGGTGCGACGGGTTAAATGCAAGTGCTAAGTGAACATCACCGCCTGGAGTCGCAAAATCAGCAGAGAAACCTTGGTGATATTTCACATCACCCGTACCCCAAGTTTCGTCGTGTTTACCGGCGAACTCATCAAACAGGTCTTGAGGTTTCTTACCAAGTACGTTCACCAGCATGTTCAAACGACCGCGGTGAGCCATACCGATAACCACTTCACGCATTCCACTTGTACCCGCATGACGGATCAACTCTTTCGTCATCGGAATCAGCGCATCACCACCTTCTAAAGAGAAACGTTTTGCACCTGGGAATTTCGCCCCGAGGTAACGCTCCAAACCTTCAGCGGCTGTTAGCTCTTCTAGGAATGTTCGCTTCTCATCTTTGTTGAATGATGGCTGGCCTACGACAGACTCAAGGCGTTGCTGAATCCAACGCTTTTGCTCTGTGTCAGTCATGTGCATGTATTCAGCACCGATGGAACCGCAATAAGTTTTGTTGAGGGCTTCATAGATATCTTTCAACTTCATGGTTTCTTGCCCAACAGCAAAAGAACCTACGTTGAAAGTTTCTTCGAAGTCATCTTCGGTAAGATTATGAAAAGCAGGGTCTAACTCCGCCACTGTTGGGCGTTGCCATAGACCTAGTGGGTCTAATTCTGCAGCTTCATGCCCGCGGAAACGGTATGCGTTGATTAGCTGTAGAACTTTTACTTGTTTTGCATCGACATCTGGGTCACTAACTTGGACATTGTAATGCTTTGTTTCTCTAGCGAGTCGTCGGAAGTAGTCACGGACACGTGAATGTGGTTGTTCTGCCACTTCTTCTGATGGCTTAGGCAAGCCTTCAAAAACACGTTTCCACTCCTCACTTACCAGATCGGGATCACTTAGATACAGTTCGTAGAGGTCCTCTACATACGTTGCATTGGCGCCAGCCAAGTGTGAAGACTCGAGCCATGCCTTCATCACGCCGTTGTGCATATTTTCCCTTAACCAGTAGTTTTCACGTTTGCTTCGGTCTTTGCCGAGCTATAAGAGCCGACTAAAAATACGGTCGGCAATTTCTGTATTCTTTACTCGAATATTACTGAAGCAGTGAAGCGGTCATATCGGGTGATCCGCAACACTGCGACACTCCTAAGAGCGAGTAAATTAAACCGAACGATTAACCAACATCGACTTAATGTGACCGATGGCTTTCGTCGGATTTAATCCCTTAGGACAAACACTTACACAATTCATGATGCCATGGCAACGAAAAACGCTAAATGCATCATCAAGATCAGACAAACGTTCATCTGTTGCCGTATCGCGGCTATCAATTAGCCAACGGTACGCTGCGAGAAGACCAGCTGGGCCGATGAATTTATCAGGGTTCCACCAGAATGATGGGCAAGACGTTGTACAACATGCACACATGATACATTCGTACAATCCATCTAAATGCGCGCGATCATCAGGCGATTGTAGGTTCTCACGTGATGGTGGTAATGCACCATCATCAATCAAGAATGGTTTAACTTTCGCATAGTTATCATAGAACTGCGTCATGTCAACGATAAGATCGCGCACGACAGGTAACCCTGGTAGTGGACGAATAACTATCTTATCGCCTTGTAGAGCAGATAACGGTGTGATACACGCTAGGCCGTTTTTACCATTCATATTCAAACCATCAGAACCACATACCCCTTCACGGCATGAGCGACGGAAAGCGATGCTTGGATCTTGCTCTTTTAGCAGAATCAATGCATCAAGCACCATCATGTCTGAGCCTTCGTCTACCTCAAGGGTATACTCTTTCATGTAAGGCTTAGTATCCACATCCGGATTGTAACGGTATAAAGAGAAGTTTAATTTCATAGTCGTATCCTCCCTTTAGTATGTACGTACTTTCGGCGGGAAAGCTTCACGATGCGTTGGCGTCATGTTCACATCACGCTTAGTCATCGCTTCTGTTTCCGGATTGTAGATAGAGTGACATAGCCAGTTCTCATCATCACGCTCAGGGAAATCGAAACGAGCATGTGCGCCACGACTCTCTGTACGGTAGTTCGCTGCAACGGCAGTTGAAAACGCGGTTTCCATCAGGTTATCAAGTTCTAGACACTCGATACGCTGCGTGTTGAACTCTGAAGACTTGTCCGCTAGATGCGCGTCTTTCAAACGTTCGCGAATCACTTTCAACTCTTCTAGACCGGTTGCCATCGCATCGCCTTCACGGAATACCGAGAAGCTGTTTTGCATGCATGCTTGTAGGTCTTTACGAATCTGAACTGGATCTTCACCACCAGTGCTGTTTTCCCAACGCATAGTACGCGCTAGAGACGCTTCAATATCAGATTCTGTTGCAGGACGAGCTTCTGCTTGCGCTGCTAGCGTTTCGCCAAGGTGCAAGCCAGTGGCACGACCAAATACGACCAAGTCTAGTAATGAGTTGCCACCCAGACGGTTAGCACCGTGTACCGATACAGAAGCAATCTCACCACATGCGTAAAGGCCTTGTACTTCCATCTCGCTACCGTCGGCCTTCTGCTTAATTGCTTGGCCAGAGACTTGAGTAGGTACACCACCCATCATGTAGTGACAAGTTGGAATTACTGGAATTGGCTCTTTCACTGGGTCAACGTGTGCAAATGTACGAGACAGTTCACAGATACCTGGTAGACGTGATTCAAGTACTTCTTTACCAAGGTGATCAAGTTTCAACTTGATATGTGGACCCCAAGGACCATCACAGCCGCGGCCTTCACGAATTTCAATCATCATTGAACGAGCAACCACGTCACGACCAGCAAGGTCTTTCGCGTTTGGTGCGTAGCGCTCCATGAAGCGTTCACCATCTTTATTTAGAAGGTAACCACCTTCACCACGACAACCTTCCGTCACTAGAACACCCGCGCCAGCAATACCTGTTGGGTGGAACTGCCACATTTCCATGTCTTGCATTGGAACGCCTGCGCGAAGTGCCATACCAACGCCATCACCCGTGTTGATGTGCGCGTTAGTGGTCGATGCGTAAATACGACCTGCACCACCTGTAGCTAGAATGGTTGCTTTTGATTTGAAGTAACAGATTTCACCCGTTTCCATACAAATCGCAGTACAACCCATGATTGCGCCGTCTTGGTTTTTCACAAGATCCAAAGCGTACCACTCCGAGAAGATGGTTGTTTTGTGTTTTACGTTTTGCTGGTAAAGCGTGTGAAGAAGTGCGTGACCAGTACGGTCTGCAGCAGCGGCTGTACGAGCAGCCTGCTCACCACCAAACTCTTTAGATTGGCCACCGAATGGACGTTGGTATATGGTACCGTTATCAAAACGAGAGAATGGCAGACCCATCTTTTCAAGCTCGATAACTGACTCAGGACCATTTTTACACATGTATTCAATCGCGTTCTGGTCACCGATGTAGTCGGAACCTTTAACGGTATCGTACATGTGCCATTGCCAATCGTCTTTGTGCGAGTTACCCAGAGCAACGGTAATGCCGCCCTGTGCAGACACAGTATGAGAACGTGTTGGAAATACTTTTGACAACAAAGCACATGATAGGCCTTGTTCTGAAATTTGTAGTGCAGCGCGCATACCTGCACCACCAGCGCCGATTACTACGGCATCAAACTCACGAACTGGAATAGACACTTACGCACCCCACAGAATAAATAGACCAGAGAAGACATAGCCGAATAGCACGGCAATAACACCAAGTTGTAGTGCGCCACGTAGTTTCGCGCACTTAATGTAATCAGTTAATACCTGCCACAAACCAACCCATGCGTGAATCAGGATCGAGACAAGTGCCAACATGGTGAATACTTTAGTGAAGGTACCACCAAAGAATTGGGTCCAAGATGCGTAAGAGATATCTGAAAATGCACAGAAGCTAATCAGATAAATCGTGTATAGCGTCATAATGATTGCAGTTGCACGAATTAGTAGGAAATCGTGTACACCATTACGACCAAATGAAGATACGTGTTTTACCATACCAAGATCCCCGCCAATAATGATAATACTGCTGTTGCACCAAACGCGACTTTAGCGCTCATCGTGCCTGAATCTAGTTCTTCAAAGTGACCTAGATCCATCAATAAGTGACGGATACCACCTGCGATGTGGTAGGCAAGTGCAGTAAGAATTCCCCACAGGATGAATTTTACGAAGAAGCTATCGACGATGTCAGCGGCTTCCATAAAACCCATTGGGGATGACAGAGAAATGGATAGTAACCACAGTAATATACCCACCGCAACAAACGTAATTACCCCAGACACACGGTGTAGGATGGATGCGATTGCTGTGATAGGAAAGTGGATGGTCTGTAAATCTAAATTAACAGGTCTTGACTTTCTTTCTTTCACGGGCTTGCTCACTCAGCTCCATTGAGCATTTATTGTTATAACCAATTTCAGCTTCCAAACGTACAAAAGTTAACATCTATTTAACAAATATCACGAGTAACCACTCAGATAATTGTAAACAAGTTGTTAACAAACGGAATCCAGCAACAAACCTCACTCTTTGTTTCTAGCCCCGAATTTATAAGGATTTAACTAAAATTTTCTTTGCCAATATACGGCGAGCAACATTCTAATACAATTGGTGTAACAAATTATGCTACATAGAACAGATTTTTAACGATTTTCATGAGAAAAATCATAACAAGTGCACACAAAGATGGAGAAAAATTGACTTTAAGCTTTAACAACAGTACAAAAATGGCACATAAACATCCTGGACGGATTAAATAATAAACAAAGGAGATTGTTATGGCGGATAAGAAAGCGACCCTTCATGTTGAAGGTCAAGCGCCAATCGAACTGCCAATTATGGACGGTACGCTAGGTACACCTGTAATTGACGTTCGTAAGCTGGGAGCCAATGGTTACTTTACTTTTGACCCAGGTTTTCTTGCCACTGCATCTTGTGAATCATCAATCACGTACATCGATGGCGGCAAAGGTATTCTTTTGCACCGCGGTTTCCCGATTGATCAATTAGCCAATAACGCAGATTACTTAGAAGTATGTTACATCCTTCTTTATGGTGAAGCCCCTACCCGAGAACAATACGAGCAATTCAAAACGACCGTTACTCGTCACACAATGGTACACGAGCAAATCGCAAGCTTTTTCCATGGCTTCAGACGCGATGCTCACCCAATGGCGGTAATGTGTGGTGTAGTTGGAGCACTTGCAGCCTTCTATCACGACTCTCTTGACATTAACAACGACGAACACCGCGAAATTGCAGCGTACCGTCTGCTGTCAAAAATGCCAACACTGGCGGCGATGTGTTACAAATACTCTATCGGTCAGCCATTTATTTACCCTCGTAACGACCTTAGCTACGCTGAGAACTTCTTGCATATGATGTTCGCAAACCCTTGCGAAGAGTATGAAGTAAATCCTGTGGTTGCCCGTGCGATGGATAAGATTTTCACTCTACACGCGGATCACGAACAGAATGCGTCGACATCAACTGTACGCCTAGCTGGCTCTTCTGGTGCGAACCCATTTGCATGTATTGCCGCTGGTATTGCATCCCTTTGGGGACCTGCTCACGGTGGTGCAAACGAAGCCTGCTTGAGAATGCTAGAAGAGATTGGCAGCGTCGATAACATCCCTGAATATGTAGACCGCGCGAAAGACAAAGATGACCCATTCCGCTTAATGGGCTTTGGTCACCGCGTTTACAAGAACTACGACCCACGTGCGACAGTAATGCGCGAAACGTGTCATGAAGTTCTCAAAGAGCTAAACATTCAAGACCCTCTGCTAGACGTTGCAATGGAACTTGAGCGCATTGCGCTTTCTGATGAGTACTTCGTGTCTAAGAAGCTGTATCCGAACGTAGACTTCTACTCAGGTATCATTCTTAAAGCGATTGGTATTCCAGTTTCTATGTTTACGGTTATCTTCGCGATTTCTCGTACCATCGGCTGGATTGCTCACTGGAACGAAATGCACAGCGATCCACTGAACCGCATCGGTCGTCCTCGTCAGCTATACACTGGCGAAACACAACGTGAGTTTTCTCCACTTCACGAACGTGAATGATCTTTTAGTACGAAGATAGACAAACAAAAGGGTTGAGATTTTCGTCTCAACCCTTTTTTCTTTTTTGCGTTTAACGTTATTAATGGAGAACGCTAAACCGGATTATCAATATCGATAAACTCCACATGTAGGCCATATTCATCCGCTAGCCATTTGCCTAAGGCCTGAACACCATAACGCTCAGTAGCATGATGACCTGCAGCAAAGTAATGAATGTCCATTTCACGAGCGGTATAAGTGGTGCGCTCTGAAATTTCTCCAGAGATAAATGCATCCAGCCCGTGCTGTACAGCAAGTTCAATGAAATCCTGCCCTCCACCGGTGCACCAGCCGACTGTCTCAATCATCTTATCGGTATTCTCTGGGGCGATATGCAGAGGCTCTCTATCAAGAACTTGGTTGATCTTACTCGCAAATTCAACACCAGACATCGGCTTTTTCAAGCGCCCAAACATAGCAACTGACTGAGGGTGCCCTTCAAGCCCACCTTCTACTTCGATTTCAAGTAAGCGAGCTAATTCAGCGTTGTTGCCTAGCTCTGGATGAATATCTAGAGGAAGGTGATAACCATATAAGTTGATATCATTTTTGATCAGGCTACGAATTCGTTTACCTTTCATGCCACGAATTGGCTCAGGCTCACCTTTCCAAAAATAGCCATGATGAACAAGCAATGCGTCTGCATTAAGCTCAATCGCTTTATCGATTAAGGCTTGAGAGGCGGTTACGCCAGTGATAACACGCTTTACCGCCGATTTCCCTTCTACCTGTAACCCATTTGGTGCGTAATCTTTAATTAACTGCGGTGACAGTTTGTCATTAAGAATCTGTTCTAGCTTTAAGTTATTCATTATTACTTCCAATTTCTAGCGCATGTAAACCTAAATAACCTCTCGATGGAATCAGACGAAAGAGTGCAACCTAGTTGATACAACAACGTTTTTGACATCTGGCACCTTGATATCATTTAGGTCTTTAAAGTGTATCTCGAACCCTAATATCGATGCTAGCCACCCTACCCTCAAAAGCAAATTTAGTTACAATAACAAAGCTTGTCGCCTCACCATAAATTTAGGGATACGGATGAACCAACTACAACGCTTTTACCAATGGATCGCCACTTCACCTCCGCTTTTCAAGTTAACCCCTCCGTTTGCAACCTTAGAAGATGTCTCGGTCAAACCTTTGAATAGCTCAGAACAATACAATGGTAATCCGAGACTGGGTTTTTTATATCAGCACCTATGCACTGCGGCTCTTTCTAATTCAGAACGATATCAGATTATTGCCGAAGAAATTCAGTTAAACGACGCGGAAGGTAAGACCATTGGTGCTGTCGATTTGGTGTTGAGGAATACAGAATCAAATCAGATAGAACATTGGGAAGTGGCGATTAAGTTTTATCTTCTTTACAACGGCATTTGGTATGGCCCGAATGCTCACGACCAGTTACATGCAAAATTGCATAGAATGCTCACGCATCAGCTGAAAATGAGCGATCGCCCGGAATTTCAAAAAATAATTCCTTTAAACGACTCTCCAGAAGAGCGCCTAATGATGCAAGGACGACTCTATATTAATCCGTTTACTCCAGAGCCAACTCCTAAGGAGTGCTTGGGTTATGAATTAAACCCAAGTCAGATTAGTGGTTACTGGTGCTATCAAAGTCAATGGGATTTAATTGGTAAACCCCTTTATCATTTACATAAGCCATGCTGGGCGATCGGTACAGGCGATTTCTCTCAACCTATTGAAAAGCCTTTAGATCGATTCATACACGCACAAACGGAAGACGGTCAATTCTGGTTTGTGGTACCAGATTCATGGCCCGGAGATAAAGCGGTTCGGGGCACTTAAACATGAAAGGGTTGATGTTTTCACATCAACCCTTTGCTAGATACATTGACCATTGGATGTTTTACAAACCAGCGGCTGCAAATACTTGATTAACTATTTCTTGTGCTTCAGCTTCGATTTGTTTCAGATGTTCTTCACCTTTGAAGCTTTCACAGTAAATCTTGTAGATATCTTCTGTACCTGATGGACGAGCAGCGAACCAACCGTTAGCTGTCGTTACTTTAAGGCCACCAATCGCAGCACCATTGCCTGGTGCATGCGTTAGACGAGCAGTGATCTCATCACCTGCTAGAGTTTCAGCCGCAACCATTTCTGGTGACAACTTCTTCAATACGTCTTTTTGTGGGCCATTTGCTACAGCTTGAATACGGTTGTACTTCGACTCACCGTGCTTCGCCGCTAGCTCTTCATAGTAATCTTGTGGGTTCTTACCCGTTACCGCAGTGATCTCTGCTGCTAGAAGGCATAGCAAGATGCCATCTTTGTCTGTTGACCAAGGCGTGCCATCTTTACGAAGGAAAGACGCACCAGCACTTTCTTCGCCGCCGAAACCAAACTTACCAGTGTACAGACCGTCTACAAACCATTTGAAACCAACAGGCACTTCACATAGCTCACGACCTAGATCCGCAACAACACGGTCAATCAGCGCACTTGAAACTAGTGTTTTACCAACAGCGACATCTTTACCCCACTCGTCACGATGACGGTACAAGTAGTCAATACAAACGGCTAAGAAGTGGTTCGGGTTCATCAAACCTTTTGGCGTAACGATACCGTGACGGTCGTAGTCAGGATCGTTACCAAATGCTAAATCGTATTCGTCTTTCAGTGCCAATAGACCCGCCATTGCGTAAGGAGAAGAACAGTCCATACGCACAACGCCGTCTTTATCTAGCGACATGAATTGGAAAGAAGGATCGATCGATTCACTTACTAGCGTTAGGTCTAGGTTGTATGCCTGACCAATTTGACGCCAGTAATCGATACCGCTGCCACCCAATGGATCTACACCAATCTTCAGGTTCGCTTTTTGGATTGCTTCCATATCGATAACGTTCACCAGGTCATCAATGTATGGCTTCACCAAGTCCATCTCTACAAACAGATCCGATGCTTTTGCTTCTGCTAGTGGTAGGCGTTTAACACCTTGTAAACCTTCAGCAATCAATTCGTTCGCACGATCTTCGATAGCTTGAGTCAACTCAGCTTCTGCAGGACCACCATGTGTCGGATTATATTTGATACCGCCGTCTTGTGGTGGGTTATGTGATGGGGTAATAACGATACCGTCTGCTTTTTCATCGTGTTTGATGTTGTAAGTCAGAATCGCGTGTGAAATACCCGGTGTTGGCGTGTAACCGTTGTCTTGTTGGACAATCACTTTCACACCGTTTGCAATCAGTACTTCAATCACACTTGAGAAAGCAGGCTCAGATAGCGCATGCGTGTCTTTACCCACAAACAACGGGCCAATTGTGCCTTGCTCAGCACGAACTTCTGCTACCGCTTGAGCGATCGCTAAAATGTGGTTTTCGTTAAAAGTGTGCTTGTCTGCAGTACCGCGGTGGCCAGAAGTACCAAATTGAACTTTGTGTTCTGCGTTTGCCGCGTCTGGTTGAAGTAAGAAGTAGTTAGCAACGAGTGCTGGGATATTGTGAAGATCTTCCTGCTGCGCTTTTTGCCCAGCACGAGGGTGCATAGCCATGTTTGACATCCTTTCTTTCAATACAAATAAAATTAAAAAAGCCTCATAATATCCGCTCACTGCGACGCATTATGAGGCTTCTATCAGGTTTCTTAGATTGAACCTGTTACTTTTTCTATTAAGTCAGGTTGGAACCCCATGTGTGCCATCACTTGTTCAACCATCTGTCTTTTACGACTTGTATTGTTATTCGTGATAACCCAAAACGGTGTGCCAGGAATGGCTTTTGGCTTGGTCGTATTACCGTTTGCTAGCAAGGTTTCTTCATTATCTGCAAAGTACACGCGTTTGCGTCCTTTTACATTCGTAGCCTGGGCGAAACCTTCTGGATTCAATTTATGTAAGGTCGATAATACCAACATAAAGCGATCAATCGCTTTTTTTAGACCGGCAAACTCATCAGAAATAAGCAGCGAACGCATTTCTTTCACTACATCAACAGATTCCGTTTTACCCGCATCTTTACTTACTACAATCCCTTGTGGCTTCTCTACTACAGGCGCGGCTTTAGCTTCCTGCAACTGACCATCAAGGTTTAAAAGGCGTCGCAAAATATCCGAGGCGCTTTCACCGATATGCTTAGTTTGACTAGCTATATAACGGTATAGATCCTCATCAACCTCAATTGTTTTCATTCGCTTTTCACATTCTCAATGTTTAAACTCTGGGGGATTATAACGAGATCCACGCGGATACTCCACGTTAAACCCATCACGAATAAGATAAAATGTCAGCATTACTCAACTATAAGCAGGAAGGCCAAGGCCAAACAGTTGTTTTGATTCACGGATTGTTTGGTAGTTTAAGTAATCTGGGTCTACTCGCCCGCGATCTTATTAAAGATCACACGGTGATCAGTATTGATCTGAGAAATCACGGCCTCTCTTTCCACTCCGAAGTCCATAACTATACCGATATGGCAAAAGATGTGGCTCAGCTCCTTCAGCACTTAAACGTTGAGCCATCTATTGTTATTGGTCACTCCATGGGCGGAAAAGTCGCGATGGCTCTTGTGGACATTGCGCCAAATGTAGTCAAGCAGTTAGTCGTTCTCGACATGGCGCCTGTTGCCTACACTACGAACCGTCACGATAAT
Organism: Vibrio sp. Vb0349; assembly: GCF_033338975.1. Classification (NCBI taxonomy): domain Bacteria; kingdom Pseudomonadati; phylum Pseudomonadota; class Gammaproteobacteria; order Vibrionales; family Vibrionaceae; genus Vibrio; species Vibrio sp. Vb0349. The sequence continues at coordinate 57,864 of NZ_JAWOTS010000010.1, read as the reverse complement.
GTTTTTAACGGCTTACATACTGTTATTAATGAAAAACCAGCAAATCGACAGCAAGCCATGGATATCCTAGCTCAACATATTGAACTCGATGGTGTAAGACAATTTCTCTCTAAATCACTGTACAAAAATGGCGATAAGATGGATTGGCGGTTTAACGTACCGAGCCTTTTTGAGAATTATGACCAAATTATTGGCTGGCAAGAAATCACACCAACAGATATCCCAACTTTATTTATCAAAGGCGGGGACTCTGACTACTTAATGCCAGAACATCAGCCGGCAGTGAAGCGACAATTTAACCATGCTAAAGCACACATTATCGCTGGCACTGGTCACTGGTTACACGCCGAGAAACCGACAGAAGTAATGAGAGTCATTCGAAAATACATTTCGAGTTAACAAATTCGAAAAGCAACACTAGATTATTGAAATAACCCTTCTTGTAGTGCATTAACTTTACCGTTTAACAGTGGTATAGTGCGCCCAAGATTTTTCGGCATGAAGGGCTAAAATGCTTTACGACTATATGGATATGCTCGAGTCTATTGGGCTCGATCTTCTTTTTGCTGCTATCTTTTTTTTCATCGGGATGGCGATAAAAGATGTGCTAAAGCAAGGCAATGTACCTGTTTTTGGTCGTCGTATTGTGTGGTTAGTCCTTTTCCTAGGCTGTGCTGGCTTTATTGCAAAAGGTGTAATTCAGCTAACTTGGGAAGGCTCAGGGTTAGGTTAAACCCTTAGTAGCATCGCCAATAACAAACAATGTAAAGGTATAGACTCTATGGCAAGTGTAGGTATCTTCTTCGGTAGCGACACAGGTAATACTGAAGCCGTTGCAAAGATGATTCAAAAGCAACTAGGTAAACATCTAGTTCACGTTCAAGACATCGCGAAAAGCAGCAAAGAAGACATTGATAACTTCGATCTTCTTCTTCTAGGTATCCCAACTTGGTACTACGGCGAAGCACAATGTGATTGGGATGACTTCTTCCCTGAACTTGAGCAAATCGACTTCTCTACTAAGCTAGTGGCTATCTTTGGCTGTGGCGACCAAGAAGACTACGCAGAATACTTCTGTGACGCGATGGGCACAGTCCGTGATATCGTTGAATCTAAAGGCGGCACAATTCTTGGCCATACCTCGACAGAAGGCTACGAATTTGAAGCGTCTAAAGCACTTGTTGAAGGTGACGAAAGCCAATTCGTAGGTCTATGTATTGATGAAGACCGCCAACCAGAATTGACTGACGAGCGTGTTGAAAGCTGGGTTAAACAGATCTATGAAGAGATGTGTTTAGCTGAGCTAGAAGGCTAATCAAATTGAATGATACAAAGACCTCCACTTGGAGGTCTTTTTGTATGTATTGTCACACAGCATCGGTAAGTACTTCCTCTTCGCGATACTGAGGTTTCTTTCTTACATAAAGCTTGCGTTGAACCTCTGAAACCACATTCCCCTGTTTATCTTTTACATGAGTAATAAACTCAGGAAAACACTTTTCTCCATTCCGTGTCATTTGATAAATGTTTTCCAGCATCCCTTCAGTGATCTCAAATTCTGCAAACAAATCACTTTGCCCCGGCTTAATAAAGTTAATGCTTGCCTCTTTATCCCACACATAATATTCCTCTCGTAGAATCCCCATCAGCATCAACGAGTAAATAGGATCAGTTAAAGAGAAAATACTGCCGCCATATTGGGTGCGATTGGCATTTTTATTCCACCAGCGAAGCTTTAAACGTACCTTTACAGTACGGAAGTCTTGAGAAATATGTAAGATTTTAATACCCGCCCCCCAAAAAGGAGGCCAAATATTGAGTGCGAACTTTACAATTCCTGGTTTGTATATCTTCGCTAGTCGCCTATTCATCGCTATCCCTGCCCTCTCCAAGCTTAATGTTACACAATTGTAACTGGTCAGAGCTGTAATATAATGGACCTGTTTCTAATTTACAAAAAGATTCTATTAACCCTTTGAAGTTCGTGGTTTAATGTTCCGAACGCTTATCCTATAATGGTAGGAAGATTGAATTCTGTTAAATCGCTGCAGATGATCCAACGGGAAAGTATATGTCAGATAATAATCAGGCGCTGAAGGATGCGGGTTTAAAAGTAACCCTTCCGAGGCTAAAAATTCTAGAAGTACTTCAGCAGCCAGACTGCCAGCACATCAGTGCTGAAGATTTGTACAAAAAGTTGATTGATCTAGGTGAAGAAATTGGCCTAGCAACTGTTTACCGAGTTCTAAACCAGTTCGACGATGCTGGTATTGTAACTCGTCACCACTTTGAAGGTGGAAAGTCAGTCTTCGAATTATCGACTCAACATCACCACGACCACCTAGTGTGCCTAGACTGTGGTGAGGTAATTGAATTTTCTGACGATCTTATTGAAGAACGTCAAAAAGAGATTGCAGCTAAGTACAATGTCACACTAACAAACCACAGCTTATACTTGTACGGCAAGTGTAGCGATGGTGGTTGTAAAGACAATCCAGATGCACACAAACCGAAAAAATAAGGGTTTGTTAATTTAAAAAGTAAACGTCAGCACATGCTGGCGTTTTTTGTTTCTAGAAGTCAGTACCTTAGACGTCAGTACTTTGGTTACAGAACAAAAGCTACTAAACACCCATCTTTTTTCTCCACAGTTTTGCACATCTATATAGCACTCTGTGGGATTAGGTATAAAAAATGCCAGCGTTTGCTGGCATTTTTTCATCGTTCTCAGCATTAATTGAGATTATTGATTCTCAATTTTTGCCCAGGTATCACGTAGACCAACCGTGCGGTTGAATACTAGATTATCTGCTGAAGAGTCTTTCGAGTCTGCACAGAAGTAACCCATACGTTCAAACTGGTAACCTTTTTCTGCTTCTGCAGAAGCTAGGCTAGGCTCGACGAAGCCATTGATAACAACTAATGATTCAGGGTTGATAGTAGAAGCAAAATCTTCCGCTGCGCCTGGGTTTGGCACCGTAAATAAACGATCGTACAGACGAATTTCCGCAGGAAGAGCTTTATCAGCTGACACCCAATGAATAACGCCTTTCACTTTACGACCATCTGCTGGGTTTTTACCTAGCGTATCTGCATCATAAGAACAGAAGATCGTTGTGATGTTGCCTTCGGCATCTTTCTCAACGCGCTCAGCTTTGATCACGTAAGCACCACGTAAACGAACTTCTTTACCTAGCACTAAACGCTTGTACTTTTTGTTCGCTTCTTCACGGAAGTCTTCACGCTCAATCCACAATTCACGCGTGAATGGCACTTCACGCACGCCCATTTCAGGTTTATTTGGGTGGTTGGCAACTGTCAAGTTTTCTACTGCGCCTGCTTCAAAGTTTTCGATAACAACTTTAACAGGATCCAGTACAGCCATTGCACGCGGAGCGTTCTCGTTTAGGTCATCACGAATACAAGATTCTAATGAACTAAACTCGATCATATTTTCTTGCTTCGTTACACCAATACGCTTACAAAACTCACGAATAGATGCAGGTGTGAAGCCACGACGACGCAGACCTGAGACAGTCGGCATACGTGGATCATCCCAACCATTAACCAGTTTTTCAGTAACTAGCTGGTTAAGCTTACGCTTAGACATCACTGTGTATTCAAGGTTTAAACGACTGAACTCGTATTGATGTGGACGGCTTTCGATCGTGATGTTGTCTAGAACCCAATCGTACAGACGACGGTTATCCATGAATTCAAGCGTACAAATAGAGTGCGTAATGCCTTCTAATGCATCAGAAATACAGTGCGTAAAGTCGTACATTGGGTAAATGCACCACTTATCACCAGTTTGGTGGTGCGTAGCAAAACGCACACGGTATAAAACTGGATCGCGCATGACCATGAATGAAGAACCCATGTCGATTTTAGCACGAAGACACGCTTTACCTTCTTCAAATTCACCAGCGCGCATTTTTTCAAACAACGCCAAGTTCTCTTCAACAGAACGGTCACGGTATGGACTTGGTTTACCTGGCGCCTTTAGTGTGCCGCGGTATTCACGAATTTGCTCTGGACTTAGCTCATCTACATACGCTAAGCCTTTGTTAATCAATTCAATTGCATATTCGTAAAGCTTATCGAAGTAGTTTGATGAGTAACATACTTCACCACTCCACTCAAAGCCCAACCAGTTTACATCTTTCTTGATAGACTCAACGTATTCGATGTCTTCTTTTTCAGGGTTTGTATCGTCGAAACGCAGATTACATTGACCCTGGTAGTCCTGAGCAATACCGAAGTTCAAACAGATAGACTTAGCATGACCGATATGCAGGTAGCCATTTGGCTCCGGCGGGAATCGAGTATGCACGCTAGTGTGTTTACCATCCGCTAGATCTTTATCAATGATCTGGCGAATAAAGTTTGATGGACGAGCATCAGCTTCACTCATCTATAGCACCTCAAAAATATTAGTATTGTCAGAGAAAACGGAACCCTGTATCCAAGTATGGTTTCACAGAGTACATTGTTCCTAATGATCCACAATTCTAAGCAATTAGACAACAAGAACTCGCTCTAAAACGACAATATTTATCGAGTTGGCGTGAAAGCAAAGCAGATTCAAAGGGCCTAAACGAAAAAAGGCCTCCTGCGGAGGCCTTTTGCGATGTTGTAGTATCAATTGTTTGCAATACCAATAACAAACAATCGCACCACTATTAAACAGTTAAGCTGGTAACTGAACACCACTTAAGTCTTCATCTTTAGATACATTCTTCATCTCACCAGCAACAATCTCTGCTAGTGGACCAAGGATAACTTGTAGGTTGTTTGTACCTAGCTTCACAACTCCCATAGCTCCAAGATCTTTCAGAGTTTTCTCATTGATAACGCTCATATCTTTCACAGAAAGGCGCAAACGAGTAATACAGGCATCGATAGAACTTAGGTTGTCATGACCGCCAAGTGCTTTCAAGTACTGACGAGCAAGCTCAGAAGAATTGCTTGATCCAGCCACGTTAGATGAAGCTTCTTCATCATCTTCACGTCCCGGTGTTTTAAGGCCAAACTTAACAATCACGGTTCGGAACACGAAGTAGTAAACCGCAAAGAAACCAAGACCTTGTACAATGAGCATGTACCAGTTTACCGCTAGCGGGTTACGAGTTGACAATACTAAGTCGACTAAACCAGCAGAGAAACCGAAACCTGCAATCCACTGCATTGATGCCGCGATATAAACTGATAGACCAGTCAGCGCTGCGTGAAGAACGTACAGTCCTGGAGCAAGGAACATGAATGCAAATTCAAGTGGTTCTGTTACACCTGTAAAGAATGAAGCAAACGCAGCCGCAATCATGATAGATGCCACTTTCTCTTTATTCTTTGATTTCGCAGTATGGTACATCGCTAGAGCAGCGCCTGGTAAACCAAACATCATGATTGGGAAGAAGCCCGCTTGGTACATCCCCGTAACACCTACCGTTGCCGTGCCTTCAGCTAATGATTTCGCACCGCCAAGGAAGTTTGGAATGTCATTAATACCAGCAACATCAAACCAGAACACTGAGTTTAGTGCATGGTGCAGACCAACAGGAATTAGAAGACGGTTGAAGAATGCGTAAACACCTGCACCTGCTTCACCCATACCTTGAATGCTTTCGCCAAAACTGACCAGACCGCCGTAAACTGATGGCCAAACGTACATCAGGATGAACGCAATAACGATACCAGCAAAAGACGTTAGGATCGGTACAAGACGCTTGCCAGAGAAAAACGCCAGTGCTTTGTGCAGCTCTACGTGAGAAAAACGGTTGTACAACTCAGCAGAAACAATACCAACCAAGATACCTACGAACTGGTTATTGATTTTACCAAATGCAGCAGGTACTTCACTTGGGTCAATGCCTTGAATTTGTGATACTGCACCAGGGGCCAAAAGCGTTGTGACAACTAAGAAGCCCACGAAACCTGAAAGTGCAGCGGCGCCATCTTTGTCTTTAGACATTCCATAAGCAACACCAACAGCGAACAATACTGACATGTTGTCAATGATCGCTGCACCAGCTTTAATAAGAAATGCAGCAAGTGCACTGTTTGCGCCCCAGCCATTTGGGTCGATCCAGTAGCCAATACCCATGAGTATTGCTGCTGCAGGAAGTGTGGCAACCGGCACCATAAGCGCCTTACCCACCTTCTGGAAGTATCCGAGAATGTTCACCTTAAGTTCCCCCTATAGGATTAGATGTTATGTTGAATGACTTATTTCAGCCGTCCAATTTAGTCATCCTAAGTTTATGATATTAATTTTGCTCCGCAAATTAAAAGCTCACCGTTTGTGATCATAATCACCACAATTTGCCCTTTCGGAAGGTTTTTGCTAGCGAGATCATAAAACTTATTTTATTATACGAAAAAATGGCGTTTTAAAGATAATATTCTCGCACTTTATGCAAGGCAGAATCAGTGTTATTTTGGTATCTAGGCGGGTAAATCACTGTAACTTTGCTCTGAAAAAGAATCATAAAAAACCATACAATTATTACTTTTCAGTTAGTTACTATGACAATAACATCGATAAAACGCGACTTGCTGTATGTGACTCGTTATCTAATTCAGTGATACAAACTAAGTACCCATATGACTGAAGCAGTCTCTACTTAGATAACGATATAGAAATTGAATTCTCATCTATAAGGACTAGCTGACTATGTACGCGCTAAGTAACTGTAAAATTTATACCGGTAGTGATGTTCTTACCGATCATGCGGTCATCATCGAAAATGATCTTATTCAATCTATTGTGCCGGTTTCTGAGCTACCTCAAAGCATCGAAGTAAAAGACCTTGCAGGCGCTAATCTAAGTCCAGGCTTTATCGATCTGCAGTTGAACGGTTGTGGCGGTGTAATGCTAAACGATGCAATTACCCCTGAAACCATGCAAATCATGCACCAGGCAAACCTCAAATCTGGCTGTACTAGCTTCCTGCCAACACTCATTACGTCATCTGATGAAGATATGCGAACTGCAATTGCCGCAGCTCGTGAGTACCACAACAAGTATCAAAATCAATCGCTTGGTTTACACCTCGAAGGTCCTTACCTTAACGTCGCGAAAAAAGGCATCCATAACGTAGATTTTATTCGCCCATCAGACGAAAGCATGATCGACCTTATCTGCGCAAACGCCGATATCGTAGCGAAAGTAACACTAGCACCTGAGCATAACGACCCAGAGCATATTGCGCGATTAAAGGCTGCTGGCATCGTAGTTTCAATTGGCCACACAAATGCAACCTACGCCGAAGCACGTAAAAGCTTTGAAGCAGGCATTACTTTTGCTACACACCTCTTTAATGCAATGACACCAATGGTTGGTCGTGAACCAGGAGTTGTTGGTGCAATTTACGATACTCCTGACGTATATGCTGGCATTATTGCTGATGGTTTTCACGTCGACTACGCAAACATCCGAATTGCTCATAAAATCAAAGGTGAAAAGCTTGTTTTGGTGACGGATGCCACAGCTCCAGCAGGTGCTAACATTGATCACTTTATTTTTGTCGGTAAGAAAGTATATTACCGAGATGGTAAGTGTGTTGATGAAAATGGCACGCTAGGCGGCTCAGCTTTGACAATGATTGAAGCAGTTCAGAATTCAGTTGAGCACGCGGGGATCGCTTTAGACGAAGCTCTACGAATGGCCACGTTATACCCAGCAACAGCAATTGGTGTTGAGGATCGCCTTGGCCGAGTTCGAAAAGGGATGGTTGCAAACCTGACTATTTTCGATCGTGACTTTAAAGTAAAAGCGACGGTTGTTAACGGACAATACGAGCAAAATTAAGCATGAATGGCGGACAGATTGGTAATGTAGATTTAGTAAAACAGCTTAACAGCGCTGCGGTATATAGGCTGATTGATCAGCAAGGTCCTATCTCCCGTATTCAAGTCGCAGATGTGAGCCAGCTCGCACCTGCTAGTGTTACCAAAATAACCCGCCAACTTTTAGAGCGCGGCCTTATTAAGGAGGTCGCCCAGCAAGCTTCAACTGGTGGTCGTCGTGCAATCTCTCTGACCACCGAAGTCAAACCCTTCCACTCTATTGCGGTTCGTTTAGGTCGAGATTACGTACAGTTCAGTTTATACGATTTAGGTGGTACCGCGCTGGCAGAAGATCAGCATGAACTGCACTACACTAACCAAGCAGACTTAATCGCAGGACTTATCGATTTATTAAAAGATTTCGTAAGCCGTTGCGAAGACAAAATTGATCAACTCATCGCTATCGGCATCACTTTACCGGGCCTTGTTAACCCAACAACTGGCGTGGTCGAATACATGCCTAATACCGATATCGATAATCTTGCTCTCGGTGAAATTGTTGGAGAGAAGTTTAATACAGCATGCTTTGTTGGCAACGACGTACGTGGCATGGCGTTGGCTGAGCACTACTTTGGAGCAAGCCAAGACTGCCAGGATTCTATTTTGGTTAGCGTCCACCGCGGTACTGGCGCAGGTATTATCGTTAACGGCCAGGTTTTTCTTGGTTTTAACCGCAACGTCGGTGAAATTGGTCATATCCAAATTGACCCGCTTGGTGAGCAATGCCAATGTGGAAACTTTGGCTGTTTAGAAACCGTAGCTGCAAACCCGGCGATTATTCAACGAGTGAAGCAACTGATTACTCAAGGATACGAATCAAGCTTAACCGACCTTGAAAACATCACAATTGAAGCGGTATGTCAGCACGCAATGAATGGTGATGAACTTGCGAAACAGAGTTTAGTGCGAGTTGGCAACCAGCTAGGTAAAGCGATTGCGATTACGGTTAACTTATTTAATCCACAGAAAATTGTAATTGCTGGCGATATTACTGCAGCACAAGATATTGTTTTCCCTGCAATTCAACGCAACGTAGAGAATCAATCTCTTAAAACTTTCCATAACGACCTCCCTATCGTGGCTTCTCACATTGATAAGCAGCCAACGATGGGCGCATTTGCGATGATTAAACGCGCTATGCTAAACGGAGTTTTGTTACAAAAGTTACTGGAAGACTAAGTTTATACAACCAATTGAGTTACAATCTCGGGCTGTGTTTTCACAGCCCGTTTTTGTATATCAGGAATACAGCTTAACAGTATGGAAATTATTCTAATTACAGCCGCTTTTTTAGCTGGTTTTATTGCGCTTAAATGCAGCCTCCCTCCCCTCGTTGGTTTTCTACTAGCTGGATTTGGCTTGCATGCATTTGGTTACCAAAGCAATGACGTTATCGTCACTCTCGCAGATCTTGGTGTTACTCTTCTTCTGTTTACTATTGGACTCAAACTCGATGTAAAAACCCTGCTGTCCAAAGAAATATGGGGAGGGGCAACCGCCCACAACATACTCTCTACCGCTTTTTTTGCCCTAGCGTTATCCGGCTTAAAACTACTGGGCTTGACTTCGCTAGCCAGTATGGACGGCAGCCAAATCCTGCTTTTAGCTTTTGCACTATCGTTCTCTAGTACCGTTTTTGCCGTAAAAGCATTGCAAGAAAAAGGCGAAATGAACGCGACCTACGGCACACTCGCGATCGGTATCTTGGTTATGCAAGATATTTTTGCCGTAGTATTCCTGACTGCTTCAACCGGAAAAGTCCCAGAATGGTATGCCATCGGTTTGTTCGCACTGCCTTTCCTTCGTCCCCTATTCTATAAGCTGCTCGATAAAGTTGGCCACGGCGAAATGCTGGTGCTATTCGGTATTTTCTTCGCGCTTGTTGTCGGTGCTGGGCTATTCGAGTTGGTCGGGATGAAACCAGACTTGGGCGCGCTAATTTTAGGCATGCTACTCGCAGGTCACCCAAAAGCCTCAGAACTATCCAAGTCATTATTCAATATGAAGGAGCTCTTTTTAGTCTGCTTCTTTTTGAACATTGGCTTATCCGCCTCATTGAGCGTGAATGGCGTCGTTCTCGCCCTGCTATTTATCTTACTGCTACCAATCAAAGGACTCTTGTACTTCGTCACTATTAATCATTTTAAGTTTCGAGTACGTACCTCTTTGCTCGCCTCTTTATCACTATTTAACTACAGTGAGTTTGGTCTTATTGTTGCTGGGTTGGCCTATAAAATGGGCTGGATGCCAAGTGATATGCTTGCTGCGATTGCGGTTGCGGTGTCGGTATCCTTTGTAATTTCCGCGCCACTTAACCGCCTTAGCCATAAAATTTATCAACATTCAGGTAAGTGGCTGCAAGAGACAGCGGTAGAAAAGCTCAATCAACGCGACCAACTCATCAACCCAGGTCATGCCCAAGTATTGATCTTAGGTATGGGGCGTATTGGAACGGGCGCTTATGATGAGCTACGTTCACGCTATGGCAAAATTTCATTGGGTATAGAAATTCGTGAAGACGCTGCACATCATCATCGTTCAGAAGGAAGAAATGTGATTTCTGGTGATGCCACCGACCCGGATTTCTGGGAGCGAATTTTAGATACAGGTCATGTAAAACTGGTTCTGCTTGCAATGCCACATCATCAAGGTAACCAAACAGCACTTGAGCAGCTTAAACGCAGAAAATATAAGGGGCAAATTGCCGCTATCGCCGAATACCCAGATCAATTGGAAGGCTTACTTGAAAATGGCGTTGACGCAGCATTCAATATTTATAGTGAAGCTGGTAGCGGTTTTGCTCGACACGTCTGTAAACAACTTCAACCTAAATTCACACCAATTAAATAAGCAACAGCACTGATATTTTTCGGAAGGCTTTCTATTGATAGAAAGCCTTTTTTGTATAGTTTTTATACCAAACCTTGATCTCATTCACCAAAACAACGGTTGAGTTAAATATTTTCCATACAACAAGGCCTTTTATCATTTTTTTAATCACAAAACGTTGCTTTTTTTATTAGTAATGGCAAATTTAAACCATACCGATTAGAAATTGTTTAGTTTAGTAAGGATGTAGTATGTGTTCAGTATTTGGCATTTTAGACATTAAAAGCGATGCAGCCGCATTGCGCCCTATCGCATTAGAGATGTCGAAAAAACTTCGTCACCGTGGCCCAGACTGGTCTGGGATTTACTCTTCAGAGCGTGCTATTTTAGCGCACGAGCGCTTGGCGATTGTTGGTCTAAATAGTGGTGCACAGCCGCTATACAGCCCTGATAAGAAGCTCATCCTTGCCGTCAATGGTGAAATCTACAACCATAAAGAAATTCGTGCTCGTTACGAAGGAAAGTACGAATTTCAAACCGATTCAGACTGTGAAGTCATTCTTGCACTTTACCAAGATATGGGTGCAGATCTCCTTGAAGAACTAAACGGTATTTTCGCTTTTGTGCTCTACGACGAAGAAAAAGATGAGTATTTAGTCGGCCGTGACCATATTGGTATTATCCCTCTTTATCAAGGTCACGATGAGCATGGTAACTACTATGTGGCATCAGAGATGAAGGCTCTTGTTCCAGTATGTAAAACAGTAAGTGAATTCCCTCCTGGTAGCTACTACAGCTCTAAAGATACTGAGCCAACACGTTACTATGTTCGTGACTGGAACGAGTACGCAGCAGTACAAGGTAACAGCACTAGCAAAGAAGAATTGACGGAAGCGCTAGAAGCGGCTGTTAAACGCCAACTAATGACTGACGTGCCTTACGGTGTACTTCTTTCAGGCGGTCTAGATTCTTCTATTACATCTGCGGTAGCAAAACGCTTTGCAGCGATGCGTATTGAAGATGATGAAAAGTCTGAAGCTTGGTGGCCTCAACTGCACTCTTTTGCTGTTGGCCTAGAAGGCGCGCCTGACCTGAAAGCAGCTCGCGAAGTTGCCGACCAAATTGGTACCGTTCACCACGAAATGACGTACACGATTCAAGAAGGTTTGGACGCGATTCGTGACGTGATTTACCACATTGAAACGTATGACGTGACGACTATCCGCGCATCAACACCTATGTTCTTAATGGGTCGTAAGATCAAAGCGATGGGTATCAAGATGGTATTGTCTGGTGAGGGCGCTGACGAAATCTTTGGTGGCTACCTTTACTTCCACAAAGCGCCAAACGCGAAAGAGTTCCACGAGGAGACAGTGCGTAAACTGCTTGCTCTGAACATGTTCGACTGTGCTCGTGCTAACAAGTCGCTGGCAGCATGGGGAGTTGAAGGACGCGTACCTTTCCTAGATAAAGAGTTCATTGATGTAGCAATGCGCTTGAACCCAGCAGACAAGATGTGTGGCAACGGTAAAATGGAGAAACACATCCTTCGTGAGTGCTTCGAGCACTACCTGCCAGAATCGATCGCATGGCGTCAAAAAGAGCAGTTCTCTGATGGCGTTGGCTACAGCTGGATCGATACGCTGAAAGAAGTAGCAGAACAGAAAGTGACAGACCAGCAGATGGAAACAGCTCAATATCGATTCCCATACAACACGCCAACGACAAAAGAAGGCTACGTGTACCGTGAAATCTTTGAAGAGTTATTCCCACTTCCATCAGCAGCAGAGTGTGTACCAGGAGGCCCTTCAGTAGCGTGTTCTTCAGCGAAGGCGATTGAATGGGATGAATCGTTCCAAAACTGTGTTGACCCATCAGGTCGTGCAGTACAGACCGTTCACAACGACTCATACTAATTCTCTACGATAAAGATAAGGGTCGGTTCGTCCAACCCTTTTAAAACAGACAAAAAATTAGATACGATCAAAAAGAGGTGCTTTTGCACCTCTTTTTATGTTTGATGGAATTAGGCTATTTTAAATCTAAATCACTATTGTCTATGCTGACAGGCACACGCTTGGTGATCATCTGAACTAGCATAATTGAGCGTTTCTCACCATCTTGTTCTTGGAATATGGCATCTATGCCCGCAAATTGACCGCTTTTAACTCTAATTTGATCGCCTGGTTTTGGCATGCATTCAGAAACGGTATTGTCATTACAACACTTTTCTAGCTTCATCAATTCGAAGACCAAATCACCTTGAACTTCTTTCGGTTGAGCACCAAAACGCACAAAGTCAACAACACCTCGAGTAGAGCGGACTGAGGTGAAGTTTGGCCCTTGCTCATAATCAAAGTAAGCGAATACGTAACAAGGAAACAGCGGTTCCTCGACTTTTTGTCTTTTACCGCGCAAAATCTTCTCAACTTCTACAGTTGGATAAAAGCACTCCACACCTTGGTTTTCAAGGTGTTGTTTCGCCCTAACCTGCTCCCCACGTTTACAATAAAGTAGATACCAACGTTTCATCTTTTTACTAGCCAATTCTATTTTGTTTTTATCCTAGCATTAAGCCAAAGTTGAGTCATTGATATTCAGTTTATCTATAAAAGTATGATTATACATCGCTCGCATTAACGACATTTTTTCAGCAACTTACGATAAAGAAGTCCATAGGCAAAAATGGAAATTAAGTTTGTAACACCACCAATACACCATCATATAATCTGCAAATCCAATCAAAAACAGCTACTTAACAAACAAAAATAGTCGAATGGCAAAATTTTATTATTTGTCACTCGTTGAATTGCATTGTATACGTAGAAGTCGTTAAAAAATGTAATAACTATTATTAGAAGAGCTTATGTCAAACCAACATCAATATTTTGGTCATCCACGTGGCCTGTTCTTATTGTTCGGTACAGAACTGTGGGAACGCTTTTCTTACTACGCAATGCGTGCCATTCTCGTGCTTTACCTCACCGATACAACAATGAACGGCGGCCTTGGCTGGTCAACCAAAGACGCATTAGACCTATACGGCATATACACAGGGCTTGTGTATATCACGCCTCTTATCGGTGGTTACCTAGCAGATAACTATTTAGGTCAACGTCGCTCAATTTTGCTTGGTGGCGCGTTAATGGCCATCGGCCAGTTTACTCTTGCACTTCCTGCTGATGCTTTAGGTATTGGTTCGCTACACAGTTTCTATTTAGGTCTTGGCCTACTTATCACTGGTAACGGTCTCTTTAAGCCAAATATCTCAACCATGGTTGGCGACCTTTATCAAGAAGGTGACAACCGTCGTGACGGCGCATTCACTATCTTTTATATGGGTATCAACTTAGGTGCATTACTTGCCGGCGTCGTTTCTGGCTCTGTGACAACCTCTTACGGTTGGAAAGCAGGCTTTGTTGCCGCTGGTGTGGGTATGCTAGTTAGCCTAGTGATGCAAATGGTACTGGCTCAATCATGGCTTGGTGATATTGGTCGCGAACCAGCGGCGAAACGAGATCTAAACAACAAAAACGCCACCACGAAGCAGCCACTCAACAAAGAAGAAGTGAATCGACTAAAAGTAATTCTGGTCATGAGCTTATTCACTATTGTCTTCTGGGCAGGCTTTGAACAAGCTGGTGGTCTGATGAACATCTACACTCAACAATATACTGATCGCATGATTGGTGGTTTCGAAGTTCCTGCTGCGTGGTTCCAATCACTAAACCCATTTTTCATTATTACTCTAGCGCCAGTTCTGGCTGTCCTTTGGGTAAAATTGGGTAAACGTGAACCTACTTCGCCAGTGAAATTTGCGATGGCACTATTTTTCTTGGCGATTGGTTTCCTTTGTATGGTTGGCGCAGTGCTAGAACAAGGTGGAGATACAACAGTAAAAACATCGATGTTATGGTTGGTCGGCGCTTTCTTCTTCCACACATTAGGCGAGCTGTGTTTATCACCAATTGGTCTTTCATTGGTGACTAAATTAGCACCGCTTCGCTTAGCTTCACTTATGATGGGTGCATGGTTTGGCTGTAATGCGATTGCTAACTATGTTGCGGGCTATGTGGGCTCTCACGTAGGCGAGTTAGGCGCTATGGCTATCTTTAGTGGTATTGCGGTCAGCGCAACCGTAAGTGGCGTAATTTTGCTCCTATTCTCTAATACACTCGTTCGCTGGATGCATGGCGCTGAAAATACGCACAGCACGGCAGAGCAAGTAGAAGAGCAGCAAGTACAAGTTGCTTGATCGCTCAACTAAACGTAGAAAGGGTCGCTATTGCGACCCTTTTTTGTATCTAAAGTTTAGATTGAACTAACTCAACCATCATCTCGATATGAAGTTCACTATCGTTCAAACAAGGGATGTAGGTAAAGTTTTCACCACCAGCTTCAAGGAAAATCTCTTTACACTCTTCCGAGATCTCTTCCAACGTCTCTAAACAATCTGACGAAAATGCAGGGGTCACAACATTAATATTTTTCACACCCTTTGCAGGAAGTGCCTCTAGGGTCTTGTCGGTATAAGGTTGAAGCCACTCTTCTCTCCCAAATCGGGACTGATACGTCATGCCAATTTGTTGTTCGCTTAAACCTAACGCTTCCCCAAGCAAGCGAGTCGTCTCTTCACAATGCTGTGGGTAAACATCACCATTGTCAGCATAGCGTTTTGGAATACCATGATAAGAACACAGCAGGTAATCTCCCTGACCATTCTTTTGCCAATGTTCACGAACTGAATGCGCTAACGCTTCAATATATTTCGGGTGATTGTAATAATCACGAATAAAGCTAAAGCTTGGCATCACAGGCAGGTTTTTAAATGCTTTAGTGATTCCGTCAGAAACCGCTGCCGTTGTTGTTCCCGAGTATTGCGGATACAACGGTAAAACAATGACTTCATCAACGCCTTGCGCCAATAGGGCTTCAAAGCCTGATTGTAAACTTGGGTTACCATACGTCATACCAAGCTCTACAGGTATATCAAGCTTTTGTGCTAACTTTTCAGTTTGGCGTTTAGAGTACACCATCAACGGCGAGCCCTCTTCCATCCATACTGATTGATAGAGTTTGGCAACTTTAGGAGCTCGGATAGGAAGGATAACGCCGTGCAATAGTGGACACCAAAGCCATCGAGTCATGTCTACCACTCGGTGATCATGAAGAAACTGACTTAAAAAGCGCTTTACGGCAGGAGCGGTTGGTGCGTCAGGAGTTCCCAGGTTAACTAGGAGTACACCCTGTTTATTATTCTCTTTCATAACATCCTATTCATGGTAAACGGCTTGGTTCATATATTTAAGTAACCTCGAAGTAACGAATAGCCGAGCTGAAGTTAATTAGATATATGTTTACGAGTAAACTAAAAAAAGCGACCACTTGGGCCGCTTTCAATATATCAAAATATTAAATTTTTGACTTCAGCAAATTAAGATAGTGCTTTCTCGATATCCGCACTAACTTCAGCTACTTGCTTAGTACCATCAAACTTAAGGTACTTAGTCTTGCCTGCTTCAGCTTCTTTGCCGTAGTAGTTGATTAGCGGTGCAGTTTGCTCGTGGTAAACACCTAGACGAGCACGTACTGTTTCTTCTTTGTCGTCATCACGAACAACAAGATCTTCACCAGTTACATCATCTTTACCTTCCACTTTAGGCGGGTTGTAAACCACGTGGTAAGTGCGACCAGAAGGAAGGTGAGCACGACGACCAGCCATACGCTCAACAATTACATCGTCTGCAACGTCAAATTCGATAACGTAGTCTACGTCTACGCCCATTTCTTTTAGGCCGTCAGCTTGAGGGATAGTACGTGGGAAACCATCTAGTAGGAAACCGTTTGCACAGTCTTCTTGAGCGATGCGCTCTTTGATAAGACCAAGGATGATTTCATCAGAAACTAGCTGACCAGCGTCAATAACAGCTTTGGCTTGTTTACCAAGCTCTGTACCTGCTTTGATAGCAGCACGAAGCATATCACCAGTAGAGATTTGTGGAATACCGTATTTTTCCATGATGAAGTTTGCTTGTGTGCCTTTACCTGCACCTGGAGCACCTAGAAGAATGATGCGCATGATTTATCCTCTTTAATATTTAAGATTTATACCGAAGCTCACAATAGCTGACCTCTTAGACATCAAACCTGAGAAGCACCTGCAACGATAAGTTTCGGTATAACGTATATAGGCGAGCAAAAATACACGCCTTATTACTCACATTCAAGTCGCAGATTCTATCACAGGTTCTCTGAGCAAAGAGTGTATTAAGACTAAAGAATGTTAACAGTACCCTCTTTCACGCCCTATTGATTATTAACTCAGCACTTGAGATGCAAAATTTTGCGACAACAAACAAAAAGCTCGCGAAATGCGAGCTTTTTGATTTGCAGAGGTTATTACACCTTAGTCAAAAGTTGATTAACGGCTCCTAAGAACTCTGTTGGATCCTCAATAGAGCCTCGCTCCGCTAGCATTGCCTGACCAAGCAGAACTTCAACCCAGCGACCAAACGCTTCTTCATCGGCTTCGTCAGCCATACGCTTAACCAATTCGTGCTCAGGGTTTAGCTCAAAGATGTATTTCACTTCCGGCACAGCTTGACCAGCTGCCGCAAGAAGCTTCGCCATTTGAGTGCCCATTTCGTAATCGTCCGTTACCACAACAGCAGGCGTAGATGCGAGTTTGAAGGTCGTACGAACTTCTTTCACACGATCGCCTAGGTAAGACTTCGTGCGCTCTACAACCGACTTGAACTCTTCTTCGGTTTCTTTTTGCTTCTCTTTTTCTGCTTCATCTTCAAACTGACTTAGATCAAGCCCAGCTTTAGTGATTGACTGGAACTGTTTACCATCAAACTCAGTTAAGTAGTTCATCAGCCACTCATCAATGCGGTCGTACATCAAGATAACTTCAATGCCTTTCGCTTTGAACTGTTCTAAGTGAGGGCTGTTTTTCGCAGCTGCATAGCTGTCTGCCGTCAAGTAGTAGATCTTATCTTGACCTTCTTTCATGCGCTCAACGTAAGACGCCAAGCCCACAGTTTGCTCAGAAGAGCCCACTTCAGTTGAAGCAAAGCGCAATAAACCTGCAACTTTCTCTTTGTTTGCAAAGTCCTCCGCAGGGCCCTCTTTCATCACAAGACCAAACTCTTTCCAGAATGATTGGTATTTCTCTTCGTCATTCTTGGCCATACGCTCGAGCATCGTTAGCACGCGCTTAGTACAAGCATTACGTAGAGACTGAGTCACTTTATTGTCTTGTAAGATCTCACGCGATACGTTTAGCGGTAAATCGTTTGAGTCTATTAAACCACGTACGAAGCGTAAGTATGACGGCATAAATTGCTCTGCATCGTCCATAATGAATACGCGCTGTACGTACAGTTTCAAGCCTGATTTGTGGTCGCGGTTCATCATATCCCAAGGTGCTTTCGATGGGATGTATAGTAAGCTCGTGTAATCGTTTTTACCTTCTACACGGTTATGACTCCAGACCAATGGATCGGCAAAGTCATGTGATACGTGCTTGTAGAACTCTTGATACTCTTCTTCTGAAATGTCAGATTTGTTACGCGTCCACAGTGCTTGGGCTTTGTTGATTTGCTCCCACTTCTTCTCATCTGTTTCCTTGCCTTCGTCATCACGAACGACAGTTTGGATTGAAACAGGAATGCCGATGTGATCAGAGTACTTACTGATAACGTCACGTAGACGCCACTCATTCAAAAACTCTTTACCCTCTTCACGCATATGAAGAATGATGTCGGTACCACGTGACTCTTTGGTAATGTTTTCGATGGTGTACTCACCTTCACCCGCTGAGTGCCATTGTACCGCTTCATCAGCGGCTAGACCCGCAGCGCGAGTGCGCACGGTAACGGCGTCAGCAACGATAAATGCCGAGTAGAAACCAACACCAAACTGACCAATAAGCTGAGAGTCTTTGCTCTGCTCTTCAGATAGCTTTGAGAAAAACTCAGCTGTACCAGATTTTGCGATTGTTCCTAAGTGCTCAATCACATCATCACGGCTCATACCGATACCGTTATCAGAAATGGTTAAGGTATTTGCGCTTTCATCAAACGACAGTTTCACGCAAAGGTCTGCATTACCTTCGTATAGATCTGGGTTAGATAACGCCTGAAAGCGCAGTTTGTCTGATGCATCTGATGCGTTAGAGATCAGCTCGCGCAAAAAGATCTCTTTATTTGAATAAAGAGAATGGATCATTAAATGCAGTAGTTGTTTTACTTCTGATTGAAAACCACGAGTTTCTTTATTTTGAGATACGGTTTCGCTCATGTGTGCTCCATAACATCTAAACTAATTGGCTTTTTCATAGGGACAAGTTTGTGACTTTCCCCTTGAAATCACCTTACCGAGATGTCATTTAACATGTGGCTGACAAATGTAAATTCAAGGTCAATATTGCTAAAAACGGTGTTTTTTTAGAAAATTTTAATTATCCTACCCGTCTAAAAGCATCTAAAATGTCGTGCGCACTCCAAGCGCCCCGGTAATTTTGTGACATAAATCACCATAATTACAACATCATCCATCTAAGAAGAACTAAATGACTAACATTGGCACCAAATTTCTACTTGCTCAAAGGTTCACCTTTGATCCAAATAGTAATTCGCTCGCTGACCAACAAAACGGCAACGACGTTGTACGATTAGGAAGCAACGAAAGCCGTATACTTCTGATGTTGGCAGAGAGACCAAACGAAGTTTTAACCCGTAACGAGCTTCACGAGTTTGTTTGGCGTGAGCAAGGTTTTGAGGTGGATGACTCAAGCCTGACTCAAGCGATTTCTACTCTGCGTAAGATGTTGAAGGATTCAACAAAATCTCCAGAGTTTGTTAAAACGGTACCTAAACGTGGCTACCAACTCATTTGTTCAGTGGAACGCTTGAGCCCATTTTCTACTGACTCTAACACTGACGTTGAAGAAACCGCTTCTGAACAAGAAGCGCCAGCAGTGGAGTTAGAAGCGAGCGATACACCACCAACAGAGATAGTGACCGATACTACTGCTGATCTTGAGCCTCAAGTAGAGCCGACTAAAACTCAGCCGAAGCCAGCATCTAACACGATTAACTGGCTACCGCGTGTCATTATCTTTTTATCTCTGCTGCTTCCTGTTTGCGTATTGTTATTCACGAACCCAGCGGAATCCCAATTCCGTCAGATTGGTGAGTATCAAAATGTACCGGTGATGACACCTGTAAATCACCCTCAAATCAACAACTGGTTGCCCTCAATAGAGCAATGCATTGAGCGCTACGTGAAGCACCATGCAGAAGACTCGTTGCCAGTGGAAGTGATTGCCACTGGCGGACAAAATAACCAGCTGATTCTGAACTACATTCATGACAGTAACCACTCTTACGAGAACGTAACACTGCGTATTTTCGCAGGTCAAAACGATCCAACAGACATCTGCAAATAAAGGAGGCCAATATGAAGATTAAATTAGCATCTGCGGTTTTGGCCGTATCCGTTCTTTTCAGTAGTTGGTTGTATTGGGGAAGTGACCTAAAAGTGGAACAGCTCCTCACAGCAAACGAATGGCAGTCGACCATGGTGACAGTCATTACAGACAGCTTGCCTGACGATACTGTCGGCCCACTACGCCGAGTTAATGTTGAATCAAACGTGAAATATCTCCCTAATGGTGACTATATTCGCGTAGCAAATATAAAACTATTCGCTCAAGGTTCAACCGCAGAATCAACGATAAATATCTCGGAAAAAGGCCGCTGGGAAGTAAGTGACAACTATTTGTTGGTCTCGCCTTCGGAGTTTAAAGATATTTCATCTTCTCAATCAAAAGACTTTTCCGAAGCACAGCTACGTTTAATTACTCAAATTTTTAAGCTAGATGCGGAGCAAAGTCGTCGTATTGACGTCGTGAACGAAAAAACACTATTGCTCACTAGCTTGAACCACGGTTCTTCGGTACTGTTTAAAAACTAATTTTGATTGGATGATAAGGGGGCAAGACGCCCCCTTTGTTTTGCTTATGGATTGGCTAGATACCACTACTCTCTTTTTCGGTTCACTAATCGCCAACACGATGGCTTCACTTTCTGGTGGCGGAGCAGGCTTGCTTCAATTCCCTTTACTCATCTTTCTCGGCTTACCGTTCTCCGTTGCGCTAGGCACACATAAGGTGGCTTCGGTTGCTTTAGGCTTAGGCGCAGCAAGCACGCATTTAAGATCAGGCACTATTAAATGGAAAATCGCGCTCTATCTTATCTTGTCCGGTAGTATTGGCGTGATTTTAGGGGCTAACTTAATTGTACAGATCCCTGATGGTATCGCGGAAAAGATGCTCGGCACGATGATCCTAGCGCTAGGTATCTACTCGCGATTTAAGACATCGCTAGGCCAAGCTGAAGTAATACGTAACCGTCATCCTATCGGTTGGGTTATTGGTGGAATTGGCTTACTGTTTATCGGCATCATTAACGGATCTCTTGCCGCAGGTTCTGGTTTGCTCGTGACACTATTTTTGGTGCGCTGGTTTGGTTACGACTACAAACAAGCCGTTGCTTACACCATGATTTGTGTCGGCCTGTTTTGGAATGGCATTGGAGGCATTGCCGTCGTACAGGCAGGGGCGCCTATTCACTGGGCTTGGTTACCTGTTTTATTGTTAAGCTCTTTTCTAGGCGGCAGTTTAGGCGCATGGGCCGCGACTCGATACAGTAACAGAGTGATTAAAGTTGCATTCGAAATTCTCACGTTTGCGGTGGGCATCAAGTTGCTGGTTTAAAAAGATTAAAAGGAAAGTTTCATGGATAAAGCAATCATTGATATTTATTACTGCCGCCAGTGCAACTGGATGTTGCGTTCAACTTGGCTATCGCAAGAATTACTGCATACTTTTAGCGAAGAAATAGAAACAATCAGCTTACACCCGGACACAGGTGGTCGCTTCGAAATTTTCTGTAATGGCCAGCAAATTTGGGAACGGAAAAAAGACAGCGGCTTTCCTGAAGCCAAGGTGCTAAAACAGCGCGTTAGAGACATTATCGACCCAGAACGCGATTTAGGACATTCAGACACAAAATAGGGAGCAATTCGCTCCCTATTTTTTTACTTAGTAAAACCGTTAAATCATTGTTTGTGCTAATACTTCGCCTTCTGGCGTTTTTACCGTTAGCTTATTGTCTTCTAGAGTACCAAAGCTTCTCGGTAAGCCATTACGTGGGAATGTCATCGAGCCTGGGTTGAATATAATGGCTCCGTCTTGCATCTCTGCGACGGGAACATGTGTATGACCGTGGGCGATGATATCACCTTCACGCAGTGGCGGCCGTTTTTCAGAGTTGTACAAGTGACCATGAGTCAAAAAGATTCTCTTGCCAGATTCAAGTAGCACCCATGAGTAATCCATCATCATTGAAAACTTCAATAGCATTTGGTCCACTTCACTATCACAGTTGCCACGTACAGAAATAATTTGATCACTGTATTGGTTCAATAAGTCTGCTACCTGTGGAGGGTTGTAGCCTTCCGGAATAGGGTTTCGCGGCCCATGGTTTAGCGTATCTCCTAGCAAAATCAGGTGGTGCGCACCAGAGGCCAAAAATAGATCAATGGTTTCTTTAGTTGCTGGCAAAGAGCCATGCAGGTCTGAGGCAAAAAATAGTTTCACGACATCGTCTCCTCAAAAAGTATGAGGTCATTCTACGGCATTTTTTTAGCAGCTCAACCTACGACGGTTTGAATACTACTGATAGCGCAATGATTCAATGACCATAGGCAAAACATAGAACCATGCTGCATACGCTGTTCCAACCAACACCAGTATCCAAAACACCATCGACATAAATTTTGATTTGGCTAGATGGTGCAGCGGATCGGGCTCTCCGCATCCTGGACATGCATGAGCGCGTTTTGAGATTTGTTTCTCACACACGGGGCAAGAGACTAAAGGCATGATACAGATTCCTCGACATTAGGCTTAGGGCGCAAAGAATAATGGTGAATTAACACATATGCAACCTAACATATATTAAATATTTTAGTTCTTTGTAACAGTCGCTGACTTGAGAAAAAATTCGTTGATTTTTCATTTATATCAACCTATTACACTTCTTCTCGCACCATACCATTGATGACAATATTGTTATAACTCACCATCCCAATGACCTCGCCACTTTCAATGACCGGCGCTCTGCTTATGCCAAATCGCTCAAACAAACGTGCACAATATTTTACGTTCATATCTGGTTCGACACACAAAGCGGGCTTGGTCATGATTTCATAAATATTTGTGCGCTGAGGAGAACGATTATTCGCCAGCACCTTTTTGGCGATATCATTCATCAACACGATGCCATATTCATCATTATCATCTCGCTTTTTCACCACCAGCGCTTTGACTTGGTATTTTTTCGCCAACGTTATGCCTTCATAAACTGTCATTAGCCCATCAACCATGACATAAGTAGCCGCCATTACATCTCGAACTCTAATTATCGTTTGACTGCTCATAACTCATCCTCAACCACTTTGGTCAACGTTTCTACTTGATGCGCGACACCGACTGCATCTTCAATATCGATCTGAATAGCAATGCCCTGCCCCGACTCTCTGTCGAATTCACCAACCTCATTAATGGTTTCTAATATGTGTCGAGAGAGATGTTCCTCGACCACAAACAGCAGCACATCTTTTTGCACTTCTAGCGTTAAACCAAAAAACGTTCGCTTTTGATTTAAACCTTGCCCGCGAGCATTGTTAATCACTGTAGCACCGGTCGCACCAGCATCGCGTGCAGCGTCCAACACCTTGTCTGTTTTGCTGTCTTCAACAAACGCAAGTATCAATTTAAAGCGCATTTTCTTCTTCCTCCGAGACGTTTTTATTCAGCCACTGGGTTATTTGCGCATAGCCCATCACAGAGATCATAGGAAACAGACTGGCAAACGCGATCAAGCCAAAGCCATCAATCATTGGGTTTCTTCCAGGGACGGTCGAAGCAAGCCCTAACCCTAATGCAGTTACAAGTGGGACAGTGACGGTAGAAGTTGTTACGCCTCCAGAATCGTAGGCGAGTGGAACAATAAGCTTAGGAGCGTAAAACGTTTGAATCACAACGACGATGTAACCCGCGATGATGTAATAATGAATGGGATCGCCCACGACAATCCGGTAACTACCTAATGCAATACCAATTGCCACCCCAAACGCAACGGCTACGCGCAAGCCGTTAATACTGATACTGCCTCCAGAGACTTGGTTTGCTTTTATCGCTACAGCGATTAAAGAAGGCTCTGCAATCGTGGTACTAAAGCCTATAAAAAAGGCGAAGGTGTAAACCCAATAATAGTCGACCCACATTAAGGCTTTCCCTACCGATACTTTGAACTCTTGTAAAAACTCCGGCGCCGTTAATTGCACAGCCATCGTCTCCCCAAGTGGAAACAATGCCATTTCTAATCCAAGTAAAAAAAGAGCTAGCCCGAGAATCACATAAACGAACCCAAGCAAAACTTTCTTAAGGTTGCTAACAGGACGCCTTAAAACCGCTAACTGAAAACCAAAAATAATGCTGGCGATGGGAACGACGTCTCGAACGGTCGATAATAAAGTGTCTAGGAAATGATCAATTGAAATCATGTTACGACCATTCCGTAAACCATCACAAACATCATCGGTAACAGCGAGGCAAAAGCGATTAAACCAAAGCCATCCACCATAGGGTTGCGCCCTTTAATAGAAGACGCTAAACCGACGCCCAGTGCAGTGACCAAAGGTACTGTTATGGTGGACGTGGTTACACCTCCGGAATCGTAAGCGACGCCAATAATGGCTTCAGGTGCAAACCACGTCAGTATTACAACGCCGACGTAGCCACCAATGATCATGTAATGAATCGGCCACCCTTTTAAGATACGCAAAACGCCGATAACGATGGCTATCCCCACAGAGAGAGCTACTGTTACTCGAAGTCCTTCTCCGTAATCCTGCATGGACTGCTCTGAGTTAGCGATCATTCCGCCCTCTGCCGCAACTTCTGAGGCTTCTTCCGCTACCGCGGTTAATGCAGGTTCAGCTATCGTGGTGCCAAACCCCAAACAAAACGCAAAGACTAATAACCAAAACACGCTGCCTTTTTTTGCGAAGGCTTGAGCCATACTCTCTCCGATAGGAAAAAGACCAAGTTCTAGGCCAAAGATAAAAAAGGTTAATCCTAAAACGACAAGCAACAAGCCAAAAAGAATGGAGACCAGGTTGGGCAGCGGCTCTTGCAAAACGACTAATTGGAAAAAAGTGATAACAATGATGATGGGTAATAAATCACGAGCACTATTGAGGAGCGCTCGAAAAAGCGCAACAAATGCTTCCATGCCTATCCTCCTTGATTGTGCAAACTGATTACGCTCGTTCCAATGAGCGATAACTTCTAGTCTGGCATAGATTTCACTCTTCTACCGTGAATGCACTAGCGCCATCTATAACATTTAGTTACATATTTTCTAATATGTGAAGTTAATAGCCTCTCTGTCAGCTTGTCACTATCCTAGAAATAATGGTGTTGAGATGATCAAGCTAAGCACAAAACGACTATAATGTTCTAATACGTGTACATTCAAAGAGATAACATGAAGATATTACTCACAGGTGGCACTGGGTTTATTGGCTCGGAGTTGCTCAAGCTGCTATCAACTCACCAGGTTATGCTACTTACACGCTCTCCAGAGCGAGCAAAACAACGCCTACAGCATGCTGATCTGGGTAATATCGAATACCTTGACTCGCTCGAGTCGTTCGCCGATCTCAATCACGTTGATGCCGTCATTAATCTTGCAGGTGAGCCTATTGCGGATAAAAGGTGGACCAGCGAGCAAAAAGAAAAAGTCTGCAAAAGTCGTTGGAAAATTACCGAGCAAATTGTTGAGCTGATCCACGCAAGTACCGAACCTCCTTCTGTTTTTATTAGTGGCTCGGCAGTTGGCTACTATGGTGATCAACAAGATCATCCGTTTGATGAGTGCTTACATGTTAATAGCGACGGCTTTCCTCACGAGGTATGTGCAAAGTGGGAGCAAATAGCCAAGCGCGCAGAGTCGGAACAAACTCGGGTTTGTCTAATGAGAACTGGCGTGGTACTCGGCCTTAATGGTGGTGCGTTGGCAAAGATGCTATTACCTTACAAGCTTGGCGTAGGCGGCCCACTTGGGAACGGTAATCAGTACATGCCTTGGATTCACATCCTAGATATGGTCCGCGCCATCATGTACTTGCTTGAAACACCACATGCCCACGGTGCATTCAATATGTGCGCCCCCCACCCTGTGACTAATCGTATATTCAGCGGCACACTAGCTAAAACGCTAAAACGTCCGCATATCTTGTTCACGCCTAAATGGGTGATGGAACTCCTAATGGGAGAATCTTCCTGCTTATTGTTCGATAGCATGAGAGCCAAACCCAAAAAACTCACCGAACTGGGCTTTAAATTTAGCTACTCCAGAATAGAGCCAGCACTCAAGCACTTGCTTCATGACCGGAGCTGATGAATGATGGCTCTAATCAAGGTTTCTGAGTCTTAAATTAAATTATGAAAAAGTCGATTCTTATTACGGGTTGTTCAACCGGCATCGGTTACGTGTGCGCTCACGCCCTACAAAACAAGGGATTTAATGTCATTGCATCTTGTAGGAAAGAACAAGATGTCCAGCGCCTAATTAATGAAGGGCTAACCTGCATCAATCTAGACCTAAACAGCCCAGAAAGCATTTCTTCGGGCGTGAAGCAAGCGCTAGAGTTAGCAGAAGGTAAGCTTTACGCAGTGTTCAATAATGGTGCCTATGGTCAGCCCGGAGCACTGGAAGACTTACCCACCGAGGCTCTTCAAGATCAATTTCAGACCAACTTTTTTGGTTGGCACCAGTTGGTCAGAGAAGTGCTTCCTCATATGCGCCTGCAAGGCGAAGGACGCATCATACAAAACAGCTCTGTTCTTGGTTTTGCCGCAATGAAATACCGTGGTGCCTATAATGCATCAAAATTTGCCTTAGAAGGCTGGACAGATACGCTCAGGCTAGAGCTTGCGGATACGAATATCAAAGTGGCATTGATAGAACCAGGACCGATCGAAACTCAATTTAGAAACAATGCATTACGAGCCTTTGAGAAGTGGGTTGATATTGAATCTAGCCCCCATCGTCATGCTTATGAAGGACAAAGAGAGCGACTCAACAACGACAAGTCTAATAATCGATTTGTTTTGCCTGCAGAGTCTTGCATCGCACCAGTTCTTCATGCATTAACTAGCGTTTCACCGAAAATTCGTTATCGAATTACTACACCGACTAAATTATTCGCAGTCTTGAAAAGACTATTACCAACCCATGTACTTGATAAAATTTTGCGACAGGCTGCATAAAAAAGTTTTGTCGAAATGTAATTTCACCGTAACAATGTGATGTCATTATGAACATGTAGGTTAAAAAAACCTCAACTAAACGAATCAATTTCTACGCAATTCAGCGGGGATTCTTTCGCCCAAAGTGATTGAGTTGCTTAGATTTGGTATCGCCACCCATTACGTTTTGTAGCAATGTTTATACTACTGCGAGGCAACAATGACATTAAATCAGCTTAACTGGCTTAGTGTGGGTGTAGTGTTGACCATGTTCATCCTATTTTGATACCGCACTAACAAATAGCATTAGAATTGCGCTGCTTCGGCAGCGTTTTCTTTTTATCTAACACCTGAGCAGCAATAACCTCACTCTATTACCTCACGTTTTCTCAAAATAGAATGATTCATTATTGATGGTGAATGTCGCTTGAATTTCACCTAAATCAACTCCATATCTAATATCAACGACAAGACACAAGGCAAGGATACTCTGATGCAATCCCCATTTATCGTTGAGATAACAGAACAGAACTTTCGCGAAACGCTTGAAGGATCAATGAACACGCCCGTTTTGATCCACTTTTGGGCCAACGCTCAGCCAGAAAGCGCACAGATACTCCCTGAGTTGCAATCTCTTGCTCAACAGTACAACGGTGCATTTACGCTTGCTCTACTAAATTGTGAAGATCAGCCCGCTTTAGCGTCTCAATTTGGCGTGCAAGTATTGCCAACTATCGCGCTGTTTATAAATGGTCAAGCCGTCGATGGTCTGGGAGGCCCCCAGCCAATTGATGCCATTGCTACCATGCTACAAAAGCATTTGCCAAGCCCAGATGAACAACTATTAAAACAAGTCAGTGAACTTCTTCAGCAAGGTGAGCATGCTCAGGCTTTGAGCATCATCCACACTTTGCCGCCAGAGCTGCAAGAGCGTGGTGATGTGAAACTCGCGATGGCTGATTGTTTGCTAGAAACCAAACAATTTGATATTGCCCAAGAACTACTGAACGCTATCCCTCTCGAGTATCAAGATAACTACTACAAGAGCCTAATAGCCAAGCTCGAGCTGCATTTGCAGGCTGCAGATAGCCCTGAGTTACAGCGACTAGAACAAGCATACGCAGCAGACATGGCAAACTTCGAACTCGCTTGTGAATTGGCGGTACAATACAACCAAGTTGGTCGGGATGAAGAAGCGTTGGAACTGCTGTGGAATATTCTTAAAAAAGACTTGGGCGCCCAAGACGGTGACGTGAAGAAGACTTTTATGGATATTCTCAGTGCGCTAGGTCAAGGTAACGCATTAGCAAGCAAATATCGTCGCCAGCTTTACTCAATTTTGTACTAAGCGCCGCATTCTTCTAAGAATAAGACAACAAAGGCCGGGATTTCCGGCCTTTGTTTTTTGTTAGAAGTCGCTATACAACGTTGGTGCTGCTGGCGGATACTCTATTGGTTGCCAACGATCATTAAAGGTGTACTTGGCATAAAGCATGAAATGGTTTGGTGTATAAAACTCAGAACGTTGTACATCGACTAACGCACCAAGATACCAACGTTTGCTGACTCGCTTTTCCACCGCCGCTTGCAACGACGTACCAAAACCACCACCTTTGTCTGACTCCGCTACTGTCGATAAGTATGGCGCGTCTTCCTTAGTCCAAGAGTTAGAGACGGATGCACTCAATTGATATGACCAAGAACTGTTGTATCGGCCATAAAAGTTGATAGGTAAAGACACCGAGAAGTAACTTTGCGGGCTGTAGTAGCCACCGTGACCTAGCGTGTACTCACCCAGATTTTTGTCGTAATCAAGGTACATTAAGTTCGTACCTATACTTAAACGCTGGTCATCCGTTGCAATTAACTTGTAGTACGCTCCACCTAGCACGCCTAAACGAGTGTTGTCCTCAACCTTTTCACCAGTCAAAACATGATACTGCAAGCTACTCCAAAAACCGTAAGGGCCACCAATGTCCCAACTTGAGCTCAACTTCACACCAGTACGAGCAACTCCGCCCCATTTAGTCCCTTGAGGGTCAGTCGTGCCGCTAGGGACAGACATTCCAGCATAAGAAAGCGTGCTGCTAGTCTCTGGGCGACGCGAAGCTTCTGCCGTCCAACCGAACTCACCCAGGTCCCCATTGATGCGCACACCACCAACCCATGTGGTATGGTCGAAACCAATTGGTGTCGTGCCGATATCGACCAACCAATCTTCAGCCTGCCAGCCCACTCCAAATGCCATACCTGATGCGTCATTTTGGAACGAAGTGCTGTCAGAATCGGTGGTTTTTTCATAATAGTCCAACTGACCTGAATCGATAGAAACATAATCGGCTTTTAGCAACAGGTGCCCATCCCAGCTCTCTATCGGGATTCGGGCTTCTATGGGCACTTGATTCGAAGTATTACGGCCATCTCGTGCACTGTAATCCCAGCCAATCATGACATGCCCATCACTCCGATCATGCAGTTTATCGATGTCCGATTTGACGTTACGAGTCAACCAGTAGTCGTCAGCAGTATCATATAGCTCGCGTAAGCTTAGGGGTTCTTTTTTCGCCTCTTCAGTTTCACGATTTTTATCCATTCGGTCACGATTTAAGGCTTGATAGGCGCGTGTTTCAGCTAACGCCCACTGTTGATTTTCCATTGCTATAGACATGCTATTGCGAAATGCTAATGCGTCGGCATCAGGCATCGCATCCAACAACTGATTTAGCGCATTAGCGTCATTTCGATAGCCTTGTTGATTAAACACCGCGGCCACTGTCATCAACTGTGCCGCAGTTAAGCTATCGCGCTTTTTATTCAAAATGAGGTGCATGTCGTGATACGTCGCTTCATATCCAGTCAAAGCACTAGCTTGCAACATGCCAATTTCTGCTTGAGTTTTAAATGGCTCAGGCTTTAAAGAAACTTGTTCATACAAATCCAACGCAAGCTTAGGCTGTTGATTAACCAGCATCAGATCCGCTTGACTCAACAGTCGACGGGTTTTGAGTTCATCAAGCTGTAATGCTTCCGAAGCACTTAAATCTTGTGTTGCGGAATTTAATGCTAAGATCGCATACCAACGATCAAAATCTTCAAAGTGATTCAAGCTTACCATCATGCTGCCGTAAGCCAGTTTGTCATCGGTTGACCAATCTTCTGCAAACGAAATGCTTTGGAAAATCCTCTCAGCTTCCTTAACTTCATCAATGTCTAACCACGCACTCACTAGACGAGCGAGCGGTTGAATTTGACCTTGATAATCCGACTCTAGCGCACGTAATGTCGCCGTTACTGATTCAGGAGAAGCTAAGTAACGCGTTTGAATCTCTCTCAACTGAGCATCAAGCTTCAAGCGAGTTAAATTGCGCTGCATTGCGTCTGTCATGTCATGTTGTGCGATGCTCTCTAGCTCCGCGATGGCCTCATTCACTTTGAAGTCCTGCGCGAGATAAAGCGCGTAAGCAAATTTCATTTCAGGGTCATTACTAGATGTAGCCCAATCGGACATCAGCGTATCCGCGCGTACTTTGTCGCCCATTGAATGAACCACGTCAGCAATATCAAGCCTTAACCATGGGGAGGTTGGCTGTAGCGCAATCAATTCCTCTACGGACGCTTTCATCGTTGCCTGATCATTTTGAGCGATTGCGATCCGCAGACGAGTCAAAATAACTTCCGACTTGATGCTCGCTATTTTTTCAGCGACCACTTTCTGCTGTGGGGCTGAGTAACTGCGCGCGAGTGCTTCCGCGCCAGACCAATCTTGCTGCTGAATACGAACATCTAAGCGACCACGCAATGCGGAACTATTGCTGCTATCCAGTTGCAAAGCTTGTTTGAAAACCTTCTCTGCCGCGGCATAATTTTCTTGTACCAGATACAAAGAGCCTAATGATGAATAAGCATAAGGTTGGGATTTATCTACTTGAATCGCTTTTTGATAAGCGCTTTCTGCTTGCTTAAACTGGCCTTTTTCGACCAAGGCATCACCTTGATCAAGATACGCCCAATATTGAGAAGTCTCGATTAGCGCTGCCCATTTTGAGGCCGAGTCAGGATTATGATCTAAGTGCTGAGCCTGTTTAAAGTATCCGAGCGCTTTTTGTTGCTGCCCTCTACGTAGATAAACCTTACCCATAGCACCAAGCAATTCAGGATCTTGCGGACGAGTCGTCAACGCATAACGCAGCTGAGCTTCTGCTTGGTCGGTTTTATCTTCCTCGAGCAACGCTAACCCTTTGAGCTTGGCGAGATAAGTGGGGTCTTTGCGTAGTTCCTTTTCCTTTTTCCAGCGATCTTTCGCGCTTTGATTCGCTCTTTGTATCTCCATGTCAGACGGGTAGTAGCTAGCTAAGATGGCATATTGCTGAACAACTTGATCTGAAATAGGCAATTGATCCAATGCACGCAACCACGACGTTGCCGCATTTGTTCCAACCGAAGGAGCAAGCGCTAACTTTTTATAGGTATCGAGAATCCATGGATCGGCAGGATTCTCTTTGCGAATGTGGTTGGCTAACGCGAGTTGAAAAGACGGAACACTAGGATAATTTGCATTTAAACGTTCCAGTCCCTGTTTCACCGAGATCCAACTGCCTGGCAAATTACTTTGCAACTGTAGGAATTCCAGTTGTAACGCTGGTGATGGCATTCCATTTGGGAAAAGGGCTTTGTAAGCTTGAATCGCTTCATCGTAACGACCAGATTTTGCAAGCAACTGAGCGCGCTGATAATCCGCTCTTTTCTCTCCCTGAATAGCCATAATCGATGACAAGTTTTTCGCTTGAGTCGAATGAGGCGCCTGTCTGATTAAGCGCTCAAATACCGGTTTTGCTAATTCTGGCTGCTTACGTTTCAGATACATATTCGCTTGATAGAAAAGCCCCGTTGGATTGCTTTCTTCAATCGCGAACAGCCTCTCCAGAGTACTCTCGACAATATCATCTCGGCCAATCGCATCCGCCAGTTTTAGCTGCTCAACCAACCACTCAACCGAGTCAACTCGTGCTAATGATGTGGAAAATTGAACCAGCTCGATAGGCTTGTAGACCTGTGCGAGCTGCGACTTTGTCAGAGGTTTTGAGCTAAAGCTTTCTGCATGCACAGTGCCGACGCCACCAGCCGCCAAAGCAACCAGTGGAATCCACCATAACACGCGTCCTGTTACTGACATCTCTCGCTCCATACAGGAAGCAATTCACCTTGCACACCAAAACGGTAACGTTCTTCATGCCAACCAAGCCCAAATAGACTTAATACGTTGTCGTAATAATGATCGTTTTTGTCCACCACAAGTTCATTTTGAGCACGACGAAACTGCGTCTCCAACAGCGTAGATTCACCAGAAGCCGCGAGTAAAGGAAGAGCCGCAGCAGAAAAACCTGCGCTTCCTGCTTGGGTATATTTACCCGTTTCAGTATTTACTTCTCTCGCTGGCGCACCAAGGGCTTTGGTTGCCGCGACAAACGGCTGCATTTTTTGTACTAATACTGCTTTTTCTGAAACTTGGTCATTTAGCATACCCGCCCAAAGATAAGTGCGGATCGCGTTGTAACTGCCCATCGGCCCTGTAACCACATCTGAGCTATAACGACCATTTCTCAATGCTGCCCAGTCTGGGCTAAAGCCAGCTGGCATCGTTTTCTCTAGCATGTGAACACTTGCCTTGTACATTGAATCCCAGTTGTATTGCGGGTACAGCGACTGCATACGAGCAATCAGTTGTAACGGAACATAACTCGGATTCACACGGTACTGGCCGTCGGCATCAAAGCCCGTTGGAGCTGGCAACAATACCGTTCCAACTCCCGCTATGTTGACGGTTTCTTCACGTAAAATACGACTCGCGATCAGATGTCCAAGGGTCTGATAGTAGTAGTTATTCCATAATCTCCCCGCCTCAACAAGGGAGTAAGCTATCCACAAATCAGAATCTGACGCTGGGTTAGAATCCAACACTCCGAACTGACCATTTTCTTTTCTTCCCCACAACCAAGCGGGAAGCCTTGCCGTCAAATCCCCACCAGCCAAATGTGATTGAGTCCATTTTAAAACCTGATCGAAGGTTTTAGGGTCATTGGCAACCAAGGCAAAAAACAATGCGTAAGATTGGCCTTCCGAGGTTGTAATCATACGCTCGTCACTGCCATCAACGACTCGGCCTTGCTCCATGTATACCGACTTAAATGTTTCCCATTGTGGCCACTCGCAGGTGTTAGCCCACAAGTAAGGAGACACGAACAACATAAGGAATGAGATGAGTTTTTTCATTATTCCTCTTCCTCAGTTTTTTCTAAACGTCTAGACGCGACTTGACGTAATACACGCCAAAGCACAATGGTTACAATCACCACTAGCAAGGCGGCAAAGCACGCAACGATGACTGGGTGATTAGAGAAGTGATACCAAACGAGCTGCCACACAGGAAGCTTACCAACATAGTAGTGCGAACCCACGTTGTAGCTTGCTACTTCGTTATTTCTCAACGTCACTACCGAGCCAAACATGTGCTCCACTTTACCGGAGTCAGCCAACGCGCGATCAACCGACGCAAAATCTGACGGGTGAGCCGCCATAATAGAAATGACGCTGCGTTTTTTCGTAAATGGCGATTCTGCACCATAAATAGCAGCAAAAGAGCCTTCTGCCTCAACAGAAACATAATCCGCGGCCACTTGACGAGCATCACTTGGACTCATCCAGTTCATTCCGAGCTGCTTTTCATTTTTGCTTGGCAGGCGAATTTGTCTCTGACCTTCTTTAACCACTAAGTTAACTTGGTCAGGGTTATTAGCGGCTTCTTCTAGTGCATCCACAACACCAATCGTCAGGATGTCTTTATTTTTTAGTTGCTCAGCATTCCATTTATCTGTCAAAAGCACCTGAATACCTGGGTACCCAGAATCACTTCCTAACGAGCCCATGACGTTTAAGAAGGTCTGCAACACTTCTTTTGGAGCTCTCTCTGGAACAACAATCGCAGTTTCTGACAAATCGGCCATGCGTGTGTAAGGGAAGCCAGAAGTAGCAAAAGCGCGCATATTTGGCATTTCGATGTAGTGAGGGAAACCACTAAAATCAACCGTAGAGTCACCATCAATGACCGCGTATTGCTTACTTGGCTGCGTCACCTGACATTGCCCATCAGTCACCGACGCAAAACCAAACTCAAACTCGATTTGGTTTTTACTGCCAACTTTAAATGCCGGAATACGAACAAGCGCATCACCACTCAGAATACTGTCATCTAACAGAGGAACACGCACACGGTTAGACTCACCACCTTGGCCTTTTGTGGTTAAGTTAAACGCCTCAATGAACTGGTCATTGATGCTCAAAGTCAGGCGAGAACCAGAATGATCCGCAGCTGGTGGCGAATACCTATAGTTAAGATCCATCGGTATACCACGGCTCTGCCAAGTAAAGAGATCGGGTGGTAAGCGCAAACTCACATTGATTGGAGGAGGCGTTCGACCTTCCACTTGCAACATGCTTTTTTGTTCGACTAATTCAGATAATGCAACGGGACGAGCCGTACTCACCCAGTTTGGCGCATCGTACGGGACTCGTGGTTTGATTTGTTTGACTTCATTAATCTTCGCGATTGGCCCAGTAAGAAGTTGGTTTCCCAACGCCAAACCTTGCACCGCAACGTTAAGATCCTTACTGTCACGGCCTATCACTAGAAGAAGCTTCACGTACGGGTCAGTTGGGTGAGTGATGACTTGAAGACGAGGCCCATCCGTGTCTGGAAAATCTCTCAGAAACTCAGGTTTGTTGTCATTGGTAACAAAGACAATGGCGTTGCGCTTAGGTAACGTGTCGACACTAAAAGGGAATTGAGCGCCACGCCAACCCGCAAGAGCACCAAAGTAAGAGCTCAAGACACCGGCAGCTTTGACATCATCCAGATCGTATTTGCCGCCCATAACGACAGGCAGATTTAACTGGCTGAAATCACGGACATCAAAAAACGGCGCTGGCAACAAGCTCAAGTCACTTTCCAGCATTGTCTTTTGGGCGAACATTTCAATTCGACTGCTTTGGCTGATCTCAGCCCAAATGCTCGAGTCATTTGGATTGGCACACTCTTTCTGAGTATTCCCAATCAACTCAAAGCGAATTTGGTTGTAGTTACTGAAGTAACGAGTATCCAGCGGCATCGATAAGCTCAATTTTTTACCTTGCTGACCATCGACGATTGACGCCACTCCCATAAGCTCGTTGTTCAAATACACTTTGACGTGAGAAACCAAAGAGAGCAACGCTGGTGAAGGTGTGATGTCAAAGTACAACGTGGCATTAGACACCACCTCATCGAGTCGCGAACCGAAACCAATATAAGCACTGGCCTCACTACCTTGAATAGCAATTGAACCACTGTAACCCAATTGACTAAATGGAATGACACGCTTAAATACGGTCGAATTTTCAGCATCTTGCTGTGCCAAAGGCGTTGGTTGTTGCTGACTTACTTCTTGTGCCGCGAGACTGCCCGACATACACATGAGAGTGATAGCCGTCGTCAACGCTGTTAGTTTTTTATTATTTAGCATGACTTGAGGTCCTGATTGGGACATAACGAGGTCTTAGTGACCAAATAAATTCGATACAAAATAAAAGTGCATCCACACTGGCCTGAACAAATTTAGGACAATGTTGCAGCAAGCGTTTGTATCCATTAAAGCCGACTTGCAGTACAGCCTGCATACTCGATAGAGGTTTATCTGATTGATAGCCTTGTTGCCATTTCGCCCACGTATCTGCACGTGCAAATGTACATTGGACGTATTGGATTTGTTGTTGATGAGACAATTCGTTGAGTTGTAAACCAAATATCCCCTTATGAGCATAGGCAACCGTCATCGGGAACACGAACTCTTGACCACCGCGATTGAGGATCACTTCTAAGGTTTGGCCAAGTAGGTACGCACAGGTTGGTTCATCGACTCCGTCTATTTCAATGCGCACGCCACCCAAAGAGAAATCCTTCATCTGCGCTTGAATCAAGTGTCCTGAGTGAAGCCTTACCGCGACAGGAATCGCCACCTCTACTCGGTGATCTTTTCGCACTTGTTTGGCTTCTACCGCAACGGCGACAGCAGCACCTAAAATCAACAAGTTGTACATCGTCCAAACGAGGTTCACGATAACCGTACCGATTTCGTCTTGAGGCCCCCACCCCATTCGGTAAATCCCTACAGCGAAGCCCAAAATATTGAGTGCAACCAAAACCAAATATGGTCGGGAGATCACCCAATCGTAGTGAGACTTTTCAACCAAACCGCCTTTTGCCGTTACGTTGAATGTCCCCTTATGGGGCGCAAACAAAGCTACTGTTGTTGGCCTTGCGATGTACCAAGCAAGCACGGTTTCGTATACCTCACCCCAAAACGAATAACGGTAGTCACCCTGCATACGAGAGTTGGTCATGCTGGCGTGAATCATGTGGGGTAATACGTACAAAATGATCGCCAGCGCTGGCGCATAAATCACGTAGGAATGCAGCAACAAATAAGCCAAGGGTGCGATCAGGAATACAATCCTCGGGATACCAGATAGAAAGTGCAGCATGGCATTGACGTAACAAAGCCGTTGAGAGAGCTTAAGCCCCTTTCCAGTCAATGGATTATCTACCCTAAATATCTGCGCCATCCCGCGAGCCCAACGAATGCGTTGCCCAACATGTGCAGACAATGTTTCTGTCGCCAAACCAGCAGAAATCGGCTGCTTAAGATATGCAGAACGATAGCCTAAACGGTGCATGCGCAGAGACGTGTGCGCATCTTCCGTCACGGTTTCGACTGCAATACCACCGACTTCCTCTAAAGGCTCTCGACGTAAAATAGCGCACGAGCCACAGAAGAAAGTCGCATCCCATAAGTCGTTACCATCTTGAATCAGGCCGTAAAACAAGTTGCCTTCGTTTGGCACGTTACGAAAGTTCGATAAGTTACGCTCAAAAGGATCCGGTGAGAAAAAATGGTGCGGCGTCTGAATAAGCGCCAACTTTGGATCTTTCAGGAACATCCCCATTGTGAGCTGAAAAAATGCTCGTGTAGGAATATGGTCACAGTCAAAAATCGCAACAAACTCACCGCTGGTCTGCTTCAACGCATAGTTAATGTTACCGGCTTTCGCATGTTCATTCGTTGGGCGGCGGATGTAGTTCACCCCTACACTTTTGGCGAAATCTCGGAAGCTATCACGCTTGCCGTCATCCAGAATGTGGATGTTAAGTTTGTCTTTCGGCCAATCGACACCTAACGAGGCATAAACCGTCGCTTTCACAACATCGAGATCTTCGTTGTAAGTAGGGATCATCAAGTCAATGGTTGGCCAAGTTGACTGATCCGGTGGCATCGATACTGGTTTGCGATTCAATGGCCAGATATTTTGGAAATAGCCAAGCATCAGCACAATCCAAGAATACGTCTCAGCTAGAAGTAAAACGCCCCCTAGAAACAAAGCAACAGGATCGTCCCAGTTCAGGGTAGACGAATAGCGCCACCACAAGTATCGACATGAGGCCGTAACCGACAAGATGATCAAAAGCATGGTAGGAAAACGACCCGGCATGCGACGGACCATCATCGCTAATGCCCAGAGTAACAACACAAAGACAGTCTGAGCCTGATAACCAAATGGCACCGTAAAACACAGCAAAGCGATTAACACCACGAAAAACAGCAAGGTGTAGTTCAACGCCATCGCTGACTTACTTGCTTTAATACGCTCTCGAACTTGCGGATCTTTGATGTTGTTCGCTGTCTGTTCTAACCAGCGGACGCCTTTTGCAACCAATTCAAATGGCAAGTAGAACGCATTGCGAATTTGCTCGGCTAAAGTCATCGCTAAGCTGCTGGTTTTTTTGGACCATGCTGTATTTACGTTTTGCTTGAAGCAAAGCAACCACACGCTTTGGATAATAAAACGTACAGGATCAAACCATCTTGGCGCAGCAAAATTAACGTTTGGATAGTAAACCAAAGGCAGTTTCCATGAGGGAACACCCGAAATAGCCGGCTTTAAAAATACAAAACTCAATGAAAACCAAAAAGACAAAGCACACTCACCAACCCAGTTTGTTTTGCAATTCCAGGCTTGCTCGTAAGCGTTCTTCTGCAGTCTGAATTGGTCCACTACCCAACGTTGGAAAATCAGATTAAGACTTCGCATAAATTAGCTTTGGTCCTGAGCGCTTGATAACGCTGATACACACCAAAAAGCAAAAGACTGAAAATCTTTTGCGGCTTGGCTCGATGGCGAATAGTGTTGAACGGTCGTCAGGTTTGCCACACATTCAAGCAATGCCGTATCTCGATGAATCGAAACAGGAATCAAGGATTCGCTAAGTTCCTTTTTCAGCACCAACATGAAATCACGACCAATTTCGGTTTCTGGCTGATACTTATTCACCAAAAAACGTAATTTGTCAGAGCGAAGCAATCTCGATAGCTCTTCATGTTGTAGCCAAGATTGAAGAGTGAGATAACTCAGGGCGTCTGCCGTTACCACCACCACAATCATATCCATTGAGTCGACAAAAGATCGCACTTCAGGATCAGTAAGCTCTGCTAAGTCGGCGTGAAAAAGCAGCCACTGTTCACCACGGTTTTCG
Organism: Vibrio sp. Vb0349; assembly: GCF_033338975.1. NCBI lineage: Bacteria > Pseudomonadati > Pseudomonadota > Gammaproteobacteria > Vibrionales > Vibrionaceae > Vibrio > Vibrio sp. Vb0349. The sequence goes on along the minus strand of NZ_JAWOTS010000010.1, from coordinate 19,177 downwards.
CTCACTTGCAACGTCATTTCACCTAGCATTGACAGGTAGTGAGAACGCTCGTTAAAAAACGCTTTTAACTGCTCAGAATTCAGATGGCCAAACGGTAAAAAAAGTGCACCTTGTGGGCTTTCATAACCAGCCTGGGTCCAAGGTTTATCTGAAAGAAGTTGTTTCGCCCAGCCATCTTTCTCTTCCTGCGGCAAGCCAAGATGAGTTTGCAGTAAACTGTTAGGCACCACCTCAATGGCCAGTACTTGTTTGTTTATCTTAACTAATGCTTGTGCCAAGTTCGCAGCGACGGTCGTTGAGCCACAACCACCTTTTAAACTAACAAAAAGAAGGCGTTTCATATCGCTTCAGTCTCTAAACCTGTCTGCTTAATACGCACTTGAAACAGGGCATTACGAGCACCGTTGGCTTGAAAGACCAACCACTTATTTTTAGCTTGCACGTAAGACTCGTTTTCTGTTGTTTCAATATACTTATGTTGAGTTAAGTTATAAGAAGAGTAGATCGAATTAATATCTTTTGCAGACTCAGTCACAACATTTTTTTCACAATATAACGGTGTTTAAACTGCGGTAATGGCAATCCCGCCAATTACTCTTTGCAGTATAAATTCCATTGTTAAAAAATTGACGCATCGAACTATGCGTCTCATATTTACAGAATGCTAATGAATGTGAACAGGGCTGTTTATTAGTTCACATAATTAATAAATCCCTAAATGATGTTTGACTTCAGAAACAGGGGTTATGAAGGTGAATTGTAATTATCCATTTACGACATATAAGTGCAACAAATAATTTACAGCAAAATCATAGGCTTGAAAATTATTGAATTTAAACTTATAAACATCATATGAAGCAATGCTATAACTATTTTAATTTTTGATCAATTTCGTTTAATATCTTGGCGTCATTTTCTTGTCGCTAAGAAAAGTTAACATTGTAACGATTAGCATACAGCGGATTGTAAGCCACAACGCACAACGACAGTAAACCATTGAATATAAGGCCTTTTATGTCAGCAATCTCCGGGTTATCCGCTATTACTTCTGAAAAAGAGATAAGTTCTGTTTATGTAAACTTGTTTACACATAAGCAAATGGTCATTGATTATTTGTTCAGTACGCTACCAGAAAATAACAACACTTCACTTACAAGCTTTACAGACAAGGAAACTTTTTTGTCTGCATTGAATGATGAAGCCTTATGCAAATTCAATGAGTTATCCACACTCCATATTGAACAGTGTTTCTTTCTTAGCAACAAATTCACAAATAAAGCGCCGAACGCTATAAATCTTGTGAAAGACATTCGCCAAACAAATATAAAGAAACTCTCCACATATATATTAGTAGTTCCAGATTCACTATTATCATCAAGTGATGATTATTTCGTAAGTATTTTCCTACGAGACTTAAATGAACTAGCAAATAATAAAAAACTCACTATTAGTGTTTGTATATATGGGCATCTGACGACTTCACTATTAAAGCCCATTCTTATTTCTCATAATAGATACATCGCTGGCTTGGCGACCATGACATCATTAGATGATGCTCGCTACTGCTATCTTGTGGATTTTTGGTCCAATAAACACGGTGTAATTTCCCAAGACGAATACCTTCTCTCTAACACTAAAGATAAGAAGCTAAAAGCAACGTCTTACGAAACGCACCAGCCTCGTGCCATACAGGAAGACAAATCGGATAGTGATAGAATATATATCAGCAGAAGAGCCTTCAGAGAAAGCGAGAAAGCCCCAAAAGGGATGAGTATGGCTGAGAGTAATCAAGAGCTCATAGCGATGTTAAACAACCCTCGCTCTTCAACTATTGTTTTCAGCTGTGATAACCAAAGCGAAGTTCAACAGATCGCGTTAGATTGCTACCGTTTAAGGTCCGCGTATGGCCGTCAGCTAAAGATTATTGTCAGGGAGACCCAACAATGTCTGAGATATGCAGATGAAAAGTTCTTACTTCGCTCGGGGGCAAACTTCATTTCTCACGCGCAAATCCCACCAATGCGCTTTATGACTCAGGTTGAAGCAATTCAAGGCCAGATGCTTACACGCCCAATTCCTGACAGTTTAGAGGCGCTCTTAAAGTATGACCTTAAGTTTGGTAGCAAAGGCTACTTACAAAACCAGGACTTTAGCCAATACTGTATTGACGTCATTTCCCACTCAACACACTCAAATGTGAACTTTGCGCTTATCAAGCTGAACTTATTACCAGGTATGACGGCAGAGGAATGTTTACGTCTTTGCCATATTCGAAGAGATGGCGACGTTGTGACAGCCTGCAACAAAGCTCTATATGTCTTGTTCAGTGCTATTCGACATAGCGATATTGACATTGCACTCAACAATATATTTGAGTTCCCAGTGAGAGACTTATTTCACTCAACTCACACGTTTGATACTCAATTAGATATCGAAACAGAGTTAAAATTCATCGTTCAAGATGAAGCCGTCATATCCGACGACGTTTCAGCTCTGGCGACAGAGAGGAAAATATTCCATAACGCCATTAATTCTATGGTTGATGTTCCTCCTTTGTTTGCTGTGAAAAAAACCATTGAGCTCAAGGAACGTTCATGAATATTAACGATTTTTTACTGACCGTGTGTGTCAGTTCAGGTATTGGCCTACTCCTAGGATACTTTCTACGTGACCTAGTAAACGCTACCCGACGCTTTTACCACAAACACTTAAAACGCTCGCGCTATTTTGAGCTAGATACATCAGCCACTAACACCAAGAAGCTTAAGTAATGACATCGCATTCTCATGACTCTACCCCCCTCACTATAGGATTGGGCTGGTGGAACATTTACTTTATCGCAAAAACAGCGCTCTATTTTCAAGGAATCATCGATTTCCATCCAATGGAAAACTTTGCGCTGTTGATCTTCATCTTGCTTCCTATCTCGATGAAAAGCCTAAATGCGGTGCGCCATATCGTTTCATTTGTCGCCGCAGCGTGGCTCTTGCATTACGATTCTTATCTCCCTCCTCTAGACCGTCTTTGGGCTCAAGCAGGACAGTTAATGCAGTTTGAATTGAGTTATCTGGTCGAGCTTTTGGGACGATTTTTATCATTCCAAGCAATACTCGGATTGCTCGCTTTGTGTGGTGCGTACTTTATTTTGAGCAAGTTCGTTAGAGTTTCAGTCTTTGTGGTTATTGCGATGGTCTATATAAGTATTCCTATGACGACTGAACCTCAGACAACAGTGGCTGCAGAAGTAGCTCAACAACAGCCGACAACCGAGGTTACTGCTAGCAAACAACCTCAAATAACGGAAATTAATGATGCCAGTCTCAACACGTTAACTGCAGATTTCTTTTCTAAAGAAGCTTCTCGACGTGTGGCATTCGATACCAACAGCGCAATGGATGCTCCTTTCGATTTGTTGTTCTTGAGTATTTGCTCGGTCGCGTGGGATGACATCGAAATTGCAGGACTGGCCGATCATCCTCTATTCAAAGAATTTGACATCATGTTCGACAACTTTAGCTCTGCAACGTCATACAGCGGGCCTGCGGTCATTCGTCTGTTACGAGCCAATTGTGGTCAACAGGAACACAGTCAACTGTTCCAGCCAGCACCATCAAAGCAGTGCTACTTGTTCGAAAGTTTGAAAGAGCTAGGCTTCACAGAAAATTTACTGATGAACCACAATGGTGTCTTTGATAGCTTCCTTGAATTGATCAAAAAAGACGGCGACTTACAAGGGGCTCTTATGTCTCAAGAAGGCTTAACTCCTTACCAAAAATCTTTTGATGGCTCTTCGATCTTCCGCGATAAGCAAGTATTGGATAACTGGTGGCAGCAAAGACTTAACAGTAGTGACGACAAAGTCGTGGCACTCTACAACTCAATTTCACTACATGATGGCAACAGGATCATCAATACGAACTCAAGCACATCTATTGCTAGCTACAAAATGCGCCTTAAGAATTTGCTTGATGACCTCCACGCGTTCTTTAAAACCTTAGAGACCTCAAAACGCAACATCGTTGTCGCTTTGGTACCAGAACATGGTGGTGGTATGCGAGGAGACCGCATGCAAATTTCAGGTATGCGAGAAATTCCTGCACCGACAATCATTCATACACCGGTAGGAATTAAAATCTTCGGAGAAGGAATTCAGCGTCAGGGCGACACCGAACACGTAAGCGAGCCATCTAGCTATCTGGCATTGTCGCAGCTCGTTTCGAATATCCTGGATAAAAACATTTATCAAAGTAAGACGTTTAGCCCTTCAATATTGACAGAGAACCTACCAGAAACACGAATTGTCGCGCAGAACTCAGGCTCTACTGTGATTGAAGTACAAGGGAAGTATTATGTTTCTCTTGATGGTTCAAGTTGGATTGAATACCCCGCGAAATAGCGAGAATAAAACCATGCAATGACAAAGGCCGGTGTTTCCGGCCTTTGTCATATAAAAAACCAATAACCTCTCAAAGGTCTCAGAACTTCAATTGTCTATTGTCTATAAATAGGTAAAAATGGATCGAACATTATGCACTTAAGGGAATAACTCATGCCAATTGATTCACTGATCACCATCGGTATTTTCGTCGTTCTTGCTGTCGTTATCTTATCTTCAGCCATTAAAACGGTTCCGCAAGGAAACAACTGGACAGTTGAACGCTTCGGACGCTACACCCACACATTAAAGCCGGGTTTAAACTTGATCATTCCATTCGTTGATAAAGTTGGTCAAAAAGTAAATATGATGGAGCGCGTTCTCGATATTCCTGCGCAAGAGGTCATTTCAAAAGATAACGCTAACGTGGTTATTGACGCTGTCGGATTTGTTCAAGTGATCGATGCTGCCAAAGCGGCTTATGAAGTCAACGACTTAGAACACGCTATTAGAAACTTGACCCTTACCAACATTCGTACCGTTTTAGGTTCAATGGAACTGGACGAAATGCTGAGCCAACGCGACATGATCAACTCCAAGCTGTTGGCGATTGTTGACCAAGCAACAAACCCTTGGGGCGTAAAAGTCACACGAATTGAGATTAAAGATGTCCAGCCACCAGCCGATCTGACCGCTGCAATGAATGCGCAAATGAAAGCCGAGCGTAATAAGCGTGCGGAAATTCTTGAAGCAGAAGGGGTTCGCCAAGCTGAGATATTAAAGGCCGAAGGTCATAAACAATCAGAGATATTAAAAGCTGAAGGCGAAAAGCAGTCTGCTATTCTCCATGCAGAAGCACGTGAGCGTGCCGCGCAAGCAGAAGCAAAAGCGACTTACATGGTTTCCGAAGCCATTGCAAAAGGTGACATGCAAGCCGTCAATTACTTCATTGCACAGGGTTATACCGAAGCGATCAAGAGCATTGGTCAAGCCGAAAATGGTAAAATCATTATGCTTCCATTAGAAGCAACCGGACTAATGGGCTCGGTTGCAGGGATAGCAGAGATGTTTAAACAACAAGATAAAGAATAATTTATGGACTTTTTTAGTTTGTTGGAAGGTATCTCTTTCTGGCATTGGCTAGCGTTTGGCTTTGCTCTTTTAGCAGTTGAGCTACTTGGTACCGCTGGGTATTTTCTCTGGCTCGGGATGTCTGCACTTATCGTTGGAGCAATCATGACCGTTTTGCCAATGAGCTGGCAATTGCAATGGCTTTGCTTTGCAAGCTTCAGCTTAATCACCACCTGGCTTTGGTGGCGACGACAATGGTCTAAAGACAAGCAAGAAGACCAAGAAAGAGATCTGAACCAAAAGTACAAGCAGTTAATTGGGCGTACTCTTATCCTTGAAGAAGACTTTTCCGTCGGACTCAATCGCATCAAGGTAGCCGATACCACATGGTCCGCACAATCGGATCAAGCACTTCCAGCCGGTACCCGCGTAAGAGTCACTGATGTGGAAGGTATTATTTTAATCATTGAGCCTGATTCTAATTAATTTATGCCAAAGTAATGGGGCAAATCATGCTCCATTACTTTAATCTAAACAACTGCTTTCATTTCATTACCTTAATTAAAATCGAGAAAAAAATAAGTATTAGTAATATTATTAATACCCTACCTCCCATTTCCTATTATTTAATTATTCAACACACGACAATCAATAAGATAGAAATATATCTAGGTAAATTATCGATCTAAATTTATTTTAAAAAATAAAACTTTATTGAATTATTTTTTGATCTTTTTATCCTCGGATACATACTTAACGCATAAGCATTTAAGTTGAGTGCTTTTTATTTGGTAAGTAAGAGGATGTACTATGAATAAGCTTCTCTTTTTAATGATGTGCGGTATTTTTTCTTTTTCTTCCTTTGCCTACAACAACGGAAACGGCGGTACAACTAATTTGGGACCTATAGTCGAATGTAAGATGCCAAGTGGCGACGTTACGAATATTCCAAGTGAAATGTGTCGATTTAGAGGTGGGGAATGGGAATAGTAAAGAAGTAAGAGATTAGTTTGATATAAGAGCCCTTTTCAACCTTACCTTTCTGCGTAGTCACGGTTTATACAAGTACGTAGATATTTAAAGTTTATATTGAGGTGATGATTATGAGATTTTTATCTGGTCTATTAGTAATATCTTTTGCCATAATTCCGTTAACCACTCATGCTAATGGTGCATCCGGTGGTCGTACGTTAGGCCCAGAGATAAAGTGTGAGTTGCCAAACGGTAATGTACATATGTTGCCACCGTTATATTGCAAAATATACGACGGCCGAGAAGTGAAATAGAAAAGGAGCCTAGCGGCTCCTTTTATTATTTCACTAAGTATTAGTGGAAGCTGTAAGGGATAAGAACTTGTAGACGTAAGTCTGTTTCATCCGCATCGCCAGCACCTGCGTACTCATCACGTTCTAGGATTGTACCGTGTAAACGAATGGTAGAACCTTTAAGCGCGCCACTTTGTAGTGAGTAAGATACTGTTGCGTTAACTGCGTATTCGCTTTCGTAATCCCAGTCACCTGATGCTCCGCTTGCTGCAGAGTCAGCGCCAGTACCGTAACCAAAGCCTAGGTAGTAGTTCCAGCCGTTACCTTGGTTGTAAGATAGACGGTTGTACCATGCTAGCTCACCCGCTTTGTTCCAGTCAGATAGCGCGTCCCACCACTGAGACCAAGTACCATTGTTCATACCATATGTATGAATAGTACGAGGAACGAAGTCCGCACGGTTATCTGTGTCTGTGTAGCGCAACTCAGACATCCAAGCTAGCTTACCGAAAGATTGATTCAAAGATAGACCAGTGTGGAAACCTAGACCATCGTATTTCACATCATCGTCAACACCGTAGAAATCAAATGCTAGAGTTGTACGGTCACTAACAGTGTACTTCAAGTAAGCCTTGTAAGAAGTGTTGTCAGTTTCGTTGTGGTAGCTAGTCACTTGACCTGCCCCCCAGTCAACACCATTTGCATATTGAACGCCAGTTGCTTGGCCTAGGCCAAGTTGCATAAACAGGCTGTCAGTTAGGTTACCATTTAGACCTAGAGAGTGTAGGTAGCTCCATGAAGTGTCAGACCAAAGCGCTGGTGCGTAATCATCTTCGTGAAGCAGCCAAGGTGCTGTAAATTGGTCTGCGCCAAAGTAGCTTAGGTTGAAATCACCAAGTTTAGCGTTCAGTTCGAAACCACGGTAAGTACCAGGTACAAAGCTCCAAACGTTACCGATTGTACCGTTACCACCAGCCTGTAACATACCGAAACGAGCATTAAAGTTTTCGTTTGCTTTGAATTTCAGCGCTGCTTTGTAAACTTTAAGCTGCTGACCATCACCTGCACCCCAGTCTAGGTTGTTACAAGTTGAGATTTCGTTACATAGGTAGCCTTCGTTTGAATTGTAAAGACTATCGTTGTAAAGATCGCCAGAGTAGTAAGCCGCAACATCTGCGCCCACCCAACCATCGTGGTAGCCAGAAGTGAAGTCTAAAATTGCGTTGTAAGAAGAGTAGTTTAGACGACTCCAACGGTCACCATTTTCACCGCCGGGCTTACCTGTTGTACGAGTTCGTGAACGAGTATCAACTATGAATAATGCATTCAGACTTGAGTCTTGCATAAATTCGTTCACTTTCTCTACGTACTCGCCACCTGCTGCACTTTCAGTAGACGCTGTAGCTGGAGCGACAGCAACAACACCAAACATTGCTGCGGTTAACGCTGAAACCTTAAAAAATTTGTCCATGGAAAAACTCCTAAAAATGGATATAGCTGTATTTTTCTATCTCACCTTTAGTTGGCCGCCGAAGGAGAGAAGTAAATTCCTGATCAAACCTCATTATTTCTAATTTGGCTTTTTTTAGTTCCTGCATACACACCGTGTATCCACGTGATTAAGACTAACTTCGCAGCTAAAAACATCCAAATGGAACTTATTTTTTTTCTAAAAAAATATGAGCCACTCCAAAGTTCCATATAACTTATTGATCCAGATCTTATTTTTAACAACATCAACACAAGACAATAAATTATTATTTAAAATCAAACACTTAAATTGAACTTAAAAGTATCAACTTGAAGTCACTCGCAGACTAAAAAAGTCAAAAAAACCAATAACCCAAGGTTCGATCTTGATCACTGAAAAGAACAAAGGCATCAATTACTCAATAAAAAAACACTTAATTATGAACAAGAAAAAGCCCCGTATGCTTACCATACGGGGCTTTTAGTTATTTTTTAGCTTTTTTGAGAAGACTTAATTCATCAGTTCGAGTAAGTCTTGTTCTGTTTTAATTTCGATACCCAGTTCTTGTGCCTTTGCGAGCTTCGAACCTGCATTTTCACCAGCAAACAAAATATCGGTTTTCTTAGAAACACTACCCGTCACTTTAGCCCCCAGTGCTTGGAGGGCTTCTTTGGCTTCTGTACGCCCCAGTTGAGAAAGTGTTCCCGTTAATACTACTGTTTTACCTTCTAATGGTAATTCCCCCACCTGCTCAGTAGTATTAATCTCTGGCCAATGAATTCCTTGTTCAAGCAAATCTTTAACCACCGCTTGGTTCTGTTCTTCACTAAAGAAAGTCGTAATATGTTGAGCAACCACAGCACCGATGTCTTGCACTTCAATCAACTGCTCTTCGGTAGCATTTTGGATCGCTCCCAACGTTTTAAAGTGCATTGCTAAGTTTGCTGCGGTTGCCTCGCCAACTTCACGGATCCCCAGTGAATACAAAAACCGAGGTAAAGTTGTTTCTTTGGATTTTTCTAACGCATTCACAATATTCTGCGCAGACTTTGGCCCCATGCGATCTAGTACGGTTAAAATCCCCGCTGATAACTTAAACAAGTCAGCAGGAGTTTTCACCATCTCACGATCAACAAGCTGCTCGATCACTTTATCGCCTAAACCGTCAACGTCTAACGCTTTACGAGAAACAAAGTGTTTTAGCGCTTGTTTGCGTTGGGCTTGGCAAACTAAGCCCCCCATACAACGTGTTACCGCTTCTCCTTCGATCCGCTCAACATGCGAACCACAAACAGGACACTGAGTTGGGAAAACAATATCTCGAGCTGTTTCTGGTCGACGCTCTTTGATGACAGATACGACTTGCGGAATAACATCGCCAGCACGGCGGATCACAACGTGATCACCAATCTTGACCTGCAGACGTTCTATCTCATCTGCGTTATGAAGCGTCGCATTACTTACCGTTACCCCGCCAACAAATACAGGCTCTAGCTTAGCAACAGGTGTAATCGCACCAGTGCGACCGACTTGGAACTCCACTTCATTCAGTGTCGTCATTTCTTCCTGTGCTGGAAATTTGTAGGCAATCGCCCAACGTGGAGCGCGAGCAACAAACCCCAGACGCTCTTGCACGGCAATATCGTCAATTTTAATAACGACACCATCGATCTCATAAGGGAGGGCATCACGACGCTGCAATATATCTTGGTAGTAAGCTTTTACATCCGCCAAGCTTTCAACTCGCTTAGTTTCCGGACACATTGGCAGTCCCCAAGATTTGATTTGCAAAAAGCGTTCGTAATGACTTGCTGCCAATTCTGCGCCTTGCACCACGCCTACACTGTATGCATAGAAGCTAAGCGGACGAGAAGCCGTAATACGTGAATCCAATTGTCGTAAGCTACCTGCCGCAGCGTTACGTGGATTCACAAAGATTTTCTCGCCTTTCTTCCTTGCTAATTCATTGAGCTTTTCAAACCCAGCTTTCGGCATAAAGACTTCACCACGAACTTCAAGACGATTTGGCCAGTCATTACCCCTGAGTTTTAAAGGAATAGCTTTAATCGTACGCACATTCTCTGTGATGTTTTCACCCGTAGTACCATCGCCTCGAGTGGCCGCCTGAACTAACACGCCATTCTCATATAACAAACTTACGGCGAGTCCATCCAATTTAGGCTCACAACAGTATTCTTTCACACTCAGGCTGCCCACGCGCTCTTGTGCGCGCTTGTGGAAACTATCGAGTTCACTATCATCAAACGCGTTATCAAGCGAAAGCATCGGTACTTCATGTGTCACTTGGCTAAACGCAGAGAGAGGCTGTCCACCGACACGTTGGCTTGGCGAGTCTACGGTTATTAAGTCAGGGTTCTCAGATTCAATATCCAGTAACTCTCGCATTAAACGGTCGTACTCGGCATCAGGGATCTCTGGGTTATCTTCCACGTAGTAACGCACAGCGTGGTAATGCAACGACTCTTTTAGTTCTTCTAGTCGCTGAAGTACTGATTCAGACATAGTAAAGCCCCGTGTATTTTCAATCGGTGAGGTTGGGAAATCCAAGAAAAAGGGCTCCATCCGGAGCCCTATTATTATTTGCTGTTAAGATTATGCGTTAGCGGCATTAAACTCAACTATTTGACGTCGATAAGATGCTAAACGATCTGGCGTCATTAAGTTGCGCTGGTCATCAAGTACGTTACCACCTAAATCATCAGCAATTTGCTGCGCAGTTCGGAGCATTAAGTTGAAGTTCTGTTCAGCCTCGCCATAACAAGGCAATGTCATGAAGAATGAAATACCCTTCGTTGTAAACTCAGCAGGATCAGCATGTTCAAACGTACCAGGGTGCATCATATTAGCGACGCTAAACAGCACTTTGCCGTTACCGGACAAGTCGACATGACGGTGGAAAATATCCATCTCGCCATAAATTAGACCGTTTTGTTGCATACTTTCAAATAAAGCAGTACCAACAAATGGCTCTTCACCAGCACAGTGCACATTCAATACAATCACTTGCATTTCAGGTTCTGGCTTTGGCTCTTCCTTAGGCTCTGCAACGACAGGCTCACTAACCGTTTCGACTTGCTGTTCTTTCTCCGTAATATCAAACGCGGCGGGAATAGCGTCTTCTTCCACAGCGGGTTGGAATGGCTCTTCAGCTACTGTTGCTTGAACAACAGGCTCAACGTCCTCTTCTTTATCTTTTTCTGCAACAAATGAAGGGATGTCATCCGGCTCCTGCTGCGTCTGTTTGACTTCAGATGGGCCACCGAATAACGGGTCAGATTCAAACTTGTTGTCGAAAGAATTCGCCATCCCAAAATCTGGTTCTTTGCGATCTTTGCGAATGATCTCAAAGTCATCTTCAGGAGCGGGAGCGAAGTCTCGTTCTTTCTCAACAAGATCATTTTTGTCTTCTTGGTCAACATCCAGCTTACCAAGTGGCTTGTTACCAAACTTTGCTTTGCCTTCTTTTTTACTGCTCCATAAACCATGAAACAGTAATGCCGCGATGGCTAATGCGCCAACAACAATGAGTACGAATCGCAATTCCTGCATTATTTACTCTCAATATACTTGTTTTTACTACTCGCAGTTCCTTGAGCAGCAACCCAAGTGCAATAAATCTGAATGATACGTTTACTTTACCAAAACTATATGTAGATTTAGAACAACTTAATGCAAGAAGTTCCGTTTTTTGTTGTGATTCTTGCCACGATTCCACTTAACAAGACGTCATTTGTCAGGGCATTGAAAGAAAAGTCCTCACAGGTACAATGAGTTTTCATTTACACGAAGCCAAAATAGACATGAAGCAAAACAATCAGCAGAGAACCGGGTTCGGTTATTTTCTATACGGGATACAATTGGCACTTGCCCCTAAAATCAGGCGCTTTGTCATCTTACCTCTACTTGCAAATATCTTGCTTGTAGGTGGTGCCATCTTCTATCTATTTTCAAACCTTAATATATGGATAGAAGGCTGGATTGGGCAGCTGCCTGAGTTTTTATCCTGGTTAACTTACATTCTTTGGCCTTTACTCGCTCTGACGATACTCGCTACCTTCTCCTATTTTTTCAGCACGCTCGCGAACTTTATCGCCGCGCCATTCAATGGCCTCTTGGCTGAAAAAGTGGAAGAGTACTTAACGGGACAAAAAGTAAATGATGATGGTTTCACTGCCGTCCTGAAAGATGTTCCTCGCGTTTTAGCTCGTGAGTGGAGAAAGCTCCTTTACATATTACCTAAAGCAATAGGCCTATTCCTATTATTGCTCATCCCTGCCCTTGGACAAACAGTAGGCCCATTTTTATGGTTTATCTTTACCGCCTGGATGCTCGCGATTCAATATTGTGATTACCCGTTTGATAACCATAAAATCCCATTTAACGACATGCGTTACAAATTGAAACAAAAGCAAGGTAAAGCCTATGGCTTTGGTGTGTTGGTTTCAGTATTTACAACGATTCCAATTTTGAACCTCATTGTCATGCCTGTAGCAATATGTGGTGCAACCGCGATGTGGGTCGCGGAGTTTAAGCACCAACGATAGTCGATTAGAGATTAAGGAAAGGGATCAGCGCCAGCTTTTCCCTTTTCTTTTATCAAGTTCTGGGCCAACCTAATAAGATATAACTTTTTAATCCTTTTCCCTTTTTTTCATACCGCATATTCTTCTATCCATATTCACACAACGTGTAATGAAGGAACATCACTATGAGCAAAATCTACGAAGATAACTCTCTTACTATTGGTAATACACCTCTCGTTCGTCTAAACAAAGTAAGCAACGGCAAAGTTCTTGCGAAAATTGAAGCGCGTAACCCTAGCTTCAGTGTTAAGTGCCGTATCGGTGCAAACATGATTTGGGAAGCAGAGAAAGCGGGGCTTCTTAAGCCAGGTGTAGAGCTTGTAGAACCTACCAGTGGTAACACAGGTGTTGCTCTAGCATTCGTAGCGGCCGCTCGCGGTTACAAGCTAACATTGACCATGCCTGAATCAATGAGCCTAGAACGCCGTAAGCTACTTAAAGCACTGGGCGCAAACCTTGAGCTGACTGAAGCGGCGAAAGGCATGAAAGGGGCGATTGCTAAAGCAGAAGAAATCGTAGCAAGCAACCCTGAGAAATACCTACTTCTTCAACAATTTGACAACCCTGCGAACCCAGAGATCCACGAAAAGACTACGGGCCCTGAGATTTGGGAAGCGACAGACGGTGAAATCGACGTATTCGTTGCTGGTGTTGGTACGGGCGGTACTATCACAGGTACAAGCCGTTACATCAAAGGTGAAAAAGGCAAAGCCATCACTTCTGTTGCAGTTGAGCCAGCAGAGTCTCCGGTTATTGCACAAGCACTTGCTGGCGAAGAAATCCAACCTGCCCCACACAAAATTCAAGGTATCGGTGCTGGTTTCATCCCTGGTAACCTCGATTTAGACATTATTGACCGTGTTGAGCAAGTTACCTCAGAAGAAGCGATTGAGATGGCTCGTCGCCTAATGGAAGAGGAAGGTATCCTAGCTGGTATCTCATCTGGCGCAGCGGTTGTTGCAGCGAACCGACTTGCGGAACTACCTGAATTTGAAGGAAAAACAATTGTAACTGTCTTGCCAAGTTCCGGTGAGCGTTACCTAAGTACAGCACTCTTTGCAGGTATCTTTACCGAAAAAGAGAACCAACAATAATATGTGTTCAAATCAATTTTTAGTTTAAAAAAGCCCCGTTTAGGGGCTTTTTTGTTGATCCCTGCCCTACCTTTGGTAATATCAGGGTGTTTTATTTCTAGCTTCAAAATAAAGAAGCAGAACACAAAAAGGTTTCAAAGTGATTACGCACGCAAACAGTTGCGTAGTTACCAAACTTTTGACTAGTATCAGAACTGACGCGCTTTGAACTCTTCCCGTGCTAGCGCACAAGATGTAAAGCAGTTAAGCTAAAATCTGGTCACAAACTAACAAAAAAATACATTTATTGGGGTATATCACATGTACGAGAAGCAAGTAGAAATCACAGCAGAAAACGGCCTTCACACTCGTCCAGCTGCACAGTTTGTTAAAGAAGCAAAAGCATTCGACGCAGACATCACTGTGACTTCTAACGGTAAAAGCGCTAGCGCTAAGAGCCTGTTCAAACTACAAACACTAGGCCTAGTAAAAGGTACTCAAGTTACTATTTCTGCTGAAGGCCCACAAGCTCAGCAAGCAGTTGACCACCTAGTTGCTCTAATGGACCAACTACACTAATCCGGTCTCCTACTCCAGAAGCCATTTTGTGAAAGCAAAATGGCTTCGTTGGAAATAGGCTCAAAACTAAGCTAAAACTATTCGTTAGCGCACCCATTATTCTCCCGTTTTATAAAGTTGACCAAACTTAAGGTAAGGCTATGATTTCAGGCATCCTAGCATCTCCTGGTATTGCAATCGGTAAAGCACTACTACTTCAAGAAGATGAAATTGTCCTAAACACAAACACTATTTCTGACGATCAAGTAGAAGCTGAAGTTCAGCGTTTCTTTGACGCTCGTAACAAATCTGCAGCTCAGCTAGAAACTATCAAGCAAAAAGCGCTTGAAACGTTTGGCGAAGAAAAAGAAGCGATCTTTGAAGGTCACATCATGCTTCTTGAAGACGAAGAGCTAGAAGAGGAAATCCTAGCACTTATCAAAAACGACAAGATGACTGCTGATCACGCTATCCACTCAGTGATCGAAGAGCAAGCATGTGCTCTTGAGTCTCTAGACGACGAATACTTAAAAGAGCGTGCAACTGACATCCGCGATATCGGTTCTCGTTTTGTTAAGAACGCACTAGGCATCAACATTGTTTCGCTTAGCGATATCAACGAAGAAGTAATTCTTGTTGCTTACGACCTAACGCCATCTGAAACTGCACAAATCAACCTAGACTACGTGCTTGGTTTTGCTTGTGATATCGGCGGTCGTACATCTCACACTTCAATCATGGCTCGCTCACTTGAGCTTCCAGCTATCGTTGGTACTAACGACATCACGAAGAAAGTTAAGAATGGCGACATGCTGATTCTTGACGCAATGAACAACAAGATTGTTGTTAACCCATCAGAAGCTGAGCTAGAAGAAGCGAAAGCGGTTAAAGCAGCATTCCTAGCTGAAAAAGAAGAGCTAGCGAAACTGAAAGACCTACACGCAGAAACGACTGACGGTCACCGTGTAGAAGTTTGCGGTAACATCGGTACAGTGAAAGACTGTGACGGTATCCTTCGTAACGGCGGTGAAGGTGTTGGTCTGTACCGTACTGAATTCCTATTTATGGACCGTACTGCGCTACCAACTGAAGAAGAACAGTACCAAGCGTACAAAGAAGTTGCGGAAGCAATGAACGGTCAAGCTGTGATCATCCGTACTATGGATATCGGCGGCGATAAAGATCTCCCATACATGGATCTTCCAAAAGAGATGAACCCATTCCTAGGCTGGCGCGCTGTACGTATCAGTCTAGATCGTCGTGAAATCCTTCGTGATCAGCTACGTGGCATCCTACGTGCTTCTGCACACGGCAAACTGCGTATCATGTTCCCAATGATCATCTCTGTCGAAGAAATCCGTGAGCTTAAGAAAGCGATCGAAGAGTACAAAGAAGAGCTACGCGCTGAAGGCCACGCGTTCGACGAAAACATCGAAATCGGTGTTATGGTTGAAACTCCTGCTGCTGCTGCGATCGCACACCACTTAGCGAAGGAAGTGTCTTTCTTCTCTATCGGTACAAACGACCTAACTCAGTACACGCTAGCGGTTGACCGTGGTAACGAGATGATTTCTCACCTATACAACCCATTATCACCAGCTGTACTTACTGTGATCAAGCAAGTTATCGACGCTTCTCACGCAGAAGGTAAATGGACTGGTATGTGTGGTGAACTTGCAGGTGACGAGCGTGCAACACTTCTACTTCTAGGTATGGGTCTGGACGAGTTCTCAATGAGCGGCATTTCAATCCCTAAAGTGAAGAAAGTAGTTCGTAACTCTAACTTCGCAGAAGTGAAAGCAATGGCTGAAGAAGCCCTTTCTCTACCGACAGCAGAAGAAATCGAAGCCGTGGTAGAAAAGTTTATTGCTGAGAAAGCTCAGTAATCGGTAGTACCAAGTAATTCAATACTTAATGGCCATTAGACGGCGAAAAAAGTCGTCTAATGAGCTATATTGGTATACTATAATTCGACAGAATAAAACCAAACCTTAGGAGCATGACACAATGGGTCTGTTTGACAAACTTAAGAAGCTTGTATCTGATGACAGCGCTGACGCTGGTGCTATCGAAATCATCGCGCCACTTTCTGGTGAGATTGTAAACATCGAAGACGTGCCAGATGTTGTTTTCGCTGAGAAAATCGTTGGTGACGGTATTGCTATCAAGCCAGCAGGCAACAAAATGGTAGCTCCTGTAAACGGTACTATCGGTAAGATCTTCGAAACTAACCATGCGTTCTCTATCGAGTCTGACGACGGTGTTGAGCTTTTCGTTCACTTCGGTATCGACACAGTTGAACTAAAAGGCGAAGGCTTCACGCGTATCGCTGAAGAAGGTCAAACTGTTAAAGCTGGCGACACTGTAATTGAATTCGATCTAGCTCTTCTAGAAGAGAAAGCGAAGTCAACGCTAACTCCAGTTGTTATCTCTAACATGGACGAAATCAAAGAGCTAAACAAGCTTTCTGGTTCTGTAACTGTTGGTGAAACTCCAGTTCTACGTGTAACTAAGTAATTTTTACTTAATCGAACACGAAAAAACGCTGCCATTGGCAGCGTTTTTTATTACCTGAAATTTTGTTTCTAATCGACTTACATCAATGAAATCCGCTCAGCTAAGTAATCCAAGTGCCGAACTCGGCCTTTGCTTTGCCTGAGCCAATAACGCTGTTGTCGCATCTTGGAGCACTTGAGAACGCACCATTTCCGTAGATTCTCTTGCGAAGTCTGTATCTCTTATTCGACTCTTGGATTCTGTAACACTCCGATTCACAGTATTTAAGTTATCCATCGAGCCGTTTACACGGTTCTGAAAGCTGCCAATTTCACTTCGGTGCGAATCAACGTACTTAATTGCTGCATCAATCACCCCAACTGAAAGCTGAGCCTTACCTGCCGTCGACATATCGATGTCATCCATTGTGACTAATTGACCAGCGCTCACATCAAGCTCATCCGCTAAACTCCCTTCGAGAACCACACCCTCTGGCGCCTTCATCGTAGAAGCGAAGAATTGCAGTTCGTTGTTTTCCGTTACTGAAGCATTCACTATCGATTGTTGAGCATTGATGTAAGTGGCGACCTGTTCTATACGGTCACCCAATTTGAGTCCAATGGATTCCGTTTGGGTTTGCCCTTTACTGTCTTGATATTCGACTTTTAGGGTTTGGTTATCTTTAGTGACTCGCCAATCTTTATCGACCGCATCACCAACATAATGCTGCCCTCCCATCTCTGGGATATGGCTACGCATGTTACGTAACGTCAAAGAGATTGAATTAGCGTTCGCGCCAATATGGAAACTTTGTGAACCGTAAGATCCATCAAACAGGTTTTTATCCGCAAATGTTGTCGTGATCGCGACACGATCAAGCTCATCTTGCAGCGCTACGACCTCATATTGAATACTTTGCCGATCACTTGAGTCATAACTGCCGTTTGCTGCTTGAAGCCCCAGAGAGCGTAAGCGTTGCAATATGTCACTGCTTTCGTGCAATGCTCCCTCCGCTGTTTGAGCAACAGAAAAAGCGTCGTGCGCATTTCTTAAGGCGACATCAAGCCCTCTCGTTTGTACATGGAGAGTATTCGATATCTGTAAACCTGCCGCATCATCGCTCGCCGAGTTGATTCGAAACCCCGAAGTTAGGTTGCGTTGTGACTCAACATTTTGCGCAGCTGCTTGACTCAGGTGTCTCTGCGCCACCATCGCAGAAACATTGGAATTTAAAGAGATCATCTAATCGATATGAGTGCCTTATCGAACATACTGTCAGGACACATCTGAATCGTTATAGCCAATAAGCAAAAAGCCAGGGATGAGCCTGGCTTTGGTTTCTTGCTTTGTTAAATTGATTAACCTAGCAGACTTAGCGCTGAGTTAGGCGCTTGTTTCGCTTGCGCTAGGATTGAGCTTGACGCTTGCGATAGAATTTGTGATTTGGTCATTGCCGTCGTTTCTTTCGCGAAGTCAGTATCTTTGATACGGCTCTTAGACGCATTCACGTTCTCGTTAATGTTGTCCAAGTTGCTGATTGCGTGGTTGAAACGGTTCTGGAAAGCACCTAGCTCTGCGCGGTGGCTGTCTACATATTTCAGTGCCGCATCGATGATGGCAACAGATTCTTGTGCGCCACCAACTGAGGTTACGTCGATAGTATCTACCGTTACCTTTTTGCCTTCGCCCAAACCTAGTTCACCAGATAGACCACCTGAAAACTCGACCTCGCCCTCAACTTTGTTGTTGCCAGCGAAGATTTGCAGTTTACCATCTTGGTCTACTGATGCTTTCACTAGGTCAGTTTGGCCGTTAATGTAAGTCGCAAGCTCTTCGATATCGTCACCCGCTTTTGCGCTGATGTTGATTTCTTGCTCTTGGCCGTAGCTGTCCGTTAGGTTGATTTTTAGGTCATTCTTACCTTCAGCAACGTTCCAATCTTTACCTTTACCGCTTTCTGCTTGGTAGCTTACACCGCCCATCATTTTGTTGTCTGAGCGCATGTCTTTTAGCTCAAGCATTACCGCTTCGCCGTTATCCGCACCGATTTGGAACGATTTCGCGCCGTGAGTACCGTTTAGCAGCTTGTTACCACCGAAAGAGGTTGTTTCTGCGATACGGTTTAGTTCGTCGTTTAGCGCGGTCACTTCTTCTTGAATCGCAACACGTTCTGCTTTCGAGTTTGAGCCGTTTGCTGATTGCAGAGACAAGTCACGCATACGTTGAAGAATATTAGTGGTCTCATTCATTGCACCTTCAGCAGT